>JBDHSN010000104.1:0-11394 GCA_039808105.1 Rhodospirillales bacterium
TCACCGTAGAGCGCAACGATCGTTGCCTGCATCACACCATCGGTTCCCCTCTTCCCCGAGGACGGCGAGAACACCACTTCCAGCCGTGCGGACAAGCCGATGTGGAGGGAAATTTGGTGCGGTTCGCCATCGCTCACCAGCACCCTATACGATCATCCCCTGCGTAGGGTGCTGCTGAGCGAAAGCGAAGCGCACCATATGTGGAGACCGGTCGCGCCGGCGAGGGGCGGCGGCGGGACATTGGTGGACATCGCTTTGCTCAGTCCACCCTACGTCGGGGATTGCTGATCGCAAGTGAAGCGCACCCCTGCCTCACAAACCGCACCCCTGCTCACGACAGCGCCGCGGTTCGGAGGGTTCGGCCGCCTCGACCACCTCGGTGCCGAGGGTGACCCGGACGACATGCTCGGCGCCGTCGTCGATCAGCAGCACCGCCGCTGCCGGATCGACGGCCGCCCCGTCCACCGTCAGCGACTGCACGCCGCGGCAGACCCGCTGCGGGTTATCCACCAGGATCTCGTAGCGGGCCGAGTGGTAGCGCAGGCTCATGCGGTAGGCTGGCCAGCTCTGCGGCACGCACGGATCGATCCGCAGCGTCCGCCCGCTGAGCTGGAAGCCGAGGATGGCCTCGATGCCGGCCCGGTACATCCACCCGGCCGAGCCGGTGTACCAAGTCCAGCCGCCGCGGCCGACGTGCGGGACCTCGCCATAGACATCGGCGGCAAGGACGTAAGGCTCGACCTTGTAGCGCTGCACGCCGACGCGGGTGCGGGCGTGGTTGATCGGGTTGAGCAGGCTGAACAGCTCGCCGGCGCGGTTGCCGTCGCCGAGCGCCGCCTGCGCCATCACCGTCCACACCGCTGCGTGGGTATATTGGCCGCCGTTCTCGCGGATCCCCGGCAGGTAGCCCTTGATGTAGCCGGGATCGAGCAGCGTCTTGTCGAACGGCGGCGTCAGCAGCAGCACGATGTTGTCGGCGTAGCGGACGAGATACTCGTCCACCGCCGCCATCGCCCGCGCCGCCCGCGCCGGGTCGGCGGCGCCGGACAGCACCGCCCACGACTGCGAGAGCGAATCGATCCGGCATTCGGCGCCGGACGCGCTGCCCAGCGGCGTTGCGTCATCGAAGTAGGCGCGGCGATACCAGTCGCCGTCCCAGGCGTTGCGCTCGGCGGCAAGACGGAGCTTGCCGGCGTGGGCGCGCCACTTCTGGCTGCGCGCCGTCTCGCCTTGCTTTTCGGCGATCACGGCGAACCGCGTCAGGGTGGCGTAGAGGAACCACGCCATCCACACGCTCTCGCCCTCGCCGCGCTGGCCGACGCGGTTCATCCCGTCGTTCCAGTCGCCGGTACCGATGTGCGGCAACCCGTGCCGGCCCACTTCCAGCCGGCAGTCGAGCGCCCGGGCGCAGTGCTCGAACAGCGACGCCCTCTGCGCCGAGACCTCCGGCTCGAAATAGGAATCGTGCTGTTCCTGCGGCAGCGGTGGTCCGTCGATGAACGGCACCTCTGCTGCCAGAATCTCGTCGTCACCGGTCACGTCGAGATAGTGGGCGACGGTGAACGGCAGCCAGACCAGGTCGTCGGAGATGTGGGTGCGAACGCCCTTGCCGGAAGGCGGATGCCACCAGTGCTGCACATCCCCCTCCGGGAACTGCCGCGACGCGGCCAGCAGGATCTGGCGGCGCGCCACATCCGGCTTGGCCACCGCCAGCGCCATCGTGTCCTGCAACTGGTCGCGGAAGCCGAAGGCCCCGCCCGCCTGGTAGAAGCCGGCCCGCGCCCACACCCGGCAGCCCAGCGTCTGGTAGAGCAGCCAGCCGTTGAGCAGCAGGTCCATTGCCCGGTCGGGCGTCCTGACGCGCAGCGCGCCGGCCACGTCGTCCCAGCGCCGGCGCACCTCCGACAGCATCTCGTCGGGGTTCTGCTTGCGGTAGTGCAGGATCAGGCGACGGGCGTCGTCGCCATCCGCGCCCTGGCCAAGCAGGACGATGACCTCCACCGTCTGCTCCGGCGCCAGCCGCAGCCGGGTCTGCATGGCGGCACAGGGGTCGAGGCCGCCGCCGACGCGGCCGGACAGGACGGCGTCCGGCGCCAGCCCGGCCGGGCGGTCGAGCGAGCCGTTGCGGCCGATGAACTCGCCGCGGTCGGCGGTCCAGGTGGACTGCGCCCCGGCCATGTCGAGAAAGGCGACGCGGCTGCCGAACTCCTGGTTCCACGGATTGCGCGCCATCATCGCCGCCGTCGTCCGGTCGAGCGTGGTGACGATGTAGGGCACCGACGGCGGCCGTGCCGGCCCCAGCACCCACTCCACGTACGCGGTTACCGAGATCTCGCGGGGCCGCCGCGAGCGGTTGCTGAAGATCAGCCGCGAGATCTTCACCGGATCATCGGGCGGCACGAACTGGATCAGCGTCAGCCCGATATCGTGGCTGCTGTGCTCGAAGCGGCTGTAGCCCTGGCCGTGGCGGACGACGTAGGAGCCGTCCTCGCGGATCGGCAGCGGCGTCGGTGTCCACACCTCGCCGGTCTCCTCGTCGCGCAGGTAGAGGATCTCGCCCGGCGGGTCCCCCACCGGATCGTTGGACCACGGGGTGAGCTGGTTCTCGTGGCTGTTGGCGCACCAGGTGAACCCGGATCCCGCTTCGGTGACGATGAAGCCGAAGTTCGGATTGGCGATGACGTTGGACCACGGCGCCGGGGTGTACTGGCGGGCGCCGAGGACGATGACGTATTCCTGCCCGGCCTCGCCGAAGCCGCCGATGCCGTTAAAGAACTCCAGCACCGGCCGCGGCGGCGGCGTTTCCTCCCGCGGCGGCGACGGCCGGATCGCCCGCCCGCGCTCCGGTGGCGGCTGGCGGGTCAGCAGCCGGATCACCTGCTCAGCGAGGGTGCCATCCCCCGAGCGCAGCAGCACCCGCGCCGAGGTCAGCAGCAGGCGCAGGTCCTCGGCATCGACCTGCGATTCCCTGACGGTGAAGACGCCGCCGCGGTCGGCACCCGATCCGGCCGCTGCCTGGCGGGCGCGGCCGAGCGCTTCCAGCGTCGCCTGGGTGTGCTCATAGTAGGAGTGCTGCTGCTCGTTGAGGAAGACGAGATCGACGATGAGGCCCTTCATCCGCCAGTAGTCCTGGGCCAGCAGCAGCTGGCGAGCGATGTCGCGGGCCTCACCCTCGTCCACCCGCAGCAGGACGATCGGCCGGTCGCCGGAGATGCCGTGCGCCCACAGTGCGGAAGGACCGCGCTGGTTGTGCTGCAGCACTTCCTGCGGCGCCCGCAGCAGCGGATCGACGTAGAGCAGCCGCGTCGCCAGCCGCTGAAACAGATGCGCCTCATCCGGGCTGATGCCGAGGTGGCGAAGCTGCACCTGCGCCCGCGTCCACGCCTGGGTCACCGTCTGCTCGAACACCGCCACGTCGCGGTAGCGGTCGGCGACCGCCAGCACTTCGTCGCGGGTGTTCGCCACCAGCGTGACGAAGTTGACCCGGACCGTCGCGCCAGGAGCCAGCTGCACGCGCTTGCGCAGGCTGAAGATCGGATCGAGCACCGGTCCGAGGCTGCCCGACAGCGTCTGTTCGTCGTGGACGGCGCTGGGGGCGCGGACATCCTGGTGCCGGCCGATGAACCGCCCCCGGTCCGTCTCGTACTGGACACCGCCGCGGGCGCCGGTGGAGACGGCCAGATGCGCCGCCCAGTACGCCGGCTCGTCCATGCTGCGCGGCCGCCGCGTCGCCAGCAGCGCCTCGATGCCGGGTACGAATTCGGTCTGCACGAACAGGTTGGAGAACGCCGGATGCGCCGCGTCGGCCGCCGGCGTCGCCAGCACGATCTCGGCGTAGGAGGTCAGCTCGATTTCCCGGCTGCGGGCGCCGAGATTGCTGAGGGTGATCTGGCGGACCTCGACGTCCTCCTCGACGGCGACGACCACCTCCAGCCTGGTCAGGACGCTGCCGTCCCGCCGCTTGATCTCGGCGCGTTCCTCCGAATAGCTGACCTCATAGAGGTCAGGCTCGGCACCGGTCGGCTGATAGCCGGCGGACCATACCGCGCCGCTCTGTAGGTCTTTCAGGTAGATGTACTGCCCCCAGCAGTCGCGGGTGGAGTCCTCGCGCCAGCGGGTCACGGCAAGGCCGTTCCAGCGGCTGTAGCCCGAGCCGGAGACGGTCAGCATCACCGAGTAGCGGCCGTTGGACAGCAGATGCGCCCGCGGCGTCGGCGTGTGCGGCGTCGAGAAATGGCGGAGCGCCACCGGCACCGAGCTGAGGATGTGCAGGCGCACCCCGGCCTGGGCCTCGCGCGGCGTCGCGACGTCGATCGCCCGCGGCATCCGCTCCTGCAGCAGTAGCTCGGCGCTGCGCACCTCGGGCTCGGCGTGGAAGCGCGCCCGCATCCGCCAGCCGGTCAGCACGTTGGCCAGGGCCACGACCGTCATGCCCTGGTGGTGCGCCATGTAGGCGCGGATGACCACGTGGTCGCGGCCGGCCGGCAGGCGGTCGGCGGTATAGTCCACCGACTCGTAGAAGCCGCAGCTGCCGCGGGCGCCGACCCCGGCCAGGTCCGCGAGGTTGCGGGCAGCAGCGGCCGGATCGACCATGGCGGCGAGGGCGGTGGCGTAAGGCGCGATCACCAGGTCCTCGGACAGGCCGCGTTTCAGGCCAAGGCCGGCCACGCCGAAGTTCGAGTACTGGTAGGTCATGTTGAGATCGCGGACGTTGAAGGCCGACTCGGAGATGCCCCACGGCACCCCCCGCTCCCGCCCATAGGCGATCTGGTGGGCGACCACCTGCCGGTTGGTATTGGCGATGAGGCTCGCCGGCGGCACCGACATCACCAGTTCCGGCATCAGGTATTCGAACATCGAGGCCGACCACGACACCAGCGCGGCGCCGTCCCCGACCGGCGTCATCGGCCGGCCGAGCCGGAACCAGTGGGTGGCCGGAACATCGCCGCGGGCCACCGCGACGAAGCTCGCCAGCCGTGCCTCCGAAGCAAGCAGGTCATAGGTGCTGGCATCGAGCGCGTTCTCGGCCGGCCGGTAGCCGATGGCGAACAGTTTCTGCGTTTGATTGTAGAGGAAGTCGAAGCGCATCATCCGGCTGTGCCGGTCGGCGGCGTCGGCGAGCTGCAGCAGCCGGCGGCGCAGCGGCTCCGCCGCCGCCTCCATGTTGCGGCTGTTGCTGTCGATCGCCGCGCGAACGGCGAGCGCCCATTCGGTCAGCATCCGCAGATCGGGGCCGTCGCGCTCCCGCCGCAGCGCCTGGGCCGCGTCTACCAGGGTTTCGGCCCGGGCGGCGAGCTGGCGCCACGGCTCCGGACTGGTCTTCAGCTCGGCGCCGGACCGGTCGAGGAAGGTCTCGATCTCGTGGATCTCGCGGTCCAGCTCGCGGCGGTCGACGGCGCCGCCGCGCCGTTCCTCGGTTACCCGCCCGGCACCATCGTGCAGCACGCGCAGCGTATCGCGGATCCCCGCCACCGCCTCGTCGAAGCGGTGTGGCGCCTCGGCGAGCTCAAGGCAGGCCTGACGGACGACGATGAGGTGGCCGGCAAGGTTGCCGCTGTCGACCGTCGAAATGTAGCGGGGCTCCAGCGCCGCCAGCGTCCTGGTGTCGTACCAGTTGTAGAGATGGCCGCGGAAGGTCTGCAGCTTGTCGAGCGTGCCGAAGGTGTCCTCGAGCCGCTCGGTCAGCTCGACGGTGCCGATCCAGCCGAAATCGCGCGCCGAAATCGCCGCCAGCATGTAGAGACCGATGTTGGTCGGCGAGGTGCGGTGCGCGGTCTGCGGCGGGTCCTCCTGGAAGTTGTCCGGCGGCAGCCAGTTGTCCTCGGCGGTCACGTAGCGCTCGAAGTAGTGCCAGGTTTGCCGCGCGGTCGAGCGCAGCATCCATTCGGCGTCTCGCGACAGCGGCTCCGGCCGGGCGCCCGGCAGCGGCGTGCTGATCCAGCGGGCAACCGCCGGCGAGGCCAGCCAGGCCGTGATGAACGGCGCAGCAAGGACGAGCGCAGCGGGATGCACCAGCGCGACGACGGCGCCGGCGGCCACTGCCAGCAACGGCGCACCTCCCATCCTGCGGTAGGCGCCGCCGAGGCTCAGGTCGATGTGGCTGTGGGCCTGTGCCGCCGTCACCCATTCCAGCATGTGGCGGTGGCTGACCGTCATCCGCCACAGCGTGCGGGCGATCGCATCGGTCATCATCCACGCCTGGTGCGGCAGCAGCACCAGCGCCAGCGCCGTCTGCTCGGCTGCGAGGCGGAGGTCGTGGCCGGGGCCGCGAAGGACGAGGCGCCGCGACGCCCGCAGGCGCGCCGGCCGCAGATAGCTGACCAGCGGTAGCAGACTGGGGATCAGGAAGACGGCGATGACGAAGGCGGTGACAGTGAGCGGGATCAGGCCGGAAAGGCACCAGCCGAGCACCAGCAGCGCCACCGCCGCCGGAGCGACCAACGTCCGCCGCAGGTTGTCCAGCATCTTCCAGCGGCCGATCGCTGGCAGCGAGCCGCCGGTGCTGCCGCGGGGGCCACTGCCGAAGATCCACGGCAGCAGCTGCCAGTCGCCGCGCGCCCAGCGATGGCGGCGGGCGGCGTTGACCTCGTAGCTCGGCGGGTAGTCCTCGAACAGCTCGATGTCGGAGCACAGCGCCGCCCGTGCGGCGACTCCTTCGAACAGGTCGTGGGAGAGCATGGTGTTATCGGGAACGCGCCCGGCCATCGCCTGCTCGAAGGCATCGACGTCGTAGAGGCCCTTGCCGGTGAAGATGCCTTCGTCGAACAGGTCCTGGTAAACGTCGGAGACGGCGAACTCGTAGGCGTCGGTGCCGCGGGGTCCGGCATAGATCTTCTGGTGACGGGTTCCTTCGCCGGCTTCCGGCAAGGTCGGGGCGACCCGCGGCTGCAGCAGCCCGTGCCCATACGTCACCCGGCGGAGCTCGGGGTCGTAGACGGGGCGATTGAGCGGATGGGCGATGGTGCCGATCAGCCGCCGCGCCCCGCCGCGTGGCAGACGGGTATCGGCGTCGAGGGTGATGACGTAGCGGACATCGGCCGGGGCGGTCGCCGGCTCCCCCTCGAGCGGCAGGAAGGTCGTGTCGGTGGCACCCCGCAGCAGGCGGTTGAACTCGTGCAGCTTGCCGCGCTTGCGCTCCCAGCCCATCCAGCGGCCTTCACTCTCGCACCACAGACGCCGGCGGTGGAACAGATGAAAGCGCGGACCGCCGTCGGGGGTCGGCGGATGCCGGCGGTTGAGCGCGGCGATCCCCTGCTCTGCCGCCGCCAGCAGGGCGAGGTCCTCGGCGCTGGCTTCCTCCTGCGGCGCGTCGCGCCAGTCGGAGAGCAGGGCGAAGCGGATGTCGCCGTCGGCGTTGGCGAGGTAATGCGTCTCCAGCAGCTCGATCTGCTCGGCGAGCGCTGATTTGGCGGTCAGCATCATCGGCACGACGACCATCGTGCGCAGATGCGCCGGCACCCCCTCCTTCAGCTCCAGGCGGAGCAGCCGGCGCGGGCCGAGCAGTTCCGGCACCAGCCGGTTGACCAGCGCCACCGCCACGTCGGATGCCGGAATCAACGCCAGCAGGGCGAGGAGAACGAGCAGGCCCGGACCGGTCTGCTCGTCGCCGAGAACCAGCACGAAACCGGCGAGAATCAGCGCGGTAACCAGCGCGATGCCGCCCAGAAAGCTCACCTTGGCGGTGGCGCGCAGCCGACGCTCCGCCCATTGCCACGGCGTCAGCCGCACGCCGAGGTCGAACTCCAGCCCGGCCCGCCCCGGGCCGACGAGGTAATAGCCAGGGTCGGCCATCACCGAGCCGCGCTCGGCGGCGTTGGCCCGGTCGGTCGCCGCCTTTGCCACCTCCAGCTCGCTGCGCCCCGCCCCTTGCGCCATGTCCTCGACGGCGTGGCGATAACGGTCGCGGCTGGCGAAATCCATCGCCGCCACGTCCGTGCCGGCGCGCAGTGCCGCTTCGACGAGGCTGATCCCCTCGACCAGCTCCGTCCAGTCGACCGAGGACATCAGCCGCATGCTGGTGATGACGTTGCGGACGAGGAGATGGCCGACCACCTGCTCGTGATGCTCCAACTGGACGAGTTCCTCGACCGAGCGGCCCTCGGCGCCCAGGCGGTCGCCGAGACGGGCCAGAACCGGGGTACTGGCCGGATCACGGTCGCGCAATCGCTGCGCGAGCTGGGCGACGAACGTGCTCCACAGCGGCGTCGACTGCCAGCGGTCCATGGCGTCGACGACGTCGATCGGATGGGACGGATCCTCCAGCAATGCCTCGGCGAGCGCATCGGCCTCGGCACGGGCGGCGCGCCGCTGGATGACCCGGTCAGTCAGGCGCCGCAGGTTCTCCACCAGCACCAGGCGCAGCGAGATCGCGAGCGCCCACAGCTCGCCCAGCGTCAGCGCCTGTGCCCGCTGGTAGGCCTGGACAAACCGCGACAGCGTCGCCGGATCGAAACGGCTGTCGGTGTGCTCGACGTACGCCCAGGCGATGGCGTAGACGCGCGGATAGGATTTGAACACCCCGCCGGCCAGCTTCGGCAGCTTGCGATAAAATCCGCGCGGCAGATCCTCGCGGATCTCGCGCAACTGCTCTTCGACGATGTGATAGTTATCGACCAGCCACTCCGCCGCCGGAGAAATCGGCTCGCCGCTGGTCACCGCCATGCCGATCTGGTCATAGGCCCGCCGCAGCGCCTCGCTGTTGTCCCGGCACCGCTTGAGCACCGCGACGCCCCGGCGGATGCCAGGAACGACGAGATGCGAAGCGGCCAGCGGCTCTGCGAACTGCTCGAGCCGCTCGATGCTGAACAGTTCGGCACGGATGGGCGGCAACAAGGTCATCGATGTCATCGAACCACGGCCTCGGCTGGCGATCGGCTGGAGCGACGGGTCGCCACGTGACCCATCTCGCGAGATACCGGGACGAGATCGCGCTCAGAGGTCATGGCATGCCGGCCGGAGGCGGGAACACCTGCCCTCCGCCGCCGCGCCCGCCCCCTGTTCAGATCGCGAACCCCTGATGGTCAGAGCGACGGCGCGCTGATGGTCCGGACGACAGACTCCGGGTCGGGAGCCGTCGTCGCATCACTGATGCGATCGAACGCCGCCAGTGCCTGCGCCACGACGTCGGCCATTGTCAGGTACTTGTACGTCGCAAGGCGGCCCAGGAAGAAAACCGCCGTCGAGGTGCGCGCCAGCTCCTCATATCGCCGGTAGAGGCTGTCGTCCCCCGCGGCGTTGAGGGGGTAGCCGTGCTCGTCGGCGGGAATCGCCTGGTAGGGCAGCTTGCCGTAGCAGTACTCGAAATACTCGTCGATCGGACCGGTATAGATCAGGCGACGGAAGGGAATGATGTCGCGAACCTCGGCGTAGTCCGTATTCAGCATCAGCTTGATGTTGTGATGGGACAGCATCCGGTCGAACATCGCGGTGTAGCCGTCGGTGGGAACGAGGGACTTGCCCAGCAGGTGCCCAGGCACCGCGCCCGCCGGCGTCAGCGCCGGCGCGGCCAGCGCATCCGCGTACGGCATCGCCTCCGGACAGCGCAGCGCCGCACCATCGTACGCCACGGCTTCACCCAGGCCGCGCTGTGCACGATCGGCGGCGCCGCGCAGGGGGGTGTACAGGTCGCGCCCGGCATCGCGCTCCGCTTCGTACCAGTGTGTGAAACGGGAGAGGTACGCGAGCACGCGCGTATCTTCGGTCTGCAGGACGTGCCGTCCGTAGACCGGCGTCAGCAAGCCCATGCCGTCGAAACGGTCATAGGAATTCCCGCCGATGTGGGAGCGCCGGTCGAGCAGCAGCACCAGATCGCCGAGCTGGCTGGCCAACCGCTCTGCCAGTACACAGCCAGTGAATCCGGCACCAACAATCAACCAATCGAACATGGTCGTTCATCCTCCGTAATTGGAAACGGACGACAGGGGAGACGTAAGCGAGCGGATTCTTTCGGTCTCAGACGGCGAGTACCGTGGTTTTCGGCAATCCCGATCTCCTTTCCACCGTGAACCCGTACGACCGGGTCGGTTCTTGTCAGGGAAGCAGCCCAACTGCGGCGGGCTACTCTGCTAAATGCTCGATCCCTGCCGGAGGTTCCGCATAGCGGCTATGAGCAAAGCCCGTGCCGTTCAGCGTCGCCGGCCGCGAAAGAGACGGATCCTGTGTTCCTGATCCCGGCCATCGGCGCGCCCCAGCGGTCCGGGAACAATCCGGTGAGCATTGGACTTTGCACCGACGATCCGGCACTATCTTAAGTGGGTTGGAGTTTCCCGGTGGAGAGATCGCCGTGTATGCGGACCACACGCTGACACCGAAGGAAGCGATCCGGCTGTGCGCGCTGGGCACGCTTGCGATCGCGCCGATGCGCTATGGCGAGCTTGCCATCTCGATCCGCCACTTCGTCAGCCGGGTCATCGGGCCGACCCCGGAGATCATGGGGCACTCGCTCGAGTTGCTGAAGTACGAGGGGCTGGTCGAAACGGTGGAAGGCAGCGACGACACCGCGCTGCTGCAGATTACGGAAGACGGTCGCGCCGAGATGCGGGCGCTGCTGGTCGCCGACTTGCGACCGTCGAACACCGAGCTCAACACCCTGATCACCGCCCTGAAGTTCCGTTTCCTGCACCTGCTGCCGGCAGAGGACCGGCAGGCGCAGGCGGAACTGCTGGAGGCTTCGGTCGAACGGGAGATCGCCCGGCTGCAGGACCTGCGACACCACCCGTCAGGAGCCACGCCTTACCTTGCCGACTGGCTCGACCATCATGTCGCCACCCTGGAGGGCCGGCTGGCGTGGCTTGGCCGTTTCCGCGAGGGCCTGAAGGCCGACTGATCCGTCCGGACCCGATTTTAGCGATCGTCCCGCGTCCCTGCAGCTTTGCAGCACGTCCATTCCTTCGGAATGGCGCCGGAAAGGCTGACCCCCGGCGGCCTGCTATCCTTCACTGGCAGCCGGCTGCGTATGCAGAAGGGGCAGGAGGTGTTCGATCAGCCGCTTCCGGTCGATCGGCTTGCGCAGAACACAGAGGCCGCGGTAGCGCTCGGGCAAGATGGTATCGGTATCGTAGCCGGTCACCAGGACGACGGGCGCGCCGCGGCTGCTCAGCAGGTCGGCGACCGGGAAGATCAGGTCACCCTTGAGGTTGACGTCGAGGACGCCGGCGGCGATCGCGGCACCGCGGCCCAGTTCCATCGCCTCGCGGACGGTGGTCGCCGGCCCGACCACCTGCAGGCCGGCCTCGCTGAGGATGCCGGTGATCTCGAGCGCTGCCAGTGGCTCGTCCTCGGCAACCAGGACGCGGGGCGTCGCTGACGCGAGGCGAACCAGGCCGGTCTCCTGCTGTTGCTGCTGCGTCTGTTGCTGCGTCTGTGTCGGGCTCTGCACCGGCTCCTGCGTCGGCG
>JBDHSN010000105.1:0-11341 GCA_039808105.1 Rhodospirillales bacterium
GGCGTCACAGGCGGCCGCGGGATGGTTCAGCCAGCATCTCGCGTCCAAGTAGCCGGCGGCCGCGAGCCGGTGTATTCGTGGCCATTTTCGCCGGATCGATCTCAAGCACGAACGCACGATCACCATAGCTCTTGCAGATAGAGTTCCCTTGGCACGGCTGAGCGGCAGATGCCAGTACTGCCACGCTTCGCGTGAAGTGATACGGTCGATCAGTCGCTGATCGACTGAGAGCAGGGAGGCGGAGATAGTGAGGAAACTGCACGTCGCAGCAGCCTTCGCGGCGACTGCGGGCGCGTGTTCTGTGGGTGGTGACCACGGGGGGGTGGTCGGCATCCCCTCCGCCGCGATCGAGTCGCTTCGACACGGGCACGTTCGCTGCGTCACCTACGACGGCGTCAGCGACGATCTGTTGACCGCCGGCCTCGGCAAGTCCGGGCTGGCAGCACAGCCGCCGAAGATTGCCGATCCGCTCAACCCGACCGTCGCGAGCTGCGCCGGCTCGCCATCTACACCAACTACCGAGCGATCGTCGACGTCAGCGCCGGCGGCGGCTACGGCACGCTCTACGGCCCGAATGTCCTCGCCGACGGAACGGTGACGACCGACGAGGGGAAGATCGCCGGCAGCGAGTGCCTGACCTACGCCGACGACGGCTCCGGCCGCCAGAACGTCACGCTGATGGTGCAGATCCCGGCGAGCTTCGACCCCGGCTCGCCGTGTATCGTCACCGGCCCGTCGTCCGGCTCCCGGGGGATCTACGGCGCCATCGGCACCAGCGGCGAGTGGGGGCTGAAGAACGGCTGCGCCGTCGCCTACACCGACAAGGGCACCGGCACCGGCGCGCACGACCTGCAGAGCGATACCGTCAACCTGATCGACGGCGTGCGTGAAACCGCGGGCGTCGCCGGCCATCGGGGCAACTTCCAGGCGCGGATCAGCGACGCCGAGCGCGTCGCCTTCAACGCCGATACCCCCGGCCGCTTTGCCTTCAAGCACGCCCACTCCGAGCAGAACCCGGAGGCCGACTGGGACGTCAACGTCCTGCAGGCGACCCTGTTTGCCTTTCGGGAGCTGAACCGCCGGTATCCGGACGCGCCGATCTCTCCGGCCAACACCATCGTCATCGGCTCCAGCATCTCGAATGGCGGCGCGGCGTCGCTGCGCGCGGCGGAAATCGACCGGTTCGGGCTGATCGACGGCGTCGCCGTGTCCGAAC
Source organism: Rhodospirillales bacterium (assembly GCA_039808105.1). Classification (GTDB taxonomy): domain Bacteria; phylum Pseudomonadota; class Alphaproteobacteria; order Rhodospirillales; family Defluviicoccaceae; genus Defluviicoccus. The sequence goes on from JBDHSN010000105.1 coordinate 1,217, forward strand.
CGAACGTCAACCCGCCACCCGGCCCTTCGTTCTCCATCGCTCAAGGCGAGCGGCCGCTGTTCACCCAGGGCGGCAAGAACCTCTACGACTACGTCACCCACATCAATCTCTTCCAGGGCTGCGCCAATCTGTCCCAGCCCGACGCTCCGGTGAACAGCGGGCCGCCGGCGCTCGCCGAAAACCGCTGTCGGGCGCTGCAGGCGCGTGGGCTGATAACCTCCGGCAGCATCGCCGGCCAAGCGCGGGAAGCGCAGGCGATCATCAACCGCTACGGCATCCTCAGCGAGCAGAATGTCGTCCAGCCCGCGCTGTGGACGCTGGTCGTGCCGCAAGCCATCGCCGTCACCTACGCGAACGCCTATGTGGGCGCGCGGGTGCAGGACAATCTCTGCGACTACAGCCTCGGCGCCGCCGACGTTACGGGAAACCCGATCGCCATCAGCAGGGATGCGGAAGCGATCCTGTTCGGCACCTCCAGCGGTATCCCGCCAACCGGCGGCGTCAACGTCATCAACAACGCGTCGCTGGGCGGCCCCATGCAGAACACCCTGTCGGTTTCGCCAGCCGGCGTGCCGGACCAGAACCTGGATGGGGCGCTCTGCCTGCGGGAGTTGTGGACCGGCAGTGATCCGGTAACCGGCGAGCCGCCGTCCGGCGCGGCCCTCGAGGCGCACCGTCGGCTGCACCGCGCCATCGCCAACATTCGCGCGACCGCCGACCTGCTCGGCACGCCCGCAATCATCGTGCAGGGGCGCGCCGACGGCGTTGTCCATCCCAACCACGCCGGACGCGCCTATTACGCGCGCAACCGCCAGATCGAAGCTGAGCAAAGCCGGCTGCGCTACATCGAGGTGACCAATGCCCAGCACCTCGACGCGCTCAACAGCGTTCCCGGCTTCGATATCCGGTTCATCCCCCTGCATTCCTACTTCATCCAGGCGATGGACCTGATGTACCGGCATCTGAAGGAGGCTCGCGACCTGCCGCCGAGCCAAGTGGTGCACGCCATCCCCCGCAGTGGCGTGCCGGGGCAGGCGCCGGCGATCACCGCCGCCAACCTGCCGCCGATCGCGCTGGCGCCGGCGGAAGCGGATCGGATCATATACGTTGCCGATGTGTTGACGGTTCCGGAGTAAGCCAAGAAGTCAAGAAGTGACGTATGCAAGGAAAGTCTGCGCCCGGGTCGAACTCCACTCATCGGAACAGCGCCTCGGCAAGCGTCCCGATAACAGGCTGCGGAAAAAGGAAATTTGTTCAACAGGCGATTCCGGAATGTCACCGATACGATTCTGGTTTTTCCGGGATGTTCCGTGAACATTCGACTTTTTCCTCAGCCTGCTAAACCGTCCGTCACCGGCCGGCCGTCGAAGGCGATAATCATTTCCGAGGCTTCGGGGTCGATGCTCCGAACCACGCCGAGGTCGCCACGGTTCAGGCTATGAGATGAGCGCCATGGTGCGTCAGCGCGCTGCCGGCGTCGCCTCCAGCTGCAGCACCGCGATGGCGAGATTGCCGACGTTGACGGTGGTGCCGGCGGTCTCCGCGCGAACTCGCCACTTCCAGGTGGTGGAGACGGCGGCGAGCGTCGCCCGCTGCGCCAGGCCGGCGCATTGCCAGCCGGCGGCGTTCGGCGCCTCCCGGTTCCATTCCGCGACGGGGGTGCCGTCCTTGGCGACGTTGAAGTAGCCGGAAACGGTGGTGGAAGCGGTGTTGTAGGCACCGACGGCGATGATCGCGTGCTGGAGCGCCAGCGGCGTCGCGGAGAGCGTCAGCATGTCTTGATACCTGGCCGACGGCGATCGCGTCCAGTCTCACCGCCCTCAAGCCTTCCTGGCGCGCTGCAGCATCTCCGGCCGGGTGCAGATGAACAGCGGGTAGCTGTACAGCTCGATCCGCACCGAGGCGTTGCGGTCGCGGTCGGGATGGTCATGGCGTAGACGTCGAGGCCGGGGGTGTTGACGAAGTCGAAGGTCTCGGCCGGGCTCTGCGCCACCCGGAACACGCCGTTGGCGCCGACCGGGAAGAACTTGCACGTATCGGCGGCGATGGCGACGGTCGAGCCGTCGTCGGTGCCGCGATAGTTGACGAAGGTGATGCCGCCGAACTGGAACGTCTCGTAGGCGAGCGGCTGGCGCAGATCGGCGGCGGCGGTCCAGTTCAGGTAGGTCTGTTTGACCGCGTCGTGGCTGACCAGCGCATCGAAGAAGCCGTCGCTGGCCAAGCCGTAGATCTGCGTCCCCGGCAGCCAGGCGCCCTTGGATGCCACCATCATCTGCCGCTTCACCTGCCCGCACTTGCCGCGCACGTCGGTGCCGCTGGTGCCGAGCGCGAAGTCGATCTCGGCCGCCTGGGTGATCGCCCACTCGGTGAACCAGTTCTTCAGCGTCGTCCCGTCGGCGTCGAGGACGATCCCCTGAATCGCGCCGAGCCGGTGGTTCTCCAGGGTCAGCTCCAGGTCGTTGCGCAACCGCGCCAGCCGCACCGCGACTTCCTGCTGCACCGTCTGCAGGTCGGTCTCTGAACCGAAGGCGCGGATGTTCTGCAGCTCCGACGCCCGGATGGTGTCGCCCTTGGCCAGCCGCACGGTGCGGAACGAGCGGATGTCGCGCTTGATCGCCACCTGTTCGGCCAGCGGCGCGCCGCGCTCCGAGGTCTGGATCAGCGCCAGGGTGCCGTCGCGCTTCTCGATCACCGCCCATTCGACGCGGATGCGGTCCGGCTCGAACAGGTTGAGGCTGCCGAGCAGCGCCGGGCGATAGGGGATTTTCTCGACCGCGGCGGTCAGCTGAATGGCGCTGAACGCGTCGGAGTGGAAGATGTCCATGCTTACCATTGCAGTGTTTCCTTCTGGCTGGGCGCTCAGCGACCGATGATGCCGAGCAGCGCCAGACCGGCGAGGCCGGCGGTCTTCTAGTTGGTGGAAGCACCGGAGAACCAGACCAGCTCGCTGGCGTTGACCACGGCGTGGCGCGCGACGATGACGCCCTTGGCGTCGCCGCCGGTGGCATCGACAGCGTCGTAGAGAATGCCGGCAGGCACTGCCGAACCGTCGGTGTTGGCCGGGTTGTATTCCTTCACCTTGCCGGTCCCGGCGGCGACGGTGATGGTGAAGCCCTCGCCGGAAACGAAGTCGGTCGCGCCGTCGGCGATGGTGAAGCCGAGCCCGCCGGCGCTGAACGCCACCGCAACGGTGGCGACGCCGATCAGGATGCCGTCCGGGTCCTCGACGGTGAACCTGCCGGCGTTGGTGGCCGGCTCGATGCAGACCAGGGTGTAGACGCCGGGCTTGGCGCCGAGGCCGACGCTGACCGAGCCGATCGTGCCGGTATTCGAGGCGTTGCCGGCGAACGCCGCCGGCGTCGCCGCACCGAGCGTAACCCGGCCGACGACGTGGCCGGCATCGAGATCCTGCCCGGACAGCACGGTGATCTGTTCGTTGCAATACTGAGGGTCGCAGAGGGAAACGGCGAACTCGCCCGCATGCTTCCCTTCGGTGATGGTGTTCGGCATCGATCGAAACTCCTATGGCTTGCAAACCCGGGCGATGGCGTCGCCCCATCCGGCGTCCTTGCTGGCCGGCATTTGCCCAGCGCGCGGCGCGCAGGTGCCGTCGACCGCCAGGCGTGCGTCAGCGGTGGCGCGCGCTTCCAGCAGTGCTTCGCGAACCTGCTCGACGGACGTTTCGGCCGTGATGAACTTGGCCGCGCGGTCGGCGAAGCCAGCGAGCGTGCACAGCTCGGTCACCTCGCGCGCGTAGCCGAGCGCGACCTTCCGCGCCTCGGCAGCGATCGCGGGCGCTGTGACCGGGACTTCGTCCGGCGGCGGCGCGGCATCGGCTTCGACTTCCGGTGGGGGCGGCTCGGCGGTGGCCGGCGAGTCGACCTGCGCCGCGGTCGCGTCGTCCTCTTCGACGCCTGCCGGGATCTGCGGCTCAGCCGCCGGCTCGTCGTCGGGCATGGGGGCCTCCTTCAGTAGTGCCGCCACAGCAGCGGGCAGGTGTTTCACGCGGAATTTCTGAGCATCGAAGCGGGCGGCGATGGCGACGGTAGGTTCGATGCGGTCGGTGAAGCCGAGATCGAATGCTTCCTGCGCGCTCATCCAGGTCTCGGCCGCCAGCAGCGCTTCGATGTCTGCTGCCGATCGCTCGGTCTTGGCGGCGTAAATGCTGACGATCGAGCGACAGGCGCGGTCGAGCGCTTCGGCGATCACGCGCATCTCGGCAGCCGTGCCGGCGCCGGCGCCTCTGGGCTGGTGAATCACCATCATGGTGTTTTCCGGCATGACGATCTCGTCGCCGGCCATCGCCACCACCGACGCCGCCGATGCGGCGAAGCCGTCGACCCAGACCGTCTTGTGCGCCGGGTGCCGAGCCAGGGCGTTGTAGATCGCGACGCCGTCGAAGAATGAGCCGCCGGCGAGTTGATCCATACTGTCAGGTTCTTGACCGCGCCCAGCGCCTGCAGGTCCTCGACGAACTGGCGGGCCGAGATGCCCCAGCCGCCGATCTCGTCGTAGACGTGGATGTCGCCATCGCCGCCAGCGGCGGCGCGGATCGAATACCAGGATTGCATTCGGGGGACTCCGGTTACTGGTCGGGCTGCGGCGGCTCGGTTGGTTGATCCGGCGTCGCCCGCGTGCCTTGTGTTTCGCCGGCGCCGGCGGCGAACGACAGGCCCAGCGCGTGCTCGCGCGCGTGGTCGGCGGCAATGCGCGCGTCGACCTCCTCGACGTCGTAGCCCTCCGCCTCGACCACGTCGGCGCGCGCCTTGAAGCCGGCGTCGACGGCGAGCTTCTCCGCCTGCCGGTCCTTCAGCGGATCGATCCACTCCCAGCGCGGCGGGATCCACTTGACCGGCCACCAGCGCCGCGGATCGGCAGCGAAGCCGGGCAGCGTCAGCGCGCCGGCCAGCACCGCATCGGTCAGCCAGCGCTGATACACCGGCCGGCAGAACTGGAAGACGAACACGCCGTGCTGCAGCTGCTCCATGCGCCGGCGGAACTGGATCAGCCCGGCGCGCTGCGAGCCGTAGCTGGTCTGCCGCAAATCGCCGGTCAGCACCGCATACGGCAGGCCGACGCCGGCGGCGACCTCCAGGCACACCCGGTACCAGAACAGATCGAAGTCGTTGCCGACGCCCGGCGGCTGCGAGAAGGTGACTTCTTCGCCCGGCAGCAGTTTCTGGAACAGCGCCGGCCGCAGCTGCGCCAGCCCGGTGCCGTCGTCCTTGGCGGTCTCGCCGAGCAGCGCCTCGTCGGGCGAGGCGACGGTGACGAAGCCGACGAACAGCGCCGCCGTCTTCTGCCGTTCGACCTGGGCGTCCATGTACTGGTCCATCTGGAACAGCCGGACCAAGGTCGGCGTGATCCACGGCAGCCCGCGCAGCTGGCCGGCCTCGACCGGCTTGCGGACATGCAGCACCGCATCGGCCGGCACGCGGGTAAACGGCTCGGCGGCGACGCTGGTGTCGGTGGCATCGCCCGGATGCTTGCGCAGGAACCAGTAGGCCACGCGCCGGCCGATCGCGTCGAACTCGATGCCGCAGCGCACGGCGTTGCCGTTCGGCGCCGTACCGGTCTTGGCCAGCGGCAGCATCTCCGCCTGCAGCAGCTGCAGCTGCAGCGGCACGCTGAGCCGGTCGTCCGGACGCCGTGGCCGCAGCCGGACGAAGCACTCGCCGGCGACGAACAGCTCGCGGGCGATCAGCGCCTGCAGGCCGTAGAAGTCGGTCAGGCCGTCGGCGTCGGCCTCGTCGGTCCACGCCAGCCACAGCGCCTGGATGGCGCGCTTGATGGCGGCGTCGTCGAGCAGTGGCGACGGCTTGATGCCGGTGCCGACGGCGTTGGCGACGAACTCGTCGGCGGCGTTGGTGGCGAGCGCGTTGCCGAGCACGATCTCGCGGGCGCGGCGGATGGTCAGCTCGCCGTCGGCGGCGATCGCGGCATTCAGGTTGCGGGTCGGCGGCAGCCAGGCGGCCAGCCGGCGCGAGCGCATCGCGCTTTCCAGGCGGGCGCTGATCCCCGCCGCCTGCCCGCCGGGAAGACCGTCCATGCTCACAAGCCCTTGTCCGGCTGCTGCACGTAGATCTGCCGGATCGCCGGCTTGCCGGTTGCGCTGGCCAGCGAGGCGCGCAGCGCAGCGATGGCGCGGGCGATCTCGGCGAGCGAGCGGTATTCGACGGTGCGCCCATCGTAGCTGACCCGGGCGTAACCGTTGGCGCGCAGGCCTTCCAGCTTGTCGATCTGTGCCGCGATCTGCTCAGCGGTGGCCAAGGCTCACTCCGTCATCCAGGAACTCGAGGCGACTTGCCGGCGGGGCGGCACCGGCCGGTACGATGCACTGGCCGCTGCGCGCGCCGGCGGCGGTGGAACGCGCCGTTCCGCGGCGTCGACCGCTTCCGCCATGAGTTGCCCTTCGAGCTGCGCCCAGCGGCCGTCGGCGAAGCGGTCGATGCCGAGCACCCACGCCGCGGCGCGGGCGTAGACCCGGCAGTCCAGCGTCTCGTTGCGGGCGCGCAGCTTCTGCCATTCCAGCTTGTCGAAGCCGCGCCGGGTCTTCACCGTGACCAACTGCTCGGCGACCAGCTGCTTGACCCGCTCGGCATCGAGCCCCTGCGGCAGATGCACGTAGCCGGCCGGCCAGGCGACGCCGGCAGCGATCTCCTCGTCGGTCGGCCGGTCCTGGCGCAGGAAGCGGTAGAGCTCGGACTTGAACACGGCGACGGCAACCGTCCACAGCCTGGCGCCACCGCGCGAGCGCTTCGCACCCTGCCGCGCCTCGATGTTGGTCGGGCCGGCCACCGGCGTCGTCCGGTCGAAGCCGTCGACGCCCTTGATCGCCATCACCTGGCCGGCGCTCTGCCGGCGCGTCCAGGCGTAGACCTCGGTGGTGTACTGGCCGCCGGTATCGATCGCCAGCCGGGCGATGGTCAGATACGCGCCCGACGGGTGCGGCCAGACCTGTGCCAGCAGCGCGCTCAACGCCGACCACGTCGCCGGCTCGGCCGGGCTGCCGTCGATGAGGATGTGCTCGACCAGCCAGCTCTCCAGGCCGCGGCCCCAGGCCCAGACCGAGACCTCGATGCGGTCCTTCTGCACGTCGGCGCCGGCGGTCAGCAGCAGCCCGCCGGCCGGCACGGTGCCGAGATGGTAATCCTCGCGGCGGTCGTAGAGCCGCTGCCAGTCGGGCGCTTCGCCAGGCTCGAACCAGGTGTCGCCCAGCACCGTGTTCCTGAAGCTGCGCTTCGCCTCGTCGTTGGCCTGGCACGCCTCCCAGTCGCGAGCGATCTGCTGCCAGGAGTACCAGCCGAGCGGCGAGTAGAGGGCCGAGATGTGAAAGCCGACGGTGCCCGGATCCGCCGCACAGGCAGTCGCCCGCCACTCGCCAGCGGCCAGCATCCGCGTCTTGTGATGCTCGCCGAAGCGGCCATCGCAGCCCTCGCAGACGTAGCCGACGCTCGCGGGATTGCCCCATTCCCAGCGCAGCCGCTCGAACTTCAGCCACCGCGCAGCGCCGCACAGCGGGCACGGCAGGAAGAAGCGGCGCTGGTCGGAGGCCTCGAACTCCCGCTCGATGCGGCTCAGTCCCTTCACCGTCGGCGTCGACGCCAGAAACACCTTGCGCCGCCAGGCGAAGGTCCGGGTGCGCGCTTCCGCCAGCGCCACCGGCTCGCCTTCCTCGTCGGCCGACGGCGGATAGGCGTCGACCTCGTCGAGAAACAGGTAGCGCACCGGCATCGAGCGCAGGCCGACCGCCGAGTTGGCGCCGGTCATCACCAGGATGCCGCCGGGGAACTCCTTCGCCAGCACGGTGTTGCCGCTGTCGCGCGAGCGCGCCGGCGCGACCTTGTCGCGGAGGACCGGACTCTCCTCGATCAGCGGATCGATGCGCTGCTGCGAGAACCGCTTGGCCAGTTCGACCGTCGGCTGCACCGCCAGCATCGGCCCCGGCGCGTGGTGGATGATGTAGCCGATCCAGTTGTTGCCGGCCTCGGTGGCGCCGATTTGCGCCCCCTTCATCACCACCACCCGCTGCGCCGGATGCATCGGCGACAGCGCGTCCATGATCTCGCGCAGGTAGGGCGTGCGGCTGGTGCGCCAGCGCCCCGCCTCGTTGGCGCCGCGCGGGCTCAGCAGCCGGTGGCTGTCGGCCCACCGCGACACTGTGAGCTCCGGATCCGGCGTGCGGCCGTCGCGCCAGGCGCGCAGCAGGTCGAGCGCACCCCTGAACCCGACATCGTAGCCGACATCGATGCCGCTAACGGAACTCGCAGCGAACCTCGGCGAGGCTTGCGAGGTGCTCGCGTACATGCGTCTCCAGCACGGTCTGCAAGGCGTGGGCGTCGATGCCGAGTTCGGCGGCCATCAAGGCCGCGACGCGCGCCGGCCAGCCGAGCCAGACGTCGCGCTCCTGGCGCGCCAGGCGAAACACCAGGGCGACAGCGCGCGCCCGGTCGACCAGTTCGCCCTCCTTCTGCTGCAGCTCCATCCGCCGCAGTCGTGCCTTCAGCACCTCATTGGCGGTGCGCGCCGCCATGAAGTCGATCTTGCCTTCGGGGCTGGGCAATCCCTGTTCGCGCAGCGTCTCACTGACCGCGCCGAGGGCAGCTTGCGGCACCGGCCGCAGTGAGGCCGGGCCATGACCCGGCGCGTGCCGGCCACGCTGCTGCGACGGGTCGGTGGTACTGGCGCGGCGCTGATCGGATTTGCCGGCGTCGATCGAGCCGTCGGGATGCAGCACCAGCCGGCCGGACAGCCGCGCTTTCGACACCGCGCCGCGGGTGATCCCGGCATAGGCGGCGTACCGGCGCTCGCTCATCCCAAGCAATTTGATGATCCGATCGACCGGTTAATAAGACATGTAATTACAGGTACTTAGGTTGAATGGGTTCGCCCATGGAGCGAATGTCCGGACATCGAAACGAACCGAGGACAACGACGATGACCGACTTCACCGGAACCCAGCTGGCCACCATCCTCAGCGCGCTCGACGGCCAAACGCGCAACCCGGCCAGCAAGGCTGTGGCACTGGCTGCGATCCGCCGGCACGCCGACGAACTCGGCTGCACGGTCGAGGACATCCTCGAAGCCGCCGCCGGCTTGCTCGACGGACGGATGAGCACCGACGACTTCCGCGCCGCGCTGGACGACGACGGCGCCACCGACGAACCCGACGACGCCGCCGCGACCGACGTCGCCGAACCGGACGAAGACGCGCCCGTGGCCGCGACGGTTGCCCTGGCGGGCGAAATGGACGAGACCGTCGACGACAACGAACCCGGCGACGCAGGCGAGGTTGCCGAGCCGGCGCCTGCCGCGGTCCACATCAACGACCTGCACGCCAGCGGCGATCCGATCGCCATCGCCAACGCCGCGTCCTGGCCGACGCCGATGACGCTCAGGCAGCAGCTGCTCGCTGCATGCGAGGCCGCCGAGCATTGGCTGCAGGCCGAACTCGACCGGCCCGGCGAAACCCGGCCCGACGACATCCTGTGCACCCTGCGCGCCGCCATCGAGCGGGCTCAAGTGAAGCCGCGCCGGGAGGCAATGGGCGAGCAACCAAAGCCGCCGCGCGCCGACACCAAGCAATCTCGCCTCATCGCGATGCTGCGGGACGGGGCATCGATCAGCGAGATCGCCAGCGAGCTCGGCTGGCTGCGGCATACCTGCAACGGCGCACTGGCCGGGCTGAAGAAGAAACGCGGCCTGGCGATCGTCTCCGCCAAGCACGCCGGCGGTGAGCGCATCTACCGTTTGGCCGCGCCGACGGAGGTGTCGGCGAGCGCCGATTGATCGGGATCATGGCGCCGGCTGGAGCGGCCGGCGCCGACCACCCGGATGGCCTCGAAGGTTCTCCGCAGCACGTACGAGCGCGCGATCGACGCCGAGGTGAAGACCGCCGCAATGGTCAGGTTGTCGGCGAGCGATGCCCGCAGCCCGAACAGCGGAAAGACCGCGATCTGCGTCGCCACCGCCACGCCGAAGCCGACCGCGACGTTGGCCAGCGCCTCGACCAGCGACATGCGGCGAGACTGCTTCATGCCGCAGCCGCGCCAGTCCCGGTCGTCACCGTCTTGCGGCCGTAGCCGTTGCGGCTGTTGCCGGCCTCGTCCGACGCCAGGTGGTGGT
>JBDHSN010000106.1:0-11198 GCA_039808105.1 Rhodospirillales bacterium
TCAGGCCGGCGCATGCCGCGCGCACCGCGGCCAGCGGACTGCTCAACAGCTGCATATATCATCACGCGAAGTAGCCAGATTAAAGATTATACCACAAGGTATATTCAATTAATGTAATGTAATGTACACGTGTTTTCCGATATTTCCTGCATCGTATAGATAGTATTATTAATGTCAAGTACCAAAATAGTAGTATGTTTTGATTTTATGATTTGCTGTTTGTATAAATATAACACAAAAAGGTTATAAAGAGACTGTGAGGATAACGGAGATTGGTCATGACCATCAGCCGAAGGACCGTTTTGAAGCGTTCTTTAGGTGGAGTCGCGGCGGCAGGGCTCGGTAGTGTGCTCCCGATCGGCGCCGGCAGGCTGGCCGCAGCCGAACTGGCGGATTCCTCATTACCCAGAAGCTGGGGCATCAATACCGAAGTGGACGGTTGGAGAAGCTTTTCGGATAGTCTCAGCGGTGCCATCCGCAACGTCTCGCAACTCGTATCGGAAACGACGCTGCCGATCGTCCGCGAGGGCCTGACCAGCGGATCCTATGGCAATAACGGTGATCCGATCCGATGGGACATCTTCTTCAACGATTGGGCCGATGAACTCGCCAGAACCGGGCGGAAGATGGCGCTGCAGGTCGGTGCACAAAATGTCTCCAACCCTGGCCTGCGCTACGACGAGGACTGGGAAGACCGGATCACCCATAAATTCCGTGATGCCGCGCAATATATTTATAACAACCCCACCTACCGGAAGACGGTGTCGTGGTTCCTGATCAGCAATGAACCCGACTGGGCTAATAATCTGGAATGGAATGTCCCCAGACTGTTGCGACTGCATCAACTCGCATATAACGCGGTCAAGTCTGTCAGCAGCAGTCTGCTGGTGGAGGGCTGCACATATTCCGATCCTGTCGGAAAAAACCTAAAACTGCGTGATCTTCTCAATGCCGGGGTGACGAGATATTGTGATTTTGTCGGATTCCATTGTTATGTTTCTTGTAGTGATCTGCATTGGCAGGCACCAAACAATGTCTGGGAGGCGATGCGTGCGGCCAATCAGAACTATGGCTGGCCGATGCGTCCCATCGTCTGTAGCGAGACCGGGTTAAATCGCACCACCAATTTTGCTGATCCGAACGGGCCGACAGGGGCGGAAGGTATCAAATATTGGCAGTACCTGAACTATACACAGATGGCTCGTTTCGGCGTTTCCCGTTGCCTATACTTTTCGATGGGCGGACCTTATCCAAATTTCAACCAGATCGACTATCGCGACGGCTATGATCCCTATCCGACGTACGATACGATGATCGCCGCCCTGCAGCCCAAGCCGCTATCGACCCTGAACGGCACCTTTGCCGCCGCCGAGGACAAATACTCCAACTGGATCATCCATTTTCGCCCGGCCGGCACCGACTTCGTCGATGGCACGTTCAAGGAATGGACGCAGTCAGGCTTCCGCCGCGACGGTGCCCATTGCGAGCCCAACGCCACGGACAGCGGCTATCTGGAGATGACCAAGGGCCGCTATAAGATGGCGCGCCGCGCCGTCGACGGGCTTTATTCGCGTCCCTACCGAGCGACCGTCTGGGTGTATTTGACCGGCGGGACTGCCGCCTTGCGCGTCTACGGCTTCAACCAGAACAACGGCGACGGATACGTCGAGGCCACGACCTCGACGGTGGGGCAGTGGGTGATGCTGCGGGTTACCTTCACGCCGATCACCAGCATCATCGGCGTTGATCGCCGCGCCGTCATCAGCCTCGAATACGATGGCAAGGCATCTTGCTGGTGGGATAGCGCGCGCATCTTCGCCGTCGCCGCGTGAACTCTGCCGGAAAATGAAGCGGCCGGCGCCGATGCTCGGGGCCGGCCGCCGCAGTGATGGTTCAGATCAGAAAGGGCGCTGACCTTATGGGTAAATCGCCGAAGGCCCGGGGGGCCGGCCAAGCAGCCCGTTGAACAGGGTCACGTCCCAGGTATTGATGACCATGTCGTTGTTGATGTCGAGCCGCGCCTGGTAGCCAGCGCCGTTGCGCTGGGTGTGGAGCTTCGAGTTCAGCAGCGCCGCATCCGTCGCATCGGCGATGCCGTCGTTGTTGAAGTCACCATCGCAGCGGTTGCCGTAGCCATCGCGGTCGGTGTCCGCCTGATCGGGATTGAATACCGTCGTGCAGTTGTCGAGGCGATCGGCGACGCCGTCGCCGTCGAAGTCGGCACCGCTGGCGGCATCGCAGATGGCCGGATCGCTCAGCCAGGCATCGACCACCGGGATCATCGTGTAGTCGGGGATGCTGGTGCCGAGCGGCGGCATCCCCATCGCGTCCCGCCGCTTCATTCGCAGCGACAGGATCGAGTGCGCCGGGTCGCCGGGCGCGATCAGCCGGTTCAGCGGATTGCCGAGCGTTCCCGACAACGGCACCGCGTTGCACGCGCCGGTGGCCGCGGTCGGCGTCCAGTAGGTCAGATCGATGGCCGCCTGGGCGCTCGCCGGCTCGCGATGGCAACCACCGCAGTTGGAGTGGAGATAGGCGCGGGCGCGGCGCTCGATCGGTGTCGTCGACAGTCCCAGCGTCCGGCTGGCCAGCGCCGGCAACTGGTTGGGTGGCGTGACCAGATTGGCGAACAGGCCAATGTGCTGCCAGGTGGCGATCTGGTTGGAGATGCGGCCATTGGGGAAGGTGTAGTCGCGGTTGATCTGGGCTACTTCCGGGCCGAGCGTCGAGCCGGCGTTCTCATTGTGGCAGAAGGTGCACTGACCGCGGCTGGGGTAGGTCCAGGTGAGCTGGCGATTGTTGGCGAGGGTTATGCTCTTCTGCTTGCCGGCCGGCAGCAGGTCGGCATCGCTGAGGTCGTCGCGCCATTCGTAGCTGTAGCCCTGCCAGATGCCACCCGGGTGGCGCATGAACAGCCGCGTCTCGATCGGCGTGTCGGGACCATGCGTCAGCGTGTTGAAGGTGAAGGTCTTGACCAGCACGGTGCGCTCCGGGAAGTCGAAGTCGTTGTGGCCGGTAACCGTGATCTGGCCGCCGTTGGGCAGCGCCATGCCGCGCAGCTTGCCGGCGCCGTCGGAGTAGAGGGGGTTGTTGAGGTCGTAGGGGATGACGCCGGGGGTGAAGGCCATCGGGCTGGTGGAGGAAAAGCAGCCGGTTTCGGACAGCTTTGCCGCAACGGTGCCGCCGCCGCCAGTGGCGTCGTTTGGCACGATCTTGTAGATCGGCCCCGGCCGCTGGCTGTTCCACAGGTAAAGCTCGCCGTCGAAGTCCTCGGCGAAGCCATGCGCGCCCCATGGCAGCGGCGTCAGGTCCAGCTTCGGGTAGGGCGGGTTGCCGGCCGGCTGCAGCCCCCAGAGCGTATTGACGCCGACCGCGCCGAACACATAGGTGCCGATCAGGCCGGGAATGCGCGCGCCGCGGTAGACGAAGCCGCCGATCGCCGCCTGGCCCTGCTGGTGGTTGAAGATGTAGGCGGCATCGGTCAGGCGCGGCTTGGCGGCGGCACAGGTGGCCGCCGGCTGGGTGCAGCGGTCGCCCTCGAAGAACGGCCAGCCGTAGTTGGCCGCCTTGGCGACGCGGTTGATCTCCTCGCGCGCGCCCTGGCCCACGTCCCCCATCCAGATGTCGGGCTGCGTCAGGGTGCTGGTCTGGCGATCGAAGCTGAACCGCCACGGGTTGCGGAAGCCCATCGCCCACACCTCCGGGGCGCCCTGCTGGCCACCGGCGAACGGATTGTCGGCGGGGATCGCATAATTCTTGCCGGGATCCTGGCGATCGACGTCGATGCGCAGAATCTTGCCGTAGAGGCTGAACGGGTCCTGCGCCCGCCACGCCCGCTGGTCCGGCAGCACGTTGGAGCCGTCGCCGAAGCCGAGGTAGAGGTAGCCGTCAGCCGGCCCGAAAATGACCTGGCCGACGTGGTGCCACACCGTCTCCTGCGGCAACTGCAGAACGACCTGCTCTGAGTCCTTCCTGAATCCGGGCCCGTTGCCGTCCAGTTCGAACCGGGAGACGTAGGAGATTACCGGCGCGGTCGGCGATGCCTTGACGTTGTAGCCGACGTAGATGAAGCGGAAAGCCGGGTTGGCGAACTTGGGATGGAAGGCAAGCGCGGTCAGGCCGGCCTGCTGCGAATTGGACAGATCGTCGAGGGCGGTGAACTGTACCTTGTCGCGCAGATCGAGGGCGATCACCGGATCAGCAGCGAAATTGACGCCGGAGGTTTTCAGCAGGCCGCCGCGCTCCAGCACGTACCAGCGGTCCGGCTGGCCCGGCATCTGGTCGGCGTCGACCACCCGCGAGAAGCTGCGGCCGGAGAACGCCGGCTGGATCTTGAGATCGATGGTGCTGGCAGGCAGCTGCGGCGCAAGGCAGGTGGCGTTGTCCGGCCGCTGCTCCATACCGTGACGCAGATCGGCCGCCGCCGGGAATCCATAGATGCTGCATAACGACAGCATCCCCGCGAGAAGCGCTTTCCTGATCATCCTCATCTCCCCTTTCTGGCGATTTCCCCGGACAGGACCCTCGTCGGACAAGGTCGCTCGCCGCTGCCGTCTGGCTGCGGCCGACCGCCGGGGTGGGACATGGCCGCAGACTGCGGCGGTAATGAGCCGGCGCGGCACAGACCGGCGCAACTTCAATAATGCTGGCGGTATTGTCCCGTCGGGCTGGCATAGAAGATAACTGACGTGCCGCTGCGAGAGTATTATCGCTCACCGTTGCCCGACTGGAACAGTCGCCCATGGTCAACGGCCGCACGCGCAGCAGATTTCACACACGCTTTGCTCACAAGAAGTGGCACCATGTAGAATCTTCCCCATCCGCCCTGCGCAGCGAGTGGTGTTGATACCAAATCCAGGGTGCTATTTCATCGATTTTGATGAACTTCGGACATGATCTACCCATATGGGGCTATCTGACCGGCACCAACTCGCGCCCGGCCGCGATTACCCCGGGGAGCCGGCCATCGCGGTGGGCGGCTGCAGCTGCGGGCGATTGCGCGTGCTGCTGCAATTTGACCGCCACCGGGAGCGCCCGTAAGCTGCCGCAGCGGATGCAACAGCCGGTTGACGGTCGATGGCGGATGGTTCGGGCCTCTTCGGAGGCGAGTTGGAGACGGTCGCCGCCTATGCCGCACTCGGCCTCATCGTCGGTTTCGGCTACTATGCCGCGATGCTGGCAAACGGCGGACTGCCGGCGGGGGCCCCGGCGTGGGCGGTCAAGGGGCTGCACATCCTGCGATTGGCCGCCGCCATCGCCTTCTTCGCCTGGCTCGCCTCTCTCGGCGCCGTACCGGTGCTCTCGGCGTTCGCCGGGTTCCTGGTCGGCCGGGTGGTCGCGTTCCGGGCGATGGGGGAAGATGCGTGAGATGGGGTCGGGGCGCCGTCCTGCCGCCCGCGCCTCCGTCCCGCTCGTGGGCCTCGTCGCGGGGCTTTGCCTCGTGCTCGCCGGATGCGCCGGCAACAGCGGGCAGGGGCGACAGGTGAGCTTCGTCTGCCCGGAAGGGACCGTCCTGCTCGCCACGTTCTATCCCGACGACGACCTGGTGCGGCTGCGGGTGAACGGACAGGACTATGAGCTGCCGCGGCAGATCTCGGTTTTCGGCGCCCGCTACGGCGCGGGCGAGACGGTCTTCTGGAACAAGGGGCGCGAAGCGCTGCTCGGCCGGGCGGACGGACCCCCCCTGGTCGGCTGCCTCGCCGCTTCCTGAGCGGCCAGCGCCAACCCGCCGGCGTTGCGGCTTGCTGCGGCAGCTTACTGCAGGGTTGCCCCGGCCCTCTCCAGCATCGCTGCCGCCGCCATCGCGCCCTCGCGCCAGGCTTCCATCAGCTGTAGCGCCTGCTCGTTGTCGCGATCGCTCATGAACAGATCGGCGATGCGGTTGATCTCGATTAGGTCCGACACGTGCCGGAACCCCATCCGATAGGCTTGCTTCGGCGTCATCGACTGCCCCCGTGGCCTCGCGTGCCAGGGGAGTCTAGCGCCGCCGGATGAAAGATTGATTGACCGGCGGCGATCCCCCGAACCGCGGGGGATCGCCGCCGGAAAGGCTATATCAGCAGCAGCGCATCCGGCCGCGGCCGCCGTAGCGGGCATCGATGCGCTGGCGGAAGAAGGCCTCGTAGCTCAGCACCGGCTGGTCGGGATGATGCTGACGGTGGTGGGCGAGATAAGCCTCGTAGTCAGGGATGCCGCACACCTGCCGGCCACTGCTGACCAGCAGCCCCTGCCACTGGCGTAGCCGGGCGAGGAGGGAGGGCATGATGCCCTCCCCGCCGGCGGTCAGGCCGCCGGGCGCCACCGCCGGCCTACGCATGCATCACCTTCGGCCGGGCGACGCCTTGCGCCGCTTCGCGCGCGGTGACGATCGGGCTGACGTAGCCGCGCCATGCCGCGATCAGGCCGAAGACGATCATGCAGACGACGACGGCCACGAACAGTGCGCAGACGCCGGCATTGACGTAGTCGTTGAAGATGATCCGCTGCATCTCCTCCACGGTCTTCGCCGGCGCCAGGATCTGGCCCTGGGCCAGCGCTGAGCTGAACTTGTCGGCATGGGCGAGGAAGCTGATCTTGACATCGGGGTGGAACAGCTTCTGCAGCCCGGCGGTCATCGTGCAGATGATCAGCCAGATGGCCGGCACGATGGTGACCCAGGCGTAGCGCTCGCGCTTCATCTTGAAGAGCACGACGGTGGCCAAGGTGAGCGCGATGCCGGCGAGCATCTGGTTGGAGATGCCGAACAGCGGCCACAGCGTATTGATGCCGCCCAGCGGATCGACCACGCCCTGATAGAGGAAGTAACCCCACATCGTGACGCACAGGCCGGTCGACAGCAGGTTCGCCGACCAGTTCTCGGTGTGACGCAGCGGCTCCCAGAAGGCGCCGAGCAGGTCGTGGATCATGAAGCGGCCGACGCGGGTGCCGGCATCGATGGTCGTCAGGATGAACAGCGCCTCGAACAGGATGGCGAAGTGGTACCAGAACGCCATCATCGTGTGCCCGCCGAGGAAGCGGGAGAAGATGTGGGCCATGCCGACGGCGAGGGTCGGGGCGCCGCCGGCGCGCGACAGGATGCTGTGCTCACCGACGTCCACCGCCGTCTGCGCCAGCGTCTCCGGGGTGACGACGAAACCCCACGAGGAGATCACCTGCGCCGCCTGCTCGGGAGTGGTGCCGATCAGCGCGGCCGGGCTGTTCATGGCGAAGTAGACGCCGGGGTCGAGCACGCAGGCGGCGATCAGCGCCATGATCGCAACGAAGCTCTCGGTGAGCATGCCGCCGTAGCCGATGAAGCGGGCCTGGGTCTCGTTCTCCAGCATCTTCGGCGTGGTGCCCGACGAAATCAGCGCGTGGAAGCCGGAGACGGCGCCGCAGGCGATGGTGATGAACAGGAAGGGGAACAGGGCCCCGGAGAACACCGGGCCGGAGCCGTCGATGAACTGGGTCAGCGCCGGCATCTGCAGGTCGGGCCGGACGATGAGGATGCCAAGGGCGAGCCCGGCGATGGTGCCGATCTTGAGGAAGGTCGAGAGATAGTCGCGCGGCGCCAGCAGCAGCCAGACCGGCAGCACCGAGGCGACGAAGCCGTAGCCGATCAGCATCAGCGCCAGGGTCGGCCCGGAGAGGGTGAACAGCGGCCCCCAGGTCGGGCTGGCGGCGACGTCTTCGCCGTAGATGATGCCGAGCATCAGCAGCACGAAGCCGATGATCGACATCTCCAGCACCCGGCCCGGGCGGAGGAAGCGCAGGTAGATGCCCATGAACATCGCGATCGGGATGGTGACCATCACCGTGAAGGTGCCCCACGGACTTGCCGCCAGCGCCTTGACGACGACGAGGGCGAGGACCGCGAGGATGATGATCATGATCATCAGCACGCCGAACAGCGCGATCAGGCCGGGCACGGTGCCGAGCTCCGACTTGATCATGTCGCCGAGCGAGCGGCCGTCGCGCCGCGAGGAGATGAACAGGACCATGAAGTCCTGCACCGCCCCGGCGAAGACGACGCCGGCAAGGATCCACAGCGTTCCCGGCAGGTAGCCCATCTGCGCGGCGAGAACCGGGCCGACCAGCGGGCCGGCGCCGGCGATGGCGGCGAAGTGGTGACCGAACAGGATGTACTTGTTGGTCGGAACGAAATCGAGGCCGTCATTGTACTTGACGGCCGGCGTCACCCGATTCGGATCGAGCTGGAGGACGCGGGTGGCAATGTACAGGCTGTAGAAGCGGTAGGCGATCAGGTAGACGCAGACGGCGGCAACGACCAGCCAGACGGCATTGATTGTCTCGCCACGATGAAGCGCGACGGTTCCGAGCGCGAAGGCGCCGACGGCGGCGACCACCAGCCACGCCAGGAGGTTTGCTGTCCTGCTCATTTCACCTCTTTCCCTCTCGTCGCGCCGATAACCTGGCGCCGGTTGCGGGCTTCCGGGCCACCCCTTGATGCTCCGGCTGCCGTGGCCCTGCGCAGGCCGGAGCTGCCTTTCGTGGTGACCGGAGGGAAAGGAAAGACGCGCGCAGGCCGCCTCAGCAGGCTACGTCAGCACGGCGGACCGCAGGCGCACTCGACAGATCGCCGCGGTTCACCCCACCCCGGTGTGAACGACGATACGCCTCTGAAAGCGGCGGATACGACCGGCGCACCAGCAACCGGAGATCGCGCCTCCCTTGAACCCTCGTTGTCCCGGTACCGGCGGCCCCGTAATCTTGCATTGAGGCCGCAATACCTGCGAGGCTGTTGATAATCAATCTACTTCCAGCGGTCGCGGGTTGTCAAATGATTGGCATTTTGTTGCCTCTGAGCGGGAGTAAGGAACGATGACGGTCTCTGAACTTCGCCGGCTGGGCGTGCTCGTCCTGCCGGTGCTGCTGTCCACCGGATGTGCGGGGGGCAACACAGCGTTGTTCCAGGCGTGCACGGCGGCCGACGGCCGCGGCAATCTCTACGAGGCGACGAATGTCGAGACGCTGGACGCCATCGAAAGCGCGATGGACCAATGCGAAACGAATGCCGCCGATCCGGACACCTGTGTCGCCCGCGGCTGTCGGGGCGTTCAGTGACGGGACAATCGGCATGCTCCCTCGGCCCAGGGTGGTCGCCAAAAACCAGTTGACGCCGGGGTATTACAGAATTATCCCTATTAGATAGATAGTGATTAAACGACGTGCCGGATGAACAGCCTCAGGCGGGCGGCTCCAGGATTGGACGTTGCCGCCGATGACCCGGCGCGCTTCTCAGAGCCGGCGTTGCCGTTGAGAGCGTTCCGGCTCGGGCGTGAAGAGGAGAGGTGAGCGATGTCGGCACTTTTACGCCCGCTGCACGATTCTGCCGTTCCCGCGCGGCCGCGGGGAGCCCATCGGGCGCCTTGCGCCGCAGTGGTGCCACTGCGGCTGCTGCCGTTGCCGGTGCCGCTTGCGCCGCTGCCGGCGGGCGGACCGGACCCTGCCGGAACCGCGGCGCGCGCCCTGATGCCGCACGCCGGGCTCGCCCGACGGACCGCTGCTGCGGTGGCGAATCCGCCGGAGGCGCCCTACGCGTGGCTGGGCCGTCTCATCTGCATGATTACCGCCGCCGGGACCACGTCGGGCCTGCTGTTCGCAATCCTGTGAGCATCGCAAGTCGCCCGGAAGTGCGACGATGAGCGGGGGGCATCGTGCCACTGCCGGCATTTTTTCTTGCCCGGTGGAAACCAGTGTGTCGGATGGCGAATTATCGATGACGACTCTCTCCACCACTGGGGCGAACGACCTTCCCGCGCGTTCGCCCGCTTTTTTTGTGCTATTGAAGTATCTGGCTGGCAAGCGGCCGGCAGCCTCTGGTGCGGCGCGGGGTTGATGCACAACGATTCATTCAGCATCGGAATAGTTGGAGCAGGTTTCAGCGGCGCCCTTCTCGCCGTCCATCTGCTGCATCGGTGCCGGCCCGGCGATCGCGTCTATCTGATCGAGAAGCGGGCGGGGTTCGGCCGTGGCCTCGCCTACTCGACCATCAACCAGAACCACCTTCTGAATGTGCGCGCCGGCAACATGAGTGCGTTTCAGGACAGGCCGGATCATTTTGTTGAATGGCTGCGACGCCAGCGATCCGACGCGAACGGCCCGCCCGTCGACGCCGATTCCTTCGTCTCGCGCCGGCTCTACGGCACCTATGTGCGCAGCCTGCTGTGCGATGAGTTGTGGTCGGGCGGCAAGGGCACCAACCTCTATCTGGTTCCGGATCAGGCGGTGGCGCTGCACGAGGCCGCCGACGGGGTCTCCCTGGTGGTCGCCGGCGGGCGCTGCTATCGCCTTGATGCTGTTGTCTTTGCCGCCGGCAACCTGCCACCGGACCGGAACGAGGGCGCCTACTTCGGCAACCCGTGGGATCCGGAGGCGACGGCCGGCATCGCGAGGCAGGCCCCGGTCCTGCTGATCGGCACCGGCCTGACGATGGTGGACGTCGTCCTGTCGCTGCTGGATGCCCAGCACCGCGGCCCGATTCGGGCGATCTCCCGCCGCGGGCTGCTGCCGCAGGTCCACAAGCCGGCACGGCCGCTGGAACTCGCCGCCTGGGATCTGCCGCGCACCACCTCGATCACCCGTCTTACCCGCTGGCTGCGTAGTCGCGTCCGCGCGGCGGTGGCGGACGGCTGGGATTGGCGCAGTGTCATCGATGGCCTGCGGCCGCACCTGCAGGATCTGTGGCGGCGGCTGTCGCTGGAGGAACGGCAGCGTTTTCTCCGCCATTTGCGGCCCTGGTGGGATGTCCATCGCCACCGGATGTCGCCGGACGTCGCCGCGCAGATCGAAGCCGCCAAAGCGCGCGGTCAGCTGTCGGTCAATGCCGGCCGTATCGTGGACATGATCCCCGGCGATTCGCAGGTTCAGGTGGCGTTGCGGCCTCGCTGCGGGGAAATCGAGACAGCCGAGTACGCGCGGGTGATCAACTGCTCCGGGCCGGAGACCGACTACCGCGCGTGCGATGATCCGCTGATTGGCGATCTGCTACGGCGCGGCTTCGCCCGGCCCGATCCGCTCGGCCTCGGCCTGCAGGTGAGCGAACAGGGAGCGTTGCTCTCGGCCGACGGCAAGGCTTCGCCCCGTCTGTTCGCGCTGGGACCGGTGACCCGCGGCAGCTTTTGGGAGATCGTCGCGGTCCCGGATATCCGCATGCACTGCGCGCGGCTGGCGGCGCACCTGGAGACCAGCGTGCGGGA
>JBDHSN010000107.1:0-11123 GCA_039808105.1 Rhodospirillales bacterium
CGCGCGGGACGAACGGCGCGATATCGCCGCCCAGCCGCGCCACCTCCTTGACCAGCCGCGAGGCGATGAACTGCTGGCGCTCCGAGGCCATCAGAAAGATCGTTTCGACGTTGGGATCGAGCCGGGTGTTCATTCCCGCCATCTGGAACTCGTACTCGAAGTCGGAGACGGCGCGCAGGCCGCGCAGGATCAGCGTTGCGCCCAGGTCCTGGACGAAGTGCATCAGCAGCTTGTCGAACGGGCGCACCTCGATATGGGAGCCGTCGCCGTTGCGCATCAGCGCCACCTGCTCCTGGATCATCTCCACCCGCTCCTGCAGGGTGAACATCGGACCCTTGCCGGGATTGGCGGCGACCGCAATCACCAGCCGATCGACGAGGCGCGTAGCGCGGCCGATGATATCGACGTGGCCGTTGGTGATCGGATCGAAGGTGCCCGGGTAGATCCCGACGCGCGGCTGGCCCATATTGCTTCTTTCCTCCCTTGGTCTGCCGGCTTCTGGCGCACTCACCGGCCGTCTCCGCTCGGCCCGCCCCCCGCCTCCGGCAGCTCGCCCCTGTCGATTCCCCCGTCCTGCTCTGATGCGTCTGCGGCACTATCGCCGTTCGTGCGATTGTTGCCGGCGTCCGGCCCATTTTCCTCGACGTCGCGGATGCGCGATACCGAGACCACCCGCTCGCCCTCGGCGGTGTCGAACAGCTTGACACCGCGGGTGGTGCGGCCGTTGATGCTGATGTCGCCGACCGGGCAGCGGATGAGCTGGCCGCCGTCGGTGACCATGACGATCTGATCGGCCGGCAGCACCGCGAAGGCGGCAACTGCGGTCGATGTGCTGCCGGCGCGGCCGAGATCGAGGGCGGCGACGCCACTGCCGTCGCGGCCGGTGATCCGATACTCATAAGACGAGGTTCGCTTGCCGAAGCCGTCCTCGGCAACGGTGAGCAGAAACTCCTCGTTCTCCGACATCTCGCGAAATTCTGGCTGCTCGAGCTTGGCGGCCAGCGCTTCATCGCGCTCGCGGTCCTCGGGACGCTCGCTATAGTCGCTGCCGGCCAGCCGACGGCGGGCGTTGACGGCGCGCAGGTACTCGTCGCGCCGCGCCGCATCGACCTCGACGTGGCGCAGCGCGCTGACACTGAAGACCGCGTCGTCTTCGGCGAGGCGGATGCCACGGACGCCGGTGGAGGTGCGGCCGCTGAAGATGCGGACCTCGCCGATGGGAAAGCGGATGCATTGGCCGCCGCGGGTGAACAGCAGGATGTCGTCGGCTTCGGTGAAAGTGCGCACCCGCACCAGCCGATCGCCCGGGTCCAGCTTCATCGCGATCTTGCCGTTGGCCATGACGCTGGTGAAATCGCTGAGGGCGTTGCGCCGAACCCGGCCGGAGGCGGTGGCGAAGACGACCGTCAGCTCGCTCCAACGCTCCTCGTCCTCGGGGAGCGGCATCAGCGTCGTGATCGTCTCGCCGGCGGAAAGCGGCAGCAGGTTGATCATCGCCTTGCCACGGGCCTGCGGCGCGCCCTGCGGCAGCTGCCAGACCTTCATCTTGTAGACCATGCCCGACGACGAGAAGAACAGCACCGGGGTATGGGTATTGACCACGAACACTTGGCTGACGAAGTCTTCTTCGCGGGTCGCCATGCCGGCGCGACCCTTGCCGCCGCGGCGCTGCGCCCGGTAGGTGCTGAGCGGCACCCGCTTGACATAGCCGCTGTGGGTGACCGTGACGACCATGTCCTCGCGCTGGATGAGGTCCTCGATATCGGCATCGGCGCCGCCCTCCTCCAGGCGGGTGCGGCGGGGGGTATCGAACTTCTCTTTGATTTCCAATAGCTCGCCGCGCATCACCTCCAGCAGCCGGATGCGCGAACCAAGGATCTTCAGGTACTCGGCGATCTCGGCGCCCAGCGCCTTCAGGTCCTCGCCGATCTTGTCGCGCTCGAGGCCGGTGAGGCGCTGCAGTCGCAGCTCGAGGATGGCGCGCGCCTGCGCCTCCGACAGGCGGTAGAAGCCGGCCTCTGGGCCCACCTGCCCGGTCTCCTCCACCAACGCCAGCAGTGGTGCGACGTCACCGATCGGCCAGTCACGGCCCATCAGCGCCTCGCGGGCGGTGAGTGGGTCAGGGGAACGGCGGATGGTGGCGACGATCTCGTCAATGTTGGCCACGGCGATGGCGAGGCCGGCGAGGATGTGTGCCCGCTCGCGCGCCTTGCCAAGAAGGAAGATGGAACGCCGACGGATCACCTCCTCGCGGAAGGCGAGGAAAGCGCTCAGCATTTCCTTGAGGTTCATCGTCCGCGGCCGGCGGCCATCGAGTGCCAGCATGCTGATGCCGAACGACGACTGCAGTGGGGTGAATCGCCACAACTGGTTGAGGACGATCTCCGGATCGGCGTCACGCTTGATCTCGATGACGACGCGGATGCCGTCACGGTCGCTCTCGTCGCGGAGGTCGGCAATCCCCTCGATACGCTTGTCGCGCACCGCCTCGGCGATGATCTCGACCATGCGCGCCTTGTTCACCTGGTAGGGGATCTCGTCGACGATGATGGCGAGGCGGTCCTTGCGAATTTCCTCGATGCGGGTGCGCGCGCGCATGACCAGCGAGCCGCGCCCGGTCTGGTAGGCGGCAAGGATGCCCTGGCGGCCGAGGATGAGGCCGCCGGTGGGGAAATCGGGGCCTGGCACGTGACGTTGGATCAGCTCGGCGATGCTGAGCGATGGATCATCGATCAGCCCGCAGCAGGCGTCGATCACTTCACCCAGGTTGTGCGGCGGGATGTTGGTGGCCATGCCGACGGCGATGCCGCCGGCGCCGTTGACCAGCACGTTGGGGAAACGCGCCGGCAGCACCGCCGGCTCTTGCCCGGAATCATCGTAGTTGGGCTGGAAATCGACAGTATCCTTGTCGATGTCGTCGATCAGTGCCGCCCCGGCGCGGCCCAGCCGGGCCTCGGTATAGCGCATTGCCGCCGGTTTATCGCCGTCCACCGAGCCGAAGTTGCCCTGGCCGTCGATCAGCGGCAGCCGCATGGCGAAGTCCTGGGCCATCCGCACCAGCGCGTCATAGATCGACTGGTCCCCGTGCGGATGATATTTGCCCATCACGTCGCCGACGATGCGGGCTGACTTGCGGAAGGGCTTGTCGTGGGTGTAGCCGCCCTCCTGCATGGCGTAGATAATGCGCCGATGCACCGGCTTCAGCCCGTCACGCACGTCGGGCAGCGCGCGCGCGACGATCACGCTCATCGCGTAGTCGAGGTAGGAGCGCCGCATCTCTTCCTCGATGGTGACGAGACCGAGATCAGCGCCGGGGGGAACGGCGGGAGGTGTTGTCAAACGATAGCTCTCGCGGCAGCAGGATGCGGCTCCAGCGCAACACCGCACCCTAGCACGGGCCATGACGCCGCACAATTCGAGGCAGCGAAGCGTCTTTGTTCTGCCGTCAATGCGGCATCACGGCAGGTGTGTGCAGCCGAAATGTCATCACTCCAGCGACTGATGCGCAGTTCCGCGGTCCGGGCTGCACCCGCCGGGTGTCGCGAGCAGCCGTCCCTGGCTTTGTCAGACCTTCAGCGACGCTGCTGCATTACGGCCCTTATTTTTCCGACCGGTTCGGGTCATTCAGGGTCGTGATCAGCCGAGGCTCTTCCGCAGCAGGTCATTGACCTGGGCGGGATTGGCCTTGCCGGCGGTCGCCTTCATCACCTGGCCAACCAGCCAGCCAAGCACTTTCTCATTGCCAGAACGGAACTGCCCCACCTGCTTGGGGTTATCGGCGATCACCCTGGCGACCGCCGCCTCAATGGCGCCGCTGTCGGTGATCTGACGCAGGCCCTTGGCCTCGATGATGGCGGCCGGATCCTCGCCGGTTTCCGCCATGATCTCGAACACCTCCTTGGCGATGCGCCCGGAGATGGTGCCATCGGCCATCAGGTCGAGCAGCCTGCCCAGTGCCGCCGCCGAGATCGGCGAGTCGGTGATGCTGCGCCCCTGTTTGTTGAGCACGGCGAAAAGGTTGGTGATGACCCAGTTGGCCGCCTGCTTGCCATCGCGGCCCCTGGCCACCTCCTCGAAGTACTCGGAAGCCTCTTTCTCGGCGGTGAGCACGGCGGCGTCGTAGGCCGTCATCCCGTAGCTGTCGATGAAGCGCTGCGTGCGCTGGTCGGGCAGCTCCGGCAGGCTCGCCCGGATTCCCTCGACGAACGCCGGGTCGAGGCGCAGCGGCAGAAGGTCGGGGTCGGGGAAGTAGCGGTAGTCGTGGGCAAACTCCTTGGCGCGCATCGAGCGCGTCTCACCGCGGTTGGAATCGAACAGCCGGGTCTCTTGCACGACGGCACCGCCCTGCTCGTAGACCGCGACCTGCCGTGCCGCCTCGTGCTCGATCGCCTGCATGACGAAACGGATCGAGTTGACGTTCTTCACCTCGGCGCGGGTGCGCAGGGCGTTCTCGCCAACCGGCCGGACCGAGATGTTGACGTCGCAGCGCATCGAGCCCTGCTCCATGTTGCCATCGCAGGTGCCGAGGTAGCGGACGATCGAGCGCAGCTTGCGCAGGTAGGCGCCGGCCTCCTCCGGGCTGCGCATGTCGGGCTTGGAGACGATCTCCATCAGCGCTACGCCGGCGCGGTTGAGATCAATCAGCGTGAGCCGCGGATGCTGGTCGTGCAGCGACTTGCCGGCGTCCTGCTCGACGTGCAGGCGCTCGATGCCGATGTCCTTGCTGCTGCCGTCAGCGAGCTCGACGGTGACGGTACCCTCGCCGACCAGCGGGTGCTGGTACTGCGAGATCTGATAGCCGGGGGGCAGGTCGGCGTAGAAATAGTTCTTCCGCTCGAACACGCTTTCGAGGTTGATCCTCGCGTTAAGGCCGATGCCGGTGCGTACCGCCTGCTCGATACAGATGCCGTTGAGCACCGGCAGCATGCCGGGAAAAGCGGCATCGACGAGACTCACCTGGGTATTCGGCTCGGCACCAAAGTCGGTGGCGGCGCCCGAGAACAGCTTCGACCGAGAGACGACCTGGGCGTGCACCTCCAGCCCGATCACCACTTCCCAGTCACCCCGATCGCCGTGGATCAGATAGTCCATGCGGAAAACGTCTCTTCACTCGGTTTC
Source organism: Rhodospirillales bacterium (assembly GCA_039808105.1). Lineage (GTDB taxonomy): Bacteria > Pseudomonadota > Alphaproteobacteria > Rhodospirillales > Defluviicoccaceae > Defluviicoccus. The sequence goes on from JBDHSN010000107.1 coordinate 5,119, forward strand.
ACTTCGCAGCCAGTGCTTATCCCCCGGCGCGCCCGGGAGCAAGGCTGCGCTGTGTCCTCCCCTGGCAGCGGGACTGGTCACATCCATCCCTGTCTGGATTTCAGTCCACGTCATCTTGCGATCCCGTCTTGTGTCGCAACCAGATAGAATCACAACCGACTGAAATCATTCAAATTTTTCGGTAGGCCTCTTATAACGACTGGGTTATGTCCTCGCGGAACCGGCGATCTTCGAGGTGATTCCCCGGATTCTCAGCGGCTGCCGGTGGCGGCCTTGTACTCGCGGTCGAGGTTCTGCTGCTCGCGGGTAAGCTCGGCCAGCCGCGCCTGTTTCTGCCGGTCGACTTGGCTCAGCGTGCCGATGTCACTCTTCGCCTTGGCGATATCGGCTTCCAGGCGCTTCGCCTGCTTCTGCAGCGTCGCGTTCTGCTGCTCGCCGCCGGCGAGCTTGCGGCGGACAGCGGCCAGTTCATGTTCTGCCCTTTGCTGTTCCGCTTGCTTTTGCGCCAGTTGTGCCGCCACGTCCCGCTGCTCGGCTTCGAGTTGCTGGGTCTCCTGCTCGATCTGCATCCGCTGGTCGAGCAGCGACTGCTGCTGTTCCTGGCGCTGCTTGACCCGCGCATCGAAGCCGCCCGAGGTATCGCAGCGGATCCCCTGCATCAGGCCGCCTTGCGTCGGATCGCAGTCGGTGGCGGCACAGGCCCCAAGCACGAAAACCGCGGCCAGCAGGATCGCCGGCCACAGTCGGCGGTGAAGTCGATGCGGCGCCGTCATCCCACTACCGTCGCGCGGCGTGAGTTGAGAGCGTCAAGCTCCTGCTGCATCAGCCCGATCTGGCCCTCCAGCTGGGCGATCTGCTGATCCACCTCGGCCACCTTGGGGTTGCCGGAATCGCGTCGGGCCTCGGACGCCGCCTGTCGCCACTCGTCGCGCCGCGCCTGCTGGCTGGCGATGGTGTCCTTCAGCAGCTGTCGGCGGCGATCGATGCCGGCGAGCTGCCGTTCCGCCTGCGCCTTCGACATGCGGTTGGCGGCGACATCCTGGTCGATCGCCGCCAGCTTCTGCTGGTCCTCGGCGACCATCGCCCGGGTCGTCGCCAGCGTCGATGCGGCCTTGGCGTTGTACGCCTCGGCGTCGGCGATCATCGAGTCGAGCCGGTCTTCCTCGTTGGCGTATTTCTGCTTTTTCTCTGCATAGTAGTTGCCGGTGGCGCCGCCGATCATGGCGCCGGCGAGGGCGCCGATGCCGGCGCCGATCAGCGCGCCGGCGCCGCGGCTCCTGGTTACCGCGGCGCCGATGCCGGCGCCGAGCGCGGCGCCGCCCACCGTGCCGATGACGAGACCCTCGGCCAGAGTGCGGTTGTAATCGGCCTTCTGCGCCGTTAGCCGCCGCTCGGCCGCGGTCGGCGGCGGCGCATCGGCGGCGGGACCGCCAACACTGGCGCATCCTTGCACCAGCAGCAGCGCGGAAAGCGCCGCCGCTGTTACGCGCAGCCGCCATCGCCGGGTTCTCGCCACCGGCACGGTTGCCGTCCTACCGATCAAAGCCGCAAAATCTGTTTTGCTCATCCGGCCTTCTTGCACTCAGCGAGCCAGACGGCCCGATCCAGCGCCTGCGTCGTCCGGTACTGCGCCGCGTGGCGTGCATAAGTATCTGCGACGGCCAGCAGGTTCTGCAAGCCCGCCGCCCCCAGTTCGCTCTTCAGCACTCCGAGCTGGCGCCCGAGGACCTCTGCCGTGTAGTCGTCGTCGAGGGTGACGATGGTATCGGCGTAGTAGCGCAGGTTGGCCCACTGCTTTGCCTCTTCGTCCTCGACGATCTGCTTCTGGCCACGGCAGCGCTCGTTGTCGGCGCCACGCGCCTCGACGCAGGCCTTGAGCACGTCCTTGAGCCGGTCGATGGGTATGCCGTCGTCGTGCAGCTTCTGGCACAGGAATGTGCCCAGCCGCAGCCGCGCCTTTGCCGCCCGGTCACGCTGCTCGTCGCGCGCCTGGAAGCTGGCGCGGAAGGCGAGTTGCAGATTCTTCAGCCGGTTCTGCATGTTGGCATCGGTGGCGGCGTCGGCGATGACGCCAAGTTCGCTGATGGGGTCGTCGAGCGGCTTGTCGCCCAGCGCCGGCACCTTTGGTGCTAGCGGTTTTGTCGCATCCGGCTTGGCTGCCGCCTCGGTGCCCAGCTGCGCCCAGGCATCCTCGATTGCTTGCAGGCGGGCGCGTGAGGTGATCACCGGCGCCACCAGCACGACGCGAAAGCCGGTAGTCTTCGCCCGGCGCGGATCGTTGCCACGATAGAAGGGGATCTCGTGGCGGTAGGCGGTGCGGATGTCGTCTTCAGCGGTGGTGAAGTTGCCGCCCCGGACGACGAAGCCGCCGGCCTGGCCGTGCAGTCGGTCGAGCTTGTTCAGCCGGAACGGATCGAGCACGATCTCGTCGACGTTGCCAAGGATGTCATAAAGGCCGAGTGGGTTCGGCTTGAGCAGGCCAATCTGCTGGACCTTGTTGTTGGATGAGGCGCTGCCGGCGAACCAGACGTAGGCCGGCATGCCATCCGGCATCGGGAAAGTGCGTTCGCGAAACGCCGAGTCGGAAACGCTGATGCCGCCGCGTGCCGCAAATTCCCACTCCACTTCCGTCGGCAGTCGCACAAAGCCCGGTTCGCCGTCGGCTTTCGGCAGCTTGTCGAGAGCGTTGCGACGCAGCCACAGGCTGTAGCGGTCGGCAAAGTTGATGGCATCGATCCAGCTCACGTCCGCCTGTGCCAGGGCGCCGCCGGGAGCTATCGCCTTCGGACAGGCATCGCCCATCACCGCTGCATACTGCCCCTGCGAGAGCTCGTATTTGCCGAGCAGGTACCATCGATCCTGGCCGTCGCCAAAACTGCCGGCGATGTGTTCCGGCCGCAGACTCTCGGCATAGCCCTGGCTGCCGTCGGTGGCGCCGACGAACACCAGGCGGTCGCTGAGCGGCCCCTCCGAGGGGATGATCACCCGCCGGAACGCCATCACGCCGCCGCACGGCATCGGCAGCACCACGTCGTCCGTCGCCGGCCTGGGGTTGTAGGCTTCGTCGGTCGGCGGCGCGGCGACCCCCATCGCCGTTGTGGCGAGCGCGGCTGCCGCCGCGACCACGGCTGCTGTAAGCATGCGGATCGGCCGCCGGCGCTCAGGACGCCCGCAGGCCTTCGGCCGGATCGATCTTGGCAGCACGGTATCCTCCCACTATCGCCGCGGCGGCGGCGAACAGCACGGTCAGGGCAGCGGCGGCGGCGCCGTCGCGGAGCGACAGCCGGCAGACGAACTCGTCGCGCCCTAACTGGCTGACAAATGCGGCGTTGAATGCGGCAGCAACGCCCAGGTAGAGCAGGGTGGATAGGGTGATCCCGGCGAGCGCCACCAGGACGGCCTGGACCACCGGAAAGCCGATGACAGGTCCGGTGCCGAGGCCGACGAGGCGCAGCAGCGCGATCTCACGACGCTTGCGATCGACGTTGGCCCACAGGCTCGCCGCCAACGAGAACAGATAACCGCCGCCGCTGATCGTCGCGAGCACAACGAAGACGAAGGAGAGCACCCGGTCCAGGGTTCTGACCGTCTCGATCTCCTTCGCCCGCGTCGCCACTTCGAAGCCCTGGTCGCGCACCCAGGCGGCAAAGGGGGCAACGTCGTCAAGGCTTCTGGCGTAGAGGCGAGCGCTGGCGAAGGTCCGCGCCGCCGGGTCGGGCGCCGGCGCCCCGTCCGGCACCCCCAGCGACGCAACTGCCGCGCCGTCGCGGTAATCCTCGGTTGCCGCCAGCAGGTCGAGCGAGACGAATGCCGCATCGCGGCCGAGAGCGGTCTCCGGCAGGATGCCGGCGAGCGTCAGCGGCACGGCCAGCGTTTGCGGCCGATCGCCGAGCCGGCGGAATACCCGCCCAATGAGCGGATCGTCGGCCTTGACCTTCAGCCGACTGGCCGCGGTTGCGGTCAGCAGGATCTGATGCAGACCCTGTGCCGGCGCCATCTCCGCCGGCAGCAGCGGATCACCCGCCGCCGTCGGCAGCATGTCGATATCGGCGAGGCTGAGGCCGGCGGTGCTCTCCAGCGAGATCGTCGCCGCCAGCAGGCGGGTGCGCGGCAGCACGAAGCCCGCCTCGGGACGGGCGTGGGCGGTGGTGAACCACGCCGTATCGAGCCGCTGGTGGCCGCGCAGGGTGATTTCCAGGTTGCGCGGATCGGCGCGCAGCCGTTCCGTCATCGTCGCGATGATTCCCGACTTCAGGCCAAACAGCACCAGCAGCGGTGCCAGCACCGCGGCGAGCGCAAAGATCAGGCACAGCGAGATCCGCCACTCGTGGGCGAAGTCGCAGCAGGCGAGACGCGCCGCCTGCTGCCACTGCCGGCCGGCGGGCGCCAACGCAGGTCGCGGGCTCATCCCGCCAGCCGGGTGACGGCGAGTGGCTGCCCGGCCACCGGCTGGGCCAGAACCCGGCGCAGCCCAAGGGTCGAGATCAGATCCCAGTCGTGGCTGACGATCACCGCGGTGATGCGGAACTCGTGCACCAGCGCCAGCAGCAGCTTCATCACCCCCACCGCTTGGCCGGGATCGAGCGCCGCGGTCGGCTCGTCGGCGAGCAGCAGGGCGGGGCGGTGGGCGAGGGCGCGGGCAATCGCCACGCGCTGCCGCTCGCCGATTGACAGTGCCTGCGGCTTTTTTCGCAGGAGCCGTCGGATGCCGATGGCTTCGATCAGGCGCTCCACCAGCCCGTCGTCGCTACCGAGACCGAGCAGGTCGCGCGACAGCCGGATGTTGTCGATCGCTGGCATGAACGGTAGCAGGCCGCCAGTCTGCAACACGTAGCCGATGTGCCGGGCGCGGGCGGCGGCAAGGGCGTTGCGATCGCGGGACCGCCACAGCCGGGCGACGTCGATGGCCGTGCCCGGCTCCGGGCTGAGCACGAACCCCTCCGACCGGTCAGGCGCAAGAACAAGGCCGAGCAGGTCAAGCAAAGTGCTCTTGCCGGAGCCGCTGGGGCCGGTGACGGCGACGCATTCGCCGCGCCGCACGGCAAGATGAGGCACCTCAAGCCGGAAGCCGTCCGGGTCGCCACCCCGTTGCCGACGAGTCTCGACAACGCGCAGGACCACGTCGGCGGCGGTCATGGCAGCGCCTCCAGCGGCACGGGGTAGACGGTATCGCCGGCCTCGGCGCCGGGAGCGAGGGCCACCCAGCGACCGGTATCGTCGTTGAACAGTTGGTAGAGGCGGAGCTTGCGGCGCAGCTTGTCGAGCAACTCCTCCTGCTCCGAGGTGCTCCACGACGCCCAGTCGTCGCGAGTGAGCGCCATGACGTCGCTCTTGTAAGGCAGGTCGTCGAGGTATTCGCCGAGCAGGCCCAACTCGCCGAGGCGGGTTGCCTTCGGATCGTTGAGCCGGGCGGGGTCGCGGGCGAGGTTGGCGGCGGCCGAGCGGATCAGGTCGAAAAAGTCGGCAGTGCCGGTCTGCTGCGACTTCTCGCCGGCATCGAGCACGGTCGTTACCACCTGCGCCAGATCGGAGAGCTGGTTCTTGGTCAACAGCACCCGTACCTCGGTCGTCGCCTTGTCCGGCTGGGCGAAGGCGCGGTCGCTGAGCCAGGCGTGGAACAGCGGCGGTGCCGCCGTGCCCTGCACCCGGCCGAGCCAGGCGAGCTGCATCGCCTGGCCGACCTGCTCGGTCGCCGCTGCTATCTGCGCCTGCACCTGCGCCGGAGCCGGGCTGGCCGGCGAGGGCGGCACCGGCAGTGCGGCGGTTCGCACGCTGCCCGGGACCATCTCGCCCTTTGCGGCGGCCTTGACCTGGCCGGTGATCTGCGCCGCCAGCTGGTCGATCAGTGCGCCGTACTGCTCCACCGAACCGGTCTCCACCGGGACGTACAGCGGCTTGTCGGCGTTAGGGTTTCGGGAGAGTTCCTTGTACTGGGCGGCCGCCTGATTGTGGGTCGCCTTGCCCTCGGACGTCTTCAGATGCAAGGCGTAGAGGCCGATGCCGAG
>JBDHSN010000108.1:0-11114 GCA_039808105.1 Rhodospirillales bacterium
CTGTCGGCGCACGACTTCTGCCAGGCGTTTGCCGCGCCGGAGGTCTGGCTGACCCGGGCGCGGCGCCAGGAGGGCGCACCCACGGTGTGTTGCCGCTGGCTGCTGCGGCTGCAGGCCCTGCTGCACGACAGCGGCTGGGTGGAAGCGAGCGCTGGACGCGCCGCGCCGCTGCTGCACTGGCAGCGCCAGCTCGATACGCCGGCGGTCATCCGGCCAGCGCCGCCGCCGGCGCCGGCACCCCCGGTATCGGTACGGCCGCGGGAGCTGTCGGTCACCCAGGTGGAGACCTGGCTGCGCGACCCTTACGCCATCTACGCCCGCCACATCCTGCGGCTGCGCAAGCTCGACCCGTTGGGGGCGGAGCCGGAGCCGGCGCACTTCGGCACGCAGGTCCATGCTGCGATCCGCGATTTCCTGAGCGAGCCGGGTGACCCTGCCGAGGCCCATGAGCGCCTGCTCGCCTGCGGCCGCCGGGCCTTCGGCGAGCTGCTGACGCGGCCGCGGGTGGCGACCTTCTGGTGGCCCCGCTTCCAGCGCATCGCCCGCTGGTTCGTCGCGGTGGAGGCCGAGCGCCGCGGCGACGTGGTCGAAACCTGGACGGAGACCTGCGGACGGATGGCGTTGGATGCGCCCGCTGGCGCCTTCCGGGTGAACGCCACCGCCGACCGCATCGACCGGTGCCGCGACGGCGCCCTTGCCATCATCGACTACAAAACCGGCAAGCCGCCGACCACCGCCGAGGTGGAAAACGGCGCCGCCCAGCAGTTGCCGCTGGAAGCAGCGATCGCCCGCGCCGGCGGGTTCCCCGGCATCGCGGCGGGCACGCCGATCGCCGAGCTGTGCTACTGGCACCTGAAGGGCGGCGACGACGGCGGCAACCGCTGTTCCGTCAGCGGGTCCGGCCGCAAATCCTCGGCGGCGGCGCTTGCCGAAGCGGCGGAACTGTCGCTGGCGCAACTGGTGGCGACGTTCGACGATCCGGCGACGCCGTACGCGTCGCAGCCGCGGCCACACCTCGCGCCGCGCTACAGCGACTACGCCCATCTCGCCCGCGTCAGGGAATGGGCGATCGAGAGCGACGAAGAAGAATGATGGACGCGCTGCTCCGGCGCGGGGAGCCTGACGATCCCGACGAGCCCCAGCGCGGGGCCAGCGACCCTGCGGCTTCAGTCTGGGTCGCTGCGTCCGCCGGAACCGGCAAGACCAAGGTGCTCAGCGACCGGGTGCTGCGGCTGATGCTGAGCGGCACCGATCCGCGGCGCATCCTCTGCCTGACCTACACGCGTGCGGCGGCCGCCGAAATGGCCAACCGCCTCGCCCGGCGCCTGGGCGACTGGGCGACGGCCGACGATGCCAGCCTCGAAAAGGCGCTGCGCGGGCTGCTCGGCCAGGAAGCCGGCGCCGAGCAACGCCACCGTGCCCGCACGCTGTTCGCCAGGGTGCTGGACTCGCCGGGCGGCCTCAATATCCAGACCATCCACGCGTTCTGCCAGTCGCTGCTCGGCCGCTTCCCGCTGGAGGCGGACATCGCCCCGCACGCCCAGCCGATGGAGGAACGGCAAGCCGTCGACCTGCGCCAGCGCGCCCTGCAGGAGGTGCTGGCCGATGCCGACCGCGGCGGCGGGCCGCTGGCCGATGCCCTTGCCACCGTCGTCGGCCACCTGCGCGAGTCCCGTTTCGCTGACCTGATGGCCGAGATCGCCGCCAAACCCGGCCGCTTCGAGGCGATGATCGCGGCACACGGCTCGGTCGCGGCGGCGGCGGCGGCGGTGCGGGAGATGCTCCGGCTTGCGCCGGAAGACACGCCGGCGAGCATCATCACCGCCGGCTGCGCGGCGGCCGGCTTCGATTTCACCGCCCTTGCCACTGCCGCCGAAGCGCTGTCCCGAGGCTCGAAACAGGACTGCGGCCGGGCACAGGAAATGCGCGCCTGGCTCGCTGCCGATGCCGAGGCGCGGGCGCTGACCTTCGATCACTGGGCCGGCATCTTCCTCGCCGAGATGGGCAAGCAGCCGCACGTACGGGCCGACAAGAACCTCGCGACCAAGGGCGTCGAGGACCGCACCGCGGGGACGCTGGCAACGATGCGGGCCGAAGGCGAGCGCCTCCTGGGCCTGCTGTCGCGGCGCTGCGCCGCGATCACGGCGGAAGCGACAGCGGCACTGTTGACGGTGGCCGCCGCCGTGCTGCATCGCTACCGCGGTCTCAAGCACAGCCGCGCCCTGCTCGACTACGATGACCTGATCGAGGGAGCCCGACGGCTGCTGCAGAGCACCGACAGCGACTGGGTGCTGTTCAAGCTGGATGGCGGCCTCGACCACCTGCTGGTCGACGAGGCCCAGGACACCGCGCCGCCGCAATGGCAGATCCTGCACGCGCTGACCGCCGAGTTCTTCGCCGGCGAGGGGGCGCGGGGAACCAGGCGCACGGTATTCGCCGTGGGTGATGTCAAGCAGTCGATCTTCAGCTTCCAGGGTGCCGAGCCCCGGGCGTTCCTGGACAGCCGCGACCACTACAGCCGGCGGGTACCGGCCGCCGGCGGGCACTGGCGGCCGATCGCCATGACCACCTCGTTCCGCTCGACCCGCGCCGTTCTCACCGCCGTCGACGCGACGTTTGCCCCGGATGATATGACCCGCGCCATCGCCCTCGAGCGCGACCAGATCGTCCATCAGGCGTGGCGCAAGCTGGATGGCGGCAGCGTCGAGATCTGGCCGCCGCTGCGGCCACGGGACGGCGGCAAGCCAGCGCCGGCGTGGGACCCGCCGGTCCGGCGCTCGCCCGAGGACGCGCCGCAAAGCCGCCTCGCCCGGCTGATCGCGTCGCGCATCAAGGCGATGCTGGAGCAGCGTGAGCCGCTGGCCGCGCAAGGGCGGCCGATCCGCGCCGGCGACGTCATGGTGCTGGTCCGCCGGCGCACGCAGCTTGTCCCGGCCCTGATCCGCGCCCTGAAGGAGCTGCACGTTCCGATCGCCGGCATCGACCGCATGCTGCTGGCCGAGCAGCTCGCGGTCATGGATCTGCTGGCGCTGATCCAGTTCGTGCTGCTGCCCGACGACGACCTGACGCTGGCCACGGTGCTGAAGGGCCCGCTCGTCGGCTTTGACGAAGACGCGCTGTTCGCCCTCGCCCAGCCGCGCCCCGGCCGGCTGTGGCCGGCACTGCGCGCGGCGGCGGCCGCGGGCGTAGAGTCGGCGGCAACGGCGTTCGGCTTCCTGCAGACGATGCGCGATGCGGCCGGACGGCTGCCGCCGTACGAGTTCCTGATGAAGGCGCTGGGCCCGCTGCCTGCTGCATCCGGCGGAGATGCCGATGCCGCCGACCTCGCCGACAGCGGTCGTTGCCGGCTGCTGGCGCGGCTCGGCCGCGACGCCGATGACGCGATCGCCGAGCTGCTCGAGGCCGCGCTGATCTTCGAGCGGACACAGCCGCCCTCGCTGCAGGGTTTTGTCGCCTGGCTGGCGAACGCCGACGTCGAGATCGCCCGCGACCCGGAGACCGGATCCGCCGATGCCGTGCGCGTCATGACCGTGCACGGCGCCAAGGGACTGCAGGCGCCGATCGTCTTTCTGCCCGACAGCTGCCAGACCCCGGAGGAGAAGTTCGCGCTGTTCTGGCCGAAGGACGCCGACGGCCGCGAGGTGCTGCTGTGGCCGCCGTTCGCCCGCTTCCGCGAGGAGGTCGCCAACAAGGAGCGCCAGCGCGCCTGCGAGCGTCAGCATGAGGAGCACATGCGGCTGCTCTACGTGGCGATGACCCGTGCCGCCGACCGCCTGATCGTCTGCGGCTGGCTGAACAAGCGGCAAGACAAACCAAAGGAACGCTCGTGGCACGCGCTGATCGAAAGCAGCCTGCGCGCGCGCGTCCCCGCCGGCCAATGGACGGAGGACGTCGATCCCTTCCTCGCCACGAGCTCCCACGCCGACGGCAACACCGTGCTGCGGCTGACCTGTCCGCAGCAGGCGCCCACCGTGCCCCAGCCGGAACCGGCAATGGTGACGGCCGCGGCACTGCCGGAATGGGCGCGGCGCCGGGCGCCGGACGAACCGTTCGCGGCGCGCCCGTTGCGGCCCTCCTACCCGCAGGACCATGCCCAGCCGCCGGTCGTCTCGCCGCTGCTGGCCGAGCAGCGCTTTCGCCGCGGCCGGTTGATCCACCGGCTGCTGCAGGAACTCCCCGAGCTTCCCGCTGCGGCGCGCGATGCGGCCGCCCGGAGCTGGCTGGCGCGGCCGACGCACCGGCTGGCGGCGGCCGAGCAGGCGGAGATCGCCGCGGAAGTGGCGGCGGTTCTTGCCGACCCGCTGCTGGTGCCGTTGTTCGGGCCGGACGGCCGGGCGGAAGTGCCCCTGTCGGGGGAGATCGGCGGCCGGCTGATCGCTGGCCAGATCGACCGGCTGGTGCTGACCGCCGATGCCGTCACCATCCTCGATTTCAAGTCCGACCGGCCGCCGCCGCGTTCGGCCGCCGCCGTCCACCCCGCCTACCTGCAGCAGATGGCCGCCTACCGCGCGCTGCTGCAGGCGATGTACCCCGGCCGGCGGATCCGCTGCCTGCTGCTGTGGACGCAGACACCGGTGGCGATGCCGCTCGATGACGCCGTGCTCGACCGCTGGGCCCCATAACCTGAACCGGCGAGAAAGAATGAGCGGTGTGGCCCACGGGAGCCGTGCAATTTGGGCGTGGGTCGCGGCCTGGCCACCGCCTTGACCCTGCCGCGAGCGCTCCATACATTCTCGCGGCACGCCCTCTTCGCCGCGGCGTTGCCTCAATTTCCGAGCGGAGCGCCTCAATGCCGAAGAACATCACCGACGACTCTTTCGCCACCGACGTCCTCAAGGCGGAAAACCCGGTGCTGGTCGACTTCTGGGCCGAGTGGTGCGGGCCGTGCAAGCAGATCGCTCCGGCGCTCGAGGCGCTCGACAGCGAGTTCGGCGAGCGCGTCACCGTCGCCAAGCTGAACATCGACGAGAACCCGATGACGCCATCGAAGTATGGCGTCCGCGGCATCCCGACACTGATGCTGTTCAAGGACGGCCAGGTCGCCGCCACCCGCATCGGCGCGCTGGCCAAGGGCAAGCTGTTCGAGTGGGTCGAATCCGTTCTCTAGACGCGGCGTGATTTGGGGCTGAGCCGCTGGGAAACACCGCGGCGCGGCGCCGCCCGGGAGCGGCTCACCCTGTACACGCTATCGCCATAGCAACCGGCCCACCTGTTCGTCCTCGGCCGCTTCGAGAACGACGGGCCCTGCGAACGTCGCCCGCTACGAGGTTGACTGAGGGCCGCGCCAGGCCAGCGGTATGGCGCAGGGGGCCGGCTTGACATGACCGGCGGAGCGAGTGCGGGCGGCAGGTGCCCGCACCGCACCACCCGCGCCGGTGGATCAACCCGCCATGATGTTGTAACCGCCATCGACGTAGAGCGTCTCGCCGGTGACGACAGCAGCGAAGTCGCAGGCGAGTGCCGCCGTGGCCTTGCCGACCTCGTCCGGCGTGACCAGCCGGCGGGCCGGGGCCTTCTCCTTGGTTTTAGCCAGCAGTTCGTCGAAGCGGTCGATGCCTGAGGCCGCGCGCGTCATGACCGGCCCGGGCGAGATGACGTTGACGCGAATGCCCTTCTCGCCCAGCTCGTAGGCCATGTAGCGCGCCGTGGTCTCCAGCGCCGCCTTGGCCGGCCCCATGATGCCGTAGTGCGGCACCACCTTCTCGCCGCCGAAATAGCTCATGGTGAAGATGGCACCGCCGTCCTTCATCAGCGGCTCGGCCTTGCGCGCCATGCGGATCAGCGAATGGACCGAGATGTCCATGGTCTGCAGGAAGCCGTCGAGCGAGCAGTCGGTGACGCGGCCGTGCAGGTCCTCGCGCGGCGCAAACGCGATCGAATGCAGCAGGATGTCGAGCTTGCCCCAGGTCTGCTCGATCGCCTTGAACACCGCGGTGATCTGGCCGGCCTCGCGCACGTCGCACGGCAGGTAGAGCGCGTCCTCGACGTCGAGGGCGGCGGCGAGCGGCGCGGTGAACTGCTTGGTCTTGTCGTTGAGGTAGGTGATCGACAGGTCGGCGCCGAACGCCCGGAAGGCGCGGGCGCAGCCGAAGGCGATCGAGTCCTTGTTGGCGATGCCGACGACCAGCGCCTTCTTGCCCTGCAGCGGCAGCTCGGTGATCGGCTTCGGGCGCAGGTCGTCGTTGTCGGAGACGGTCGTCATCGTCGGTTCTCCTTCAATGTTGAGGATTGGCGAACGAGGGGTCAGGCGGCCGCCAGCAGGTCGCGGGTATGGATGGCGATCATCTTCTCTTCATTGGTGGGAATGACCCAGGCCGACACCGGGCTGTCGGCGGTGGTGAGGCGCGGCCCGCCGGAACGGTTGGCCGCCGCATCGAGGCGAAAGCCGAGCCACTCGGCGCGGCGCAGCACATCCTCGCGGATCGGCGCGGCGTTCTCGCCGATACCGGCGGTGAAGACGAACGCATCGATGCCGCCGAGCACCGCCGCCATGGCTCCCAAAGTCTTGCTGATCGCGTAACAGAACAGCTCGACGGCGCGGCGCGCCCCTTCTTCGTTGCTGGCCTCCAGCGTCCGCATATCGTTGGAAATGCCCGATACACCCAGCAGCCCCGAGTCCTTGTACAGCAGCTTTTCGATGCGACCGGCATCCCACCCCTGGCCCTGGATGAGGTAGAGCAGCAGGCCGGGATCGAGGGCACCGGTGCGCGTCCCCATCGGCAGCCCGTCAACGGCGGTGAACCCCATCGATGATTCGACACTGCGGCCGTCGCGGAGGGCGCACATGGAAACGCCGTTGCCGAGGTGCGCCACCACCACCTTCGACGCATCGGGCACGAACTCCGGCAGCCGGCGGGCGATGTATTCGTAGGACAGGCCATGGAAGCCGTAGCGGCGGATGCCTTTCTCGGTCATGGCATAGGGAATGGCGAAGAGCTGCGCCACTTCCGGCTTGGTCCGGTGGAAGGCGGTATCGAAGCAGCCGACCTGCGGCAGATCGGGAAACTGCTCGGCCACGGCGCGGATCGCGGCGAGGTTGTGCGGCTGGTGCAGCGGCGCCAGCGGCTCGAACTGGCGCAGCTCCGCCATCACCGCCTCGGTGAGGCGGACCGGGCCGGAGTAGAGCATTCCACCGTGGACGACGCGATGGCCGGCGGCAGCGACGCGGATGTCCGCCTCATTGTGCTCCAGCCAGTCGATCAGGAACGCCATCGCCTCGGCGTGGCCGAAGCCCGACGCCGGCCACTCCTTCTCGCCCAGCACCGCGCCGTGCTTGTCCTTGCCGACGAAACGCGGCCGCGTGCCGAGGCCCTCGATCTGGCCCTTGCCGAGGATGACCGGATCAGCGCTGTCGTCCTGGCGGAAGGCGGCATACTTGATGCTGGACGAGCCGGCATTGATGACGAGGATTGCGGGATCGGCCATCGCCCGTCACTCCGCTGCCAGCAGCGCCGAGCGCTGGCGCAGCGCCGCGGCCAGCATGACCCCGACGGCGCACGAGGCGAGCCGGGCGTGGGCGCTGTCGGCGCGGCTGGTCAGGACGATCGGAACGCGCGCCCCGACGCAGATGCCGGCAGCCTCGGCGTCGGCCATGAAGGTGAGCTGCTTGGCGATCATGTTGCCGGCCTCGAGGTTGGGGGCGACGAGGATATCGGCGCGACCGGCGACCGGCGAGACGATGCCCTTGGTCTTGGCCGCGTCGAGATCGACGGCGTTGTCGAAGGCAAGCGGGCCATCGACGAGCCCGCCGGTGATCTGCCCCCGGTCGGCCATCTTGCACAAGGCCGCCGCGTCCAGCGTCGAGGGGATCTTCGGTGTCACCGTCTCCACCGCCGAAAGCACCGCGACCTTCGGCTGCTCGACGCCGAGCGCTCGTGCAAGGTCGATGGCGTTCTGGCAGATGTCGCGCTTGTCCTCCAGGGTCGGCAGGATGTTGATCGCGGCGTCGGTGACCATGATCGGCCGGGCGTAGGTCGGCACCGCGATCAGGAAGCAGTGGCTGAGACGACGCTCGGTGCGCAGCCCCCCATCCTTCTTCATCACCTCGTGCAGCAGCTCGTCGGTGTGCAGGCTGCCCTTCATCAGCATGTCCGCCTCACCGGCGTGCACCATCTTCACCGCGACCTCGGCGGCATGGTGACTGTGCTCGGTGCAGACCAGGCGATAGGGCGACAGATCGACGCCCGCCTCCTCGGCGATCGCGCGGATCTTCTTCTCCGGCCCGATCAGGATCGGCTTGATCAGGTTGGCCTCCGCCGCCTCGATGGCTCCCTTGAGCGAATCATCGCTGCACGGATGGACGACGGCGGTCGTCATCGGCGGCAGGCCATCGCACATCCTGATCAGATTGCGGTAACGGTCGTCGCGCACCAGTTGCACCGTCGGCAGGTCGCGGAGCGGCTGGCGGATCTTTTCGCGCGGGGCGGTCACCTCCAGGGTGCCGACCAGCAGTTCCTCGTCGTTCTCGTTGGAGCAGCCGCAGTCGAGAACGACGATGCTGCCCTCCTCCCGCTTCTCCCTGACGGTCACCGTCACCAGCAGCTGCTGGCCCACCGGCACCGGGCGGAGAAACTTGATCTTCGCGCTGTCGGTCACCGAGCCCAGGCCGGGCAGCTTGGTGCCGGCCAGGGTGGAGAATAGCGCTGCCGCCCACATTGCCTGCCCGGCACCATGGGGAAACATCGACGAGTCCAGGGGCGACGGATCGAGATCGACGAGATTGAGATTGCCGGTGACCGCTGCCCAGGTCTCCACGTCCTCGGCGCGGAAGGCGCGAACCAGCGATGCCGTATCGCCCACCTTGATCTCGTCGAAGGTCTTGTTCTCGATCATCTCGGTCATTGCAGCGCCTCCGGAAGCGAGCAGCAGGGGCGTCGGCCTCTTCGGAGGCGGCGCAGGTATCCGTGCCCGCAGGAGCACGGACAAAGGTCACCCGCACCCGGTTTACCGGCGGTAGCGGGTGCCCGAGACTACAGCAACCCGCTTCCCGCAAGAAACAGCATCCAGGCTGCAACCGCATGTCGTTTCCGTGACGGCAGCCTTGCGCAGAAAACTATCCTGCCGTACTTGCCAAGCTGCACCCTTCGACCCACGAGGCTGTCCTTGAGCGTCGCCAATCTCGAATATCTGTACCGTCCACGGTCCATCGCCCTGTTCGCGACCGAGCGTGCGCCGCGCACGATCGGCGGGATGATGGCAAAGAACCTCTTCCTCGGCGGTTTCGACGGCCCGGTCATGCCGGTCCACCCGACCGAGTCGTCGGTGCACGGGGTCCTCGCCTATCCCTCGGTCGATAAGCTGCCGATGCCGGCCGATCTTGCGATCATTGCCCTGCCGCCGCCGGAGATTCCGCCGCTCATTGCGCAACTGGGCGCGCGCGGCACCCGCGCCGCCATCGTCGTATCGCCCGACTTCGATGCCGTCGGGGCGGAAGAGGGCGCGGCGCTGCGGGCGCAGATGCTGGCGGCGGCCAAGCCCTTCACCTTGCGCGTCGTCGGACCGGCCTGCCTCGGCGTCATCGTGCCGAACCGCGGCGTCAACGCGTCGTGGGCGCACATCGCCGCCACCGACGGCGATCTCGCCTTCGTCAGCCAGTCCGGCTCGCTGATGACGGCGATGCTCGACTGGGCGGCGGTGCGTGGCGTCGGCTTCTCCATGCTGACATCGCTGGGTGACATGGCCGATGTCGACTTTGGCGACATCCTCGACCATCTGGCGCTCGATGCCGACACCCGCGCCGTGCTGCTGTGCATCGACAATATCGCCGATCCGCGCAAGTTCCTGTCGGCGGCGCGCGCTGCCGCCCGGCTGAAGCCGGTGATCATTTTCGATGCCGGCCGGCACGAGCAGGCTGAGGCGGCCGCCTCCGTCTCCTCGCTGCGCCCCACCCGCGCCGAGGCGTACGACGCCGCCTTCAAGCGGGCCGGGCTGCTGCCGGTTCCCAGTATCGCCGACCTCGTCGCCGCCGCCGGCACCGTCGCCACCGGCATCCGCATCACCGGCGACCGGCTGGCGGTCCTCGCCAACGGCCGCGGCGTTGCCGACATCGCCGGCAACCTCATCCTCGAAGAAGGCGGCCAGCTTGCGGCGCTTTCCGAGGAAACCGCGGCGGCGCTCGACCGCGTGCTGCCGCGCACCTGGGGCCGCCGCAATCCGGTCAACCTGTTCACCGACGCCTCCGCGAAGCGCTGGAAGGAGGCCATCGGACCGCTGCTCGCCGACAAGAACGTCGATGCGATCGTCGCCATCAATGCGCCCACCGCCATCGGCGATACCGTCGAGGCAGCTCGCGCCATCGCCGACCGGCTGGTGCGCGAACGCAAGCCGGTCGCCGCCGTCTGGCTGGAGGAAAGCACCCTCGACCAGACGCGCCGGATTTTTGCCGAGCGGCACGTCCCGGTGCACGAGGGGCCAGGGCCGGCGATCGAGGCGCTGATGCAGCTTGTCCGCTGGCGGCGCAGCCAGGACATGCTGATGCAGACCCCGGCGTCATCGCCGGACCTGTTCGCCAATAACGCCAGCGAAGCGCGCGCGGTGGTGCAGCGGGCGATCGCCGAGGGGCGGGAGTGGCTGAGCGAAACCGAGGCCAAGCAGCTTCTGGCGTCGTACGGCATCCCGGTGCTGCCGGCACGCGATGCCGCATCGCCCGAAGAGGCGGTGCAGGCAGCCGCCGCGATCGGCTACCCGGTATCGCTGCGCGTCCGCGATTCCGGCCAGCCCGGCGCCGCCCGGGCCAGCGTCACTCTCGACATCGACACCGCGGCGGGAGTTGAGGCTGTCGCCCGGCGGCTCGCCCGGACCTTCCAGGAACGCAACCCGGGCGCTCCCCTTCCTGGCTTCATCGTCCGCGGCACCATCGATGTGGCTCACCGCCACGAGCTGCGCGTCGGCATCGCCGCCGACCGCTGGTTCGGACCGATGGTGGTATTCGGGCAGGGCGGCGAACTGTCCCGCGTCATTCGCGACCGGGCGGTCGGACTGCCGCCGCTCAACCTCAACCTTGCCCGGCGGATGATCGAGGAAACGCGCGTCTCGCGACTGCTGCAGGGCTATGGCGAGCGGCCGCCCGCCCAGCTCGATGAGATCGCCGAAGTCCTGGTCAAGCTGTCGCAGAT
>JBDHSN010000109.1:0-11104 GCA_039808105.1 Rhodospirillales bacterium
CGATGTCATTGCGAGCCCGCGTCAGCGGGCGCGGCAATCCAGTCCGCCGGGGCGAGCCCGTCGAGCCTGGATTGCTTCGCTTCGCTCGCAATGACGCTGGCGGTTGAGCGCGCGATGGCGGCGAGGACGGCCGTTGCCATCGCCGCGGCGAGCCGGACCCTGCCTCTGGGCTACAGCGGCAGCCAGCCCTGCTGCTGGAAGACGGCCTTGAGCTCGGTTGCGACCTTGTCGCCGAGGCGCTTGGCTTCGGCGCTGGCGCTGGCGCTGAGGCCGTAATTGGCGAACTGCCCGACGGTGGTCGTGGCCGCGGAGAGCGCCAGATGGCCGGTGATGCCGCCCACGCCCATGGTTTCGGCAGCGCCGGGCATATCGCCGCTTTCGGCGTTGACCATCATCGATTCGATCGGGGTGGTGCTGCCCTCGTTCTTCGACGAGACCTGGACATTGGCGGCGACGTTGCTGCGGCCGAAGCCGAGGCCGATGACCACCCGCTCAGTCTGGTTGCCTTCGTCGATGGAGAGCAGCTGGCCCTCGATCAGGGCGTTGTTGCCATAGGCCGGCGGCGTTCCCGCCGCCCGGCTTGCCGCAAGCCCCATCTGCTGGATCTGCGAGACGATCTCGTCGGCGATGGTCTGGGCGACGGCGCGGCCGAGCTTGATCTCCTGTTCCGTCCGCGGCGTGCCGCTCATCGCCTGGGCGATCTCCGGCTCGATCCCTTTGGTGAGCTGCACCTCGTCGGGAGAGACGGCGAAGGTGTAAACGAGGATGCGCGACGGGGCCGGGAGCTGCTCCAGCGATCCCTGCTCGGGGGTGACCGACAGCTTTGTCGGCGCGCACGCCGCGAGCGCAGTGGCCAGAATGCCGGCCGCAGCCAGGTGTCGGCAATGCGCCCGCGCTGGTTGCGAATGCAACATCCTCATCTTCCTTTCGTCATGTTCTTTCCGGCGGTGAGGCCGCCGCCATCGACCGGACGGCCGCAACAGGGACGGCAACTGCACCTGCCTCGGCACGTTAACGCATCCCGAATCGCCCCAGGCCAAGAAGTATTTTGACCCCCAGTGCAACAAGGTGCGGGCCCCGACCATAAAGCCCCCGGGGTCAGTCGCTCTTGTCACATTGCGCCACAACGATGCTACCGGTCGTCCTGGCGCTTGTTGCGGTGTCGCAAGGCGCGGGGCTGGTAAAGTCCGGCGAGGCGCGCGATCAGGATGGCCACGTAGAACACGCCCGCCAGTTGCTGAAGTATCGCCAGGGACTGCGCATGCCGGCTGACCGGCAGGATATCGCCGTAGCCGGTTGACGTGAGCGTGGTGAAACTGAAGAACAGGAAGTCCTGCATGCTCATCGGCGTGACGGTATCCGACTGTCCATCAATGATGAACGAGCCCGGCACCAGGTTGTCCACCAAGGCATAAAGTGCCGCCCAGGCAACCGCCGTCAGAATATACGCGGCAATCGCGCCACAGATATTGTCCTGGGTGACCACGCCGGGGCGAAGAACTTCCGACAAGACCTGCCATATGGTGAATATGTAAAACATGACAATGGCAATGAACATGAAGTTGCCGGCCAGCGCATTGCCGGTCAGGAGATGCGTCCATTGCAGCGCCAGCGCCGGCAGCCCGAGGGCCAGGGCGGCGAGGAGTGTCCGGCGCGAGCGGTTGGCGGCAAACACGCCAGCCGCCAGAATTGCCAGGTTGACGGCAGCAAAGAGCAGATTTGCGACCGGCGTCCCATCATGGAATGGATAGAACAGCAGCAAGAGCAGGAGCGCCGCCAGCAGAAAGCCGAAGCGTAGCTCCTTCCAGCGCCCGCGATCATCGTCATGATCGGCGCCGTTGTCTTCCCCAGTCCTCATCCGGCGCCTGTCGTCCAGCCGCATCTCCCCCCGCGCTGCCGAACGTTACAGCTTCCAGCTCAGCGTGACATTGAAGAAGTGAATCTCGTTCGTCGAGTAGTTCCCCTGCAGGTGCCCCGACAACGGGCCGCGGTCGCGGTCGATGTCGCCTTCGCCGAGGTTGAGGTATTCGTAGGCGGCGCCGATGGTGGCCTGGTCGGTGAGCGCGTACTGAACGCCGGTGCCAACGCGAAACTGCTGGTCGAGCGGCAGGGCCGGCGAGCGCTGGTTCTTGGTCAGCGGCGAGCTGTCGTAGGCGAAGCCCAGCGACCACGCCCATTGCGGCAGGAAGCGCCAGCGCCCGCCCACGCCGATCCCCCAGGTGTCGTCATAGTCGAGGTTGGTGGTCGCCTTGCGCTGCGTCGCGGCGCTGACCTCCACGGTCGGCTGGCCGAACTGGCTCCAGTTCTGCCAGATGACATTGCCCATGATGGCGATGTCGGGGGTGAGGTCGTGGTAGCCGCTGATCGTCACCGTCTGCGGGATGGTCAGTCCCAGATCGACGTTCGCCTGCGAGATGCGCGGATCGAGCGCGCCAAACACGACGCCGCCGCCGGTGAGGTCGGGTCGCTGCTTGAAGTCGAGCTTGACCGGCGAGGTGTAGGTGACGCCGAAGCGGGTCCCTTCGACCGGCTCGATGAGAACGCCGGCAAGGCCGCCGAAGCCGAAATCGCTGCTCTCGAGCTGGATCTGGCCGTCCGGCCCGCCGCTCACGTTGCGCACCGACGTCTTGCTGTTGAGCATGCCGTAGACGATCTGCGCGCCGCCGCCGATCGACAGCCAGTCGTTGACCTTGTAGGCGGCGACCGGGTAGGCGCCGAAGGTCAGCAGGTCTTCCGTGGTGCCGTAGTAGCGGCCGGACCAGCCGTCTTCATACTCGACGGCACCGCCGAAGTTCGATCCGACCGACAGGCCCACCTTGAGGTCCGGGGTGACGCTGTAGACGGCGTAGAGGCCGGCACCGGGAAAGCCGCCGACGGCATTGCCGCCGTTGCCGCCGGAGACGGTGGTCTGCGAGCCGCGATCGAAGGAAACAATGCCGTAGCCGCCCTGCAGGCCGGCGAGGACGGCTGAACCTTCGATCCGGGTCATGCCGGCCGGATTGCCGAAGGCGGTGGCGGCGTTGTCCGCTGCTGCCGCGCGACCGCTGGCCGCCGTGCCCAGGTCCGGTGTCGCCATCTCCGTGATGAAGAGGCCGGCGGCGCCAGCGGTGCCGGGGCTCGCCAGGACCGCCAGGACAGCACCTGCGGCGACGGCGGCAAAAACGCCGCCTGCGGCGGCGCTCTCGTCCCACCGTGTGCTCCACCGTACGACCGAGCCGGTGCGGGGACGCCTGCCGGCGCCAGCGACGTCGAACCGCGAAATCATATCTTGCAACGGGCGAACTTGCCGTAGCGGACCCGATCACCGGCAATAACTGCGATGAATGACAGGCCGAGCATGGGTGGAGTCTTCGATCTGATGCGCATGGTCATCACTCTTGGGTGAGACGTGAACACACTGGAAATCGAAACCGGCCCCGAAACGGGATTTCACCGCCTCCCAGGCCGGATAAGTGCATGCTGTACACCGCCTTCACCGCCAGGACAAAGGCAACGCCGCAGATTACTGTGCGTGCAAACAGCGGACAAACTCTTAGTCACCGCAACTTGTGTTTTCTTGTCATTTCGTGCCAAGTATCGGCGCTCCGCCGGATCAACCTCAGGACTAAGGCCCGGCAACGGAATAATACTATTGGTTGCGGCCAGTGCCGCAAATGGCAGGCAGGTCTGGGATGAGGCAACAGGCGATCCCGCTCGCGCGGACCGGGGTATTGCTGCCGTTCGTGCGTTTTCTCGATGATATCGGGGCGCCGGTCGAGCGGCTGATGGAGAGTTCCCGATTGTCGCCGCAACTGTTGTCCCGGCCGGAAGCGCTGTTCCCGCTACGCCAGGGGTTGAGCTTTATCGACCATGCCGCCCACAGCCAGGGGGTGGAGAACCTGGGGCTGGTGGTGGGCCAGCAGACCCGAATTGCCGACCTGCCGGATCTGGCGCAGCTGCTCTCGCCGGCAATGACGCTGTACGCGGCGCTGACGCTGCTGGTACGGGTGATCGCCCTCTACAACTCCGGCGAAAAGCTGGCGCTCACCTGCCGCGGCGACGAGGCGATTCTTGCCCACTCCTACAGGTTCGGCGACGCCGATGGCCGCCGGCATGGCGATCTGTTCGCCCTGATGCTGATCATCGATGTGATCCGTCTCGCCGCCGGCACCGGCTGGCGGCCGCGCGCCGTCTCGCTGTGCACCTCGGAGGCGGGCCGTCGCCGGTCCTATGAAAGAGCGCTGCAGACAAGCGTGCTGTTCGCAGCCAACCGCTGGGCAGTTTACTTCGAGCGGCAGCTGCTGGACGAGCCGTTGCACTATGTCCGCTCGCCCCGGTCGGCGGCGACTGATCCCCTCGACGGCCTGCAGCGGGCAGCGCCGGCGAGCGACTTCCGCGGCTCCTTACGACAGCTGATCCTCTCGCTGCTGCCCCGGGGCAACCCGCAGATCAGCGTCGTCGCCGCCGTCGCCGGCTTCAGCACCCGCACGCTGCAGCGGCGGCTGACCGAGGACAATCTGCGGTATTCCCACCTGCTCGACGAAGCCCGGCTGCAAGCAGCTCTCGATCTGCTGCGCCGGCCGGAGTTCAAGATTGTCGATATCGCGCTCGAGCTCGGCTACTCGGACGCGGCGAACTTCACCCGCGCCTTCCGGCGCTGGACCGGCAGTTCGCCACAAGCCGTCCGCCGCACGCTCGTGGGTCCGGCCTGAGAGCAGGGCAGTCACGACGGCTGGCGGATGGCCTCGAACTCCAGGATGATCTCGACCTCGTCGCTGACCATGTCGAGGGCGTAGGTCATGCCGAAGTCGCTGCGCTTGATCAGCGTCCGCGCCGAGAACCCCGCGGCCCAGTGCTTGTCGCCGATCGGGTATTCGCCGCTGCGGTTCCAGGTGACGTCGAGAACGACGGGGCGGGTGACGCCGCGCAGCGTCAGATCGCCGGTGATCCTCCCCGTCCGCGCCCCGGTCTGCTCGGCGGCGGTGCCGCGGAAGGTGATCTCCGGATACTTCTCCACCCACAGGAAGTCCTCCTTGCGCAGGTGCTCGTCCCGGGCCGGGAGGTGGGTATCGACGCTCGCCGCCTTGATCCGCACGTCGATGCCGCTGACCGAGGGCGCCGTGTCGTCGAAGACGAAGGTTCCCTCCGCCTGGGTGAACTGGCCGAGGGTCTGGGCGAGGCCCATGTGCCAGACCAGAAAGGCGATCGCCATGTGCTGGGTGTCGATACGGTAGGTTTGCGGCGCGGCGTCGGCCGGCCGCATGCCGGCGGCGGCGACGGCGATCGCGACGGCAAATGCGGCGGCGGTGCGGCGGCTGCAAAGTTGCCGGACCCATCGGCGGCAACGGGCGGCGGCAGGCAGCGGTGCAGGCATGGGGTGTCCTCGACAGCGGCAGGGTTCTGCCTTCACAGTGGGGGCAGCGACGCCGGGCCGCAAGCAAAACGCGGGCGGCACGACCGGGCAGGAGGGCGACGATGGCCGCCGGCGGGGCTGCGGCATTCTGGGTGGAAGCGATCTCGCACGGCGCGATCCGCCCGGCCGTGGTTGCGCAGCCGCGGCCGGACGAGGTGCTGGTCGAGACCCTTTACAGCGGCATCAGCCGCGGCACCGAGACGCTGGTGTTTCGCGGCGGCGTGCCGGCGAGCCAGGTCCAGGCAATGCGCTGCCCGTTCCAGGAGGGCGCGTTTCCGGCGCCGGTGAAGTACGGCTACGCCGCCGTCGGCCGGGTGCTGGCCGGCCCCGCCGGCCTGCGAGACCGTACCGTCTTCGCCCTGCATCCGCACCAGACCCACTTCGTCGTCCCCGCCGCTGCCGCCGTGCCGCTGCCGGATGGCCTGCCGCCGGAACGCGCGGTGCTGGCGGCGAACATGGAGACGGCGCTGAACGGCCTGTGGGATGCCGGCATCACCGCCGGCGACCGGGTGTGCGTCATCGGTGCCGGCGTCGTCGGCCTGCTGCTGGCACGGCTGGTTGCCCACATCCCCGGCGTTCATCCGGTCGTCTGCGACATCGATCCGGCGAAAGCCGGGGCGGCGGCAGCCCTGGGCGTGACGTTTGCCACCGATAGCGCGGCCCTTGGCCTGTTCGACCGGATCGTCCACGTCAGCGGCAATCCGCAAGGGCTGCGCGCGGCCCTCAGCCTTGCCGATTTCGAGGCCCTGATCCTGGAGATGAGCTGGTATGGTGATCGGGAAGTCAGCCTGCCGCTGGGCGAGGGGTTCCATTCCCGCCGCCTGGTGTTGAAGTCATCGCAGGTGGGCGCGGTCGCGCCGTCGCATCGGGAACGGTTCACCCGCCGCGCTCGCCTGGAGCTGGCGCTGCATCTCCTGAAGGACCCTGCCTTCGCCGCGCTGATCTCCGGCGAAAGCCCGTTCGCGGAACTGCCGCAGGTGATGGCCCGCCTCGCCGACGGCACCCTGCCGGCACTGTGCCACCGCATCCGCTACTGAGCGAGGAGAGAGCCATTGTTCACCGTTTGCGTCCGCGACCACGCGATGATCGCCCACAGCCTGCGCGGCGACGTGTTCGGCCCGGCGCAGCGCCTGCACGGCGCCACCTACATCGTCGATGTCGAATTCCGCCGCAAAGAGTTGAGCGCCGACGGCATCGTCGTCGATATCGGTGCTGCCAGCGCGGCGCTGCGCGCCATCCTCGCCACCATCGAGTACCGCAACCTCGACGACCTGCCGGAGTTCGCCAACGTCGTGACGACCACCGAGCATCTGGCGCGCTGGCTGTTCCTGCGTATGCGGGCGGCGGTCGAGGGCGGCAAGCTCGGCGCCGGATCGGTGGATAGCCTGCGCGTCGTCCTGCACGAATCGCACGTCGCCTGGGCCGCTTACGAGGCACCGCTGCAGGGTGGCCGCGCCTGACCGGGCGGGCGCAGCGGCATGCATGTCCTGCTGCCGGGATCGCCGGCAACCCCCACCGGCGGCTTCGCCTACGATCGCCATATGCTGACGGCGCTACGGCGGGCGGGCTGCCTCGACGGCGTCATCGTCGTGCCGGGGGCGTGGCCGGAGCCGGCGGCGGCGACCGTGGCACTGGCCGGGCGCCTGATCGCAGCGCTGCCGGACGGGGCGACGCTGCTGGTCGATGGGCTGGCGTTCTCGCCGCTGCTTGAGGTGTTCGATGACGCGGCCGGCCGGCTCGCGCTCTTCGTTTTGGTGCATCACCCGCTGGGCGATGAGACCGGTCTCGCGGCGGAGACGCAGGCGCGGCTGCTGGCGCGCGAGCGGCTGGCGCTGGCGCTGGCGCGGGGTGTCATCGTCACCAGCGCCACCACCGCCAGCCGGCTTGCCGACGCCTACGGCTTTCCGGCCGGCCGCATCCGCGTCGTCCGGCCGGGGGTGGGCCGCAGGGGCGGCAGCGGCCGCCCGCGTCGCCGGCGGGACGAGCAGGTGCCGGTTCTGCTGTGTGTCGCCATCCTGACGCCGCGCAAGGGGCAGGACGTGCTGCTGCGCGCGCTCGCCCGCCTGCGCCGGCAGCACTGGCGGCTGCGGCTGGTCGGCCTCGCCCGCGACCGGACGTTTGCCCGCCGTCTGCGTCGTCTGGCGCTGGCTCTCGGCCTTGCCGGGCGCGTCGCTTTCGTCGGCGCCGTACCCAGAGCGCTGCTGGCGGACGAATACCGGGCCGCCAGCCTGTTCGTCTTGCCGTCGCGGCACGAGGGCTTCGGGATCGCTCCGCTGGAAGCCCGCGCGGCTGGCCTGCCGGTCGTCGCCAGCGATGCCGGCGCCCTGGCCGAGGCGCTCGCCGGGACCGGTGCCTGCCTCGTGCCGGCCGGCGATGCGGCGGCGCTGGCGCGGGCGCTGCGCGCCCATCTGGGCGGCGGCGCCGGCGCGGCGGCGCGGCCCGTCCGGCCACACACCTGGGAGGACGCCGGCCGGGCGTTCGTCGCGGCGCTGGCTGCGCTCGGCGCCATGAGCGCCCCCGATGAGCAGCCCGCAGTGATCGGCCGCCGATGAGCGGATTCTCGGCGGAGTGGCTGGCACTGCGGGCAGCGTCCGACCGGCGCAGCCGGTCGCGGCCGCTGCTCGCCGTCCTACGGCGCAGGCTGGCCGTTCCCGCCGCAGCGCGCTCGCCGTTGCGCATTCTCGATCTCGGCGCCGGAGCCGGCGGCACCCTGGCCGCTCTCGCGCCGGTGTTGCCGGGGCGGCAGCAGTGGACGCTCGCCGACGACGATGCCGCCCTGCTGCAGCGGGCCGCCGCGGAAACACGGCCGCTCCGCGCGCGCGTCCGCACGGTTGTGGTGGACCTCGCCGACCCGGCCGCCCTGCCTGGACTCATCGATGGCACGCGACTGGCGACGGCCTCGGCCCTGCTCGACCTCGTCTCCGCCGCCTGGTGCCGGCAGCTGGTGCGGCTGATGGCGCGCCGCCGCGGTGCCACGATCTACGCCGCGCTCAGTTACGACGGCCGCTTCGCGCTCGATCCGCCCGACCCCTCCGATGCCACCGTGCGCCGGCTGTTCAACCGGCACCAGCGCGGCGACAAGGGCTTCGGCCCGGCGCTGGGCCCGGCGGCGGCACCGGCGCTGGCGGCGCTGGCGGCGGCGGCAGGGGCAGCGGTGCGGACGGCGCGCAGCGACTGGTGCCTCGGCGCCGCCGATGCGGTGCTGCTGCAGCAGATGATCGCCGGCTGGGCAGCGGCCGCTCGGGAGTTGTCGCCGGAGCGGGGCGACGCGATCGCGGCGTGGCAGGCGCGCCGTCTGGCGCATCTCGCTGCCGGCCGGTTGCGAGCGCGGGTCGGCCACCGCGACGTGCTCGTCTGCTGGTGAGCCGGCCCCGGCGAAACGGCCCCTGCCCTTCAGCCGTCCGCCGCCAGATCGCAGTCGAGCAGCACGTCGCTGCCCAGCGGGTACGCCGTCATCGCAAAGCGGCGGGCTTGCGCCAGCCGCTCGATGGCCGGCAGCCGGAACGCCTCGCGGCCGGGGCCGATCAGCAGCGGCGCCAGCAACACGTGCAGCCGGTGCAGCCGGCCGCCGCGCAGGAACGCGGAGATGGTCTCGCCACCGCCTTCGACCAGCACGGCATGAAGGCCGCGATCGGCCAGCGCCGCCAGCACGTCGGCGGGAGCGAAGACGCCGTGCGCGGCCGGCAGCAGCACCTCTTCCGCGCCGCCACCGCCGGGCGCTGGCGCGGCCCGTCCCGCGGCGCGCAGCGCCAGTGACGGCGCCGCCGCATCGAACATCCGGGCCGTAGACGGCACCCGGCCGCGCGGATCGAGCACCACCCGCACCGGGCTGGGGCCGGCGACGCGGCGGGTGGTCAGCTGCGGATCATCGAGTACGGCGGTGCTGGCGCCGATGACGACGGCATCGGCCAGCGCCCGCAGCCGGTGCAGGTGGACGAGCGCGGCATCGCCGTTGACGTAATGCGAGTGGCCGGCGGCCGTCGCGATGCGGCCGTCAAGGCTCTGTCCCACCTGGGCGAGGACGAACGGCCCCTGCGTCCTGCGCGCGATCATCGGCGCGTAGACGCCGCGCGCCAGCGGGTGAATAAGGGCCAGCGAGAGGGCATCGGCGTGCGTTCGAAATGCGCGCAGGGTCGAGGTGGCCGGCCGGCAACCCAGATCCCGCGCCGTTGCCGCCAGCCGCAGCAGCGCCTGCCAGTCTTCTTCCGGCAGGCTGGCATCCACAGGTGCGTTTCCTACCATCAGCAGGCCCCCACAGGAGCATAGCCGGGTCCCCGCCGGCAGGCGTACAAGCATTCGGAAAAGGATGAAACGACTTAAGGGGTCTCGCGTTCAGATGATCATGAACCTTGATCCGGATCTGCTGGCGGCCGAACGGGCGATCGACGAGTTCCGCTGTGGACGGCCGGTGGTCGTTGCCGGCGATGGACCGCCGGCGATCTATGCCGCCGTCGAGACGGGCACCCCCGATCAGCTTGGGTTGCTGCGGACATGGGGCGGCGCAGAGCCGTCGCTGGTCATCTCCGGCGAGCGGGCGGCAGCGCTGGGCCTCGCTGCCGAACGGCTGGCCGGCGCGGCGCGCCTGCCACTGCCCGCGGGCGCCGGCCTCACCGAGGCTCTGCGGCTGGCGACATCCGGCAAGTCGCTGTCGGATCGGGACGATTGGGGCAGCGCCGTTGCCGCGGCCGACCCGGTAGACCGGCTGATCGTCCGGACGTTGAAGGGCGCCTGGCTGCTGCCGGCGGCGCTGCGCGCCGGTTCCGGCGGAAGGGCGGCGGATATCGAGGCGCTGGTCCGCAGCCGCGTACTGCACGCGGTGACGGCCGGCGGGCTGGCCGGCCTGCTGGAGCGGATGGACAGCCGGGTCGTCAAGGTGAGCGAGGCGCACATCCCGCTCGCCGATGCGCCGCAGGCGCGCTTCGTCTGCTTCCGGACGCCGCTCGCGGCCCGCGAGCACCTCGCGATCGTCACCGGCGTGCCCGATGGCGAGGCCGGCGTGCCGGTACGGCTGCACTCGGCGTGCCTTACCGGCGATGTCTTCGGCAGCCTGCGCTGCGACTGCGGCGATCAGCTCCGCCGCTCGGTCATCTCCCTGCGCGAGCTTGGCGGCGGCGTGCTGCTGTATCTGGCACAGGAGGGCCGAGGCATCGGCCTCGCCAACAAGCTGCGCGCCTACGCCCTGCAGGACGGCGGACAGGACACCATCGATGCCGACGCCCAGCTCGGCTTCAGCCCTGACGAGCGCCAGTACGGCATCGCCGCCGCCATGCTGCTGGCGCTGGGCTACGACCGCATCCGGCTGCTCACCAACAATCCGGACAAGATCGAGGCGCTGCGCGAGGCCGGCATCACCATCGTCGGCCGGCTGCCGATGCCGGCGCACATCACCCCGCAAAACCGCCGCTACATGGACGCCAAGCGCACCCGCGCCCGTCACCTGCTCGATTCCGCCGGCTGAACCGCCGGCGGAAAATCGAAGCGGCTGGCGGCGTCGATGGAACCGGCGAGGCGGATGGCGTAATGATCCAGCAGCCGCTCGCCGAGTTTCGCCGTCGCGGCACCGGCATCGCCGGTGGCACCGGCGTCGTTGAGGTCCTCGGCGCGCCAGGCGATACCGCTCTCGCCTTCCACCTCCAGGCCCGGCACCGCCGCTTCCCAGTCGGCGGCGCGCGAGGGGAAGTTGCGGACGGCGGCAAGGCGGACAAGGTGCGG
>JBDHSN010000110.1:0-11096 GCA_039808105.1 Rhodospirillales bacterium
TTCGGCCTGCTCTCCCTGTCTGCCGTTCCGGTGCTGCAGGCGATCGGCACGACGCTGGCCGCCGGGCTGACCGTCGGCCTGCTGGTGGCCGCCGTGGTGCCGCAGCCAGGGTTGCAGCCGGTGGGCGAAGCTCCTAAAAGCAGACGCACGCGATGACATGGTCTCCTGAACTCCCGGACCGATCTCCCGCCGTTGAACGGCCGGCGCGCCCGCCCTTGCTGGTGGCCGCCTTCACCACCGTCAATGCGCTGGGCGCGGGGACGCAGGCGTCGCTGGTGGCCCTGCGCCAGGGCAGCAGCGGCCTCCGCCGGTGCGATTACGCCGACGCCGACCTGCCGACCTGGATCGGCCGCGTCGCCGGCGTCGAGGATGCGCCGGTAACGGGGCCGCTTTCCGCCTACGACTGCCGCAACAACCGCCTTGCCCAGATGGGGCTGTCCGAGGATGGCTTCAGCGCCGCGGTGGCGGCAGCACGGGCCCGCTATGGCCCGGACCGGATCGGTGTCTTCGTCGGCACCAGCACGTCCGGCATCGCTCACACCGAGGACGCCTATCGCCGCCGCGATGCGGCGGGGCGGCTGCCCGGCGACTTCGACTACCGCTGCACCCACGACATCTTCTCGGTTGCCGACTTCACCCGCCAGTCGCTCGGCCTGACCGGCATCACCCTCGCCATCTCGACCGCGTGCTCCTCCAGCGCCAAGGTCTTCGCCGCCGCCGAGCGCCATATCCGCGCCGGGGTGTGCGACGCGGCGGTGGTCGGCGGCGTCGACAGTCTGTGCCTGACCACCCTCTACGGTTTCCGCGCGCTGGAGCTGACGTCGCCCGCGCCGTGCCGGCCGTGGGATGCCGGGCGCGACGGCCTGAGCCTGGGAGAAGCCGCCGGCTTCGCGCTGCTGCGGCCGGCGGAGCCCGGCGAGACCGGTCTCGCCCTGCTCGGTGCCGGCGAAAGCAGCGACGCCTACCACATGACCGCCGCCCACCCGGAGGGCGCCGGCGCGGCCCTGGCGATGCGCCGGGCGCTGGACCGCGCCGGGCTGCAGCCCGAGCAGATCGACTACATCAACCTGCACGGTACGGCGACGCCGTCCAACGACCGCTCGGAAGATCGGGCGGTGGTCGAGGTCTTCGGCAACGCGGTGCCGTGCAGTTCGACCAAGGGATGGACCGGCCACACGCTGGGCGCGGCCGGCATCATCGAAGCGGTGTTCTGCTTTCTCGCCCTCGTCCACGGCTTCATCCCCGGGACGCTGAACACGAAGACACCGGACCCGCAGCTCGCCGCGGCGTTGCAGCTCGACACCTGCGAGCGCGCAATGCGCACCGTCGTCAGCAATTCGTTCGGCTTCGGCGGCACCAACTGCAGCCTGGTGTTCGGACGGCTGGGATGATCGCTGCCGATATCCGGTCGATCGGCCTCCTCTGTCCGGGGCTGGCAAGCTGGCAAGCGGCCGTCCCGGTTCTCGCCGGGCGAACCCGCTACCGCGCCGGCGCCCTCGACGTGCCGGAATCGACGCTGCTGTCGCGCAGCGAGCGGCGCCGCTCGACCGCCTTCACCCGGCTGGCGATGGCGGCGGCCGAGGCTGCCCTCGCCGGCGCAGCGACGGACGGCCGCGACCTTCCCTCGGTGTTCGCCTCGGGAAGCGGCGACATGGACGTCATCGACAAGATCTGCACCAGCCTGATGGAGCCCGACCGGCCGATCTCGCCCACCCACTTCCACAACTCGGTGCACAACGCCGCCGCCGGCCACTGGGCCATCGCCGCCCGCTGCATGCAGCCGTCCATCAGCCTTTCCGCCCACGACGGCACCTTCGCCGTCGGCCTGCTGGAGGCGGCGGCGACGGTGAGCGTCGATGCCACCAGCGTCCTGCTCGTCGCCTGCGATATCCCTCCGCCGTTCCCGCTCGCCGCGCCGCTGCCGCTGCTGGCGCCGTTCGCCGTGGCCCTGCTGCTGGCGCCGCCGCTCGCACCCGGCGAGAGATTGGCCCGCCTGCGCCTGGCGCGCGCGGCGAGCGGCAGCGAGGACCGCCTCGCCGATGCCGGTCTCGAGGCCCTGCGCATCGGCAACCCGTCGGCACGCTCGCTGCCGCTGCTGGCGGCGATCGCCCGCGGCGGCGCCGCCGAGGTCACCCTGGGCGCCGCGCCGGCGTCGCGGCTCCGCGTTGCGGTCGAGCCGTGAAGCGGGCGCTGGTCACCGGCGGCAGCGGCGATATCGGCGCCGCCATCTGCCAGCGTCTCGCCGCCGACGGCCTGCATGTCATCGTCCACGGCCATGCGCACGGCGAGCGGGCGGCGGCGGTGGCCGCCGCCATCCGCGATGCCGGCGGCTCGGCCGGGCACGTCCGGTTCGACGTCACCGATCCGGAGATGACGCGGCAGGCGCTGGAACGCCTGCTGGCGGACGGGCCGATCCAGGTGGTGGTCAACAACGCCGGCATCTACGACGACGGGCTGATGGCCGGCATGGAGTTCGCCCGCTGGCGGCGGGTGATCGACGTCTCGCTCAACGGCTTCTTCACCGTCACCCAGCCGCTGCTGCTGCCGATGCTGCGCACCCGCTGGGGCCGGATCATCACCATCACCTCGGTCGCCGGCATCATCGGCAACAAGGGCCAGACCAACTACGCCGCCGCCAAGGCCGGGCTGCACGGCGCCACCAAGGCGCTGGCGCTGGAGGTGGCGACACGCGGGGTTACGGTGAACGCCGTCGCCCCCGGCGTCATCGAGGGCGCGATCACCGACCGGGAATTCGATGCCGAGGCGATCAGGCGGCTGGTGCCGATGCAGCGCGCCGGCCTGCGCGACGAGGTCGCCGCCCTCGTCGGCTTTCTCGCATCGCCCGCCGCCGGCTACATCTCCGGACAGATCCTGAGCGTCAACGGCGGCATGGCCTGAGGCCTTGACTCGAATGAATCTTGCAGAATCAATGCCCTCCGACGTTCCGTCGTGGCCGGGCTTGTCCCGGCCACCCACGTCTGGCAGCAGGCAAAGTCACCACATTGATGCGCGGAACAAGTCCGCGCATGACGAGAGCAGTGCCTCTCGCCAATTGGTTCTGCTTACATCACTCTCGGTCGGGCGCTGAGGCGGAGAATGACCGTCGCCGTCGTCATTCCGGCGTACAACGAGGCGCGCACCATCGCCGGCATCGTCCGCGCCTCTCTGCATTGGGTGGACCACGTCTTCGTGGTCGATGACGGCTCGACCGATGGCACGGTGGAAAAGCTGCACGGCCTGCCGGTACGCATCGTGCGCCACGAGCGCAACGCCGGCAAGGGCGCCAGCCTGTGGGATGGCCTGCGGCTGGCGCGGGCCGGCGGCGCCAGCGCGGTCATCACCCTCGACGCGGACGGACAGCACCGGCCGGAGGACATCCCGCGCCTGCTTGCCGCCGCCGCCGATCATCCCGGCGCCCTGATCATCGCCGCCCGCCTGCGCCACCGCGAGCGGGTCCCCGGTGCCCGCCGCTTCGCCAACGCCCAGGCCGACTTCTGGATCTCGTGGGCGGCCGGCTGCGCCATCGCCGACAGCCAGTCCGGCTTCCGCCTCTATCCCGCCGCGCTGATCGATCGGCTCGGGCCGGTCGCCGCCCGCAGCACCGGCTTTGCCTTCGAAAGCGAGGTGCTGATCGCGGCGGCGCGGCAGGGTTTCCGGGTGGTGGCGGTACCGGTCGATGCCCTCTACCCGGCGGACACCCGCCCCAGCCATTACCGGCCGTGGGCCGACACGGTGCGCATCGTCGCCATGGTAGCGGGAAAGCTGATCGCGCGCGGCATGTATCCGCAGGGGCTGGTCAGGTCGCTGCGTCAGGCGCCGCAGATTGCCGCAACCGGCGACGCACCGCCATCCGCCCCCGGCTGATCGTCCGCCCGCCGCAGGTGCATACGAAGCTCACCTCGGCGCTGTCCTGGCCCGGATCGAGGGTATCCGGGCTCAGCCGGACGGCGAACGGCTCGTCGGGCCGCAGCAGCGCGAGAAACTTCACCGCCGGGAAGCCGGTCAGCTCGATCTCGCCGAACACTGCGGCGGCAGCCCGAAAGACCTCCTCCAGCAGGACGACGCCGGGCACGACCGGGTTGCCGGGAAAATGCCCGGCCAGCGCCGGATGCGACGCCGGGCAGACGTGCAGCGCTTCACCGGACATCGGCAGCGGCGCCAGCGATGGCTTGCGCCCCGGCGATCAGCCGGACGAGGGCCGCCTGCGGCAGTTTGCCGGCGGCGTTGCGCGGCAGCGCATCCACCAGCAGCAGCGGGCGCGGCAGGAACACCGGATCGATCCGCCGGGACAGCTCGGCGAGAATGTCCTCGCGGCACGCCTGCGGCGCGACGACGACGGCAAGCAGCCGTTGCGGACGGTCTGCTTCTTCGTCCGGCGGACGGACGAACGTGCCGTCCTCTACTCCCGCGATCTCCAGCAGCACCTGGGTCAGGTAGCCGAGCGAGGTCCGCTTGCCGGCGATGTTGACCAGATCCCCCTCGCGGCCGGCGAGCGCGAAACGCGTCGGCCCGTGCGCCGCCAGCATGTCGGCGGGCCGCACCGGCTGCGGCAGGTGGGCGGCCGAGACCAGGCCGTCCTCGACGACGATGCCGTCGTAGGTCGTCCACAGATCGTCGGTGACCGTCCGCCGGCTGGCGACCGACCCCGCCTCGGTCAGGCCGTAGATCTCCATCACCACCGTCGCGAACGCCCGCTCGCAGGCCGCGGCGAGCGGGCGCGGCAGCGGCGCCGTCGCCGAGATGACGCGGTCGAGCGCCGGCCAGCGGATCGCCGCCCGGGCGCAGACGCGCAGGTGCGCCGGCGTCGTCACCAGCACGCGCGGCGCCGGTACGGCGGCGAGCGCGGCGCAGATGTCGTCGGGAAAGAACGGCTGGCCGGCGTGGACCGGCAGGCCGGTGGCCAGCGGCAGCAGGATGGTCGTCTCCAGCCCGTACATGTGCTGCGGCGGAACCGTGGCGACGATGGTCGGCCGGCCCGCCGCGGCGAAGCGGAAGCGCCGTTCGGCCAGCCACGCCCCCGCCACCAGCTCTCCCCACCGCTTCGGATGCGGCTGCGCTGTCCCGGTGCTGCCGGAGGTGAAGGCGATCGCCATGACGTGCGCGGCCGGAATGCCGGGTGTGGGCGGCGCGCCGGCTGCGGCGGCCGCTTCGATCCAGGCGTGCACGTCGGCATCGCCGAGGGTGTAGCTGTCGGGATATAGCGCCAGGGCTTCGGCGACCGCGCCCGCCACCCGGCTGGTCGGCAGCAGGTTGGTCTGGCATCGCAGCCCGATGGCGGCGAAAGCCACCATGAAGTGGTAGCGATCGGCGCAGAGGTTGGCGGCGAACGGCCGCTCCGGCAGGTGCTCAGCCACCGCCTCGACGTGGCCGAGGAAGCGCTCGCGGCCAATCGCCTGACCGTCCCGCCAGGCCAGCGGTCCGTCGATGCGCTCTGCCAGCAGCGGCAGCATGCCGCCACCGTCGGCGGGATTCACGACCGCTCCCCCGCCGCGCGCGCCGCCCGGCGCGCTTGCGCCCGCTCGCACAGCATCAGCATTGGCTTGGTCGCCGCGGTCGTCGCCACCGCCATCACCACCATCGCCGAGAACACCACCTGACTGAGAATCCCCGCCTCGAACAGCACGCTCAGGACGACAACATCCATCAGTCCCTTGCACTGCATGAGTGTACCCAGCCGCAGGCTGTAAGACCAGGATTCGCCCACCGAGCGTGCCGGAACGATGGTGCCGGCCATCTTGCCGAAGAGCGCGGCGGCGGCGGTGCCGGCGAAGACGAGCAGGAAGCTGTCGTCATCGAAGGTAATGATGGTGCGCAGCCCGGTGAGCATGAAGAAGAACGGCAGCAGGATCACCACCGTGAACGACTCGACGAGGCGGATCAGCGGCCGCGCGCACGACGCCGGGACGATGGCGCCGGCGATGAAGCCGCCGAGGACGTAGTGGAAGCCGAGGTGCTCGGTGATGAAGGCGGAGGCGAGCGCCAGAGCCGCAGCCAGCACCAGGTCGATCTCGCGGCAGACCTGGGTCCGCGCGACCTCGCGCAGCAGCCGGGCGACGAGCGGCTTCACCATCGTGACCATCGCCAGCAGGTAGAGGGCGAACAGCCCGACCCGCCGCACGAGACTGCCGCCCGGTTCCGGCTGTGCCATCGCCAGCACCGCCGCCAGCAGGACCCACAGCAGCAGATCGTTGATGGCGGCGCAGCCCAGCGCATCACGGCCGAGGCGG
This sequence comes from Rhodospirillales bacterium, assembly GCA_039808105.1. GTDB lineage: Bacteria > Pseudomonadota > Alphaproteobacteria > Rhodospirillales > Defluviicoccaceae > Defluviicoccus. The sequence continues at coordinate 6,228 of JBDHSN010000110.1, forward strand.
CTGGACAACAGGCCGGTCTCGCGCAGGATGGCGCCCAGCACCGGCAGGGCAGTGACCGCGCAGCCGACGGCGACCCCGCTCGCGAACAGCACCGGCCCGCCGACCGGTCCGGCCAGCGCCGGATCGTGAACAAGCAGCGCCGCGCCGGCAGCGAGCCCGAGCACCGCCGGCACCGCCACCGACGAGAGCGCGACGAGCAGGAAGCTGCGCCTGCGGCCGGCGATCTCCGCCGTATCGAAGTGCAGCCCGGTAAGGAAGGCGAACAGCACCACGGCGAGGCAGGCGATCCCGGACAGCGTGGCCAGCACCGGCGCCTGCACCAACGCTTGCGATTCCGGCCAGATCCTGCCGACCAGCGACGGGCCAAGAGCAATGCCGAGCAGGATCTGCACGACGACCAGCGGCAGGGCGGCACGGACGGCGGGCAGCCGCCAGATCAGGTAAGGCACCGCGATCAGCACCAGCGCCAGGCCGAGAAACAGTCCCGGAGATGCCTGCATGAATGAGCCTGCTCGCCGCTACGGCCGCCGGCCGCAGACCGAGCCGACGCAGAATGCCGGCAGGATCTGCCGGATCGCCGCCAGATCGGGGAAGATGCCGACGTCGGCAAAGCCGGCGGCGGCCAGCGCCCGCCGCCACTCCTCCGGCGCGAGAAAGCCCGGGCGCGGCCGCAACGCCGCGTCCGTCGCCACCGCGGTAAAGCTGTCCAGCACCTGGAAGACCAGCTCGATGTGGACCTGCCGGCCGGGCAGCGGCCGCAGGCACTCGCCGGCGACCAGCCAGCCGCCGGGCGCGAGGCTGGCCAGCGCCTGCTCCAGGCTGAACCGCAGATCCTTCGCCACGTGCAGGACGTTGACGGCGAAAACCAGATCGCAGGACCCCGGCGCCACCCCCTGCCCGTCCCACGGCAGATCGATGTCGAGGGCGGCAAACTCCAGCGCCAGGCCCGGGTAGCGGCCGGTCAGCGCCCGCTGCGCGCGGCGGCGGAACAGCGCGCCGGGCTCGGTTGTCAGCAGCCGCCCGATGCGGCCGAGCAAGCCGGCGCGCTGCAGTTCCTGCAGCAGCGCTTCGGTGCCGCTGCCGGCACCGGCGCCGAGTTCGAGGATGCGCAAGGGGCTGCGCGCCGGCAGGTCGGCCAGCAGCCGGGCCGCATCGCTCGCGGCGACCCGGTTGTGCACGGCGTAGAGCGGATTGCGGTTGTCGAAGTAGGCGAGCCACAGGGCAATGACTTCCGGCGACAAAAGCGCCTGCTCGCCGGTCATCCCTCCGCTGGCGATGGCCGGATAGGCCGCCGCCGCCGCATCCAGCAGGTCGAAGGCCGGCAGACAGGCGCTGTCGACCTCCGCCAGCCGCCGGCGCAATTCCGTGCGCTGCGGTGCCGGCCAGGCGCCGGCAGACCGGTAGCGAAGCGCACCATCGCCGTCGTCGGTCGAAAGGAGGCCGGCCGCCGCCAGCCTGTCCAGCAACCACGACAGCGCCGGGATGAATCGCGGCACGAGGCCGAGGCGGTCCGCCAGCGCTGCCGCGGTGCACGGCTGCTGCAGCGCCGACCCGGCCTCCAGCTGCCCCAGGATATCGACGGCGAGATGCAGCGCGTAGGCCTCGGCCAGCCCGATGCTCTCGTAGAGACGGGCATCGAACAGCCCGGCGGGATACGCCGCCAGCAGCGGCGTCAGGCGCGGATCGGGATGCGGGGAATTGCTAGACGGAATCCCCTCGGTCATGCTGGCCCAGCCTGTTGTCGTCTTCCCCCCTTGCGCCGGCGAGTTTATGACCAAAGACAGTGATCCGGACAAACCGAATCCGCGGGCCCCGCATCCGCCGCTCACCGCCTATTACCGGCGCCCGGCCGACCGCGACGCGTTCGTCAGGGACCTGTTCGACCGCTCCGCCGGCGACTACGACCGGATCAACCTGATCTTCTCGGCGGGCTTCGGCAGCTGGTATCGCAGGCGCTCGCTGCGCCGCGCCGGCCTCGGGCCCGGCATGCGCGTCCTCGACGCCGCCATCGGCACCGGCGCCATTGCCCGTCAGGCGCTGCGCCTACAGGGGGCGAGCGCCGAGGTCATCGGCCTCGATGTCAGCGCCGGCATGCTCACCGAGGCGCGCCGGCATCTCTGCGTCCCGCTGGTGCAGGGCCGCATGGAGGAACTGCCGCTGGCCGATGGCTGCATCGATTTCCTCGTCATCGGCTATGCCCTGCGCCATGCCGACGATCTCGACCGGGTGTTCGCCGAGGTGCGGCGGGTGCTCCGCCCCGGCGGCCGCTTCCTCGCCCTTGAGATCGGCATCCCGCAACGGCCGGCGCGGGCGGCCGTCACCCGCGCCTACATGAGCCGGGTGATCCCCCGCCTTTCCGGGCTGATTTGCCGGTCGGCGGACGCCCGGCGGCTGATGGACTACTACTGGGACACCATCACCCACTGCGTCGCCGAGGAGGTGATCGTCGCGGCGATGGCGCGGGCCGGCCTGGCCGAGGCGCGCTGCACCACCGAATTCGGCCTCTTCCGCTCGTATACCGCCCGCAAGAGCGCGCCCAACGCCGGGTGAGGATTGCGGGGGCGGATGCCGAAGGCGGGGGACGGACGGCCATCAGTCGTCCGAGTGGGCGAAGATCCAGGCGACGCCGAGGCCGCCGATGAGGTAGGTCCGGGTTTTGACCAGCGGGCTGTTTTCGAAGACGGCGCCGTCGAGGTTGATGTAGCGGACGAAGGCGCCGAACCAGTAGTCGTTCCACCGCCGCGAGAACCCCGCCGAGGTCCGCCAGCCGCCGTAGCCGCCGTCGGCGTTGTAGGCCGGCCGGTCGGGCAGCGCATCGCGCGTCGAAACGCCATAGAAGTAGTTGTTGTAGCGGCCGTCGGTGAACATCGGCCCGGTCGACAGCCGCACGTTCCACCGCCCGTCGTCCACCTCCTGCTCGAAGCGATATTCGATGTTGGGCGTGCTGATCAGGCCGACATAGCGGATGTCGTCGAAGGCGACGCCGATGGTGGCGCGCAGCGGCAGCTCGCCGGCGACGGTATGCCGGCCGGAATCCGCCCGGTAGAAGTCATACTTCAGCGACGGGCCGATCTCGCCGGTGGCGTCAAGGTCGTCCATGCCGCGGCGGGCGTGGTTCTTGTCGCTCTCCACCGGCAGCGCGCCGCCGGCGCTGAGATCGAAGCGCAGGCGGTCGGTCAGCGGCAGCGCTCCCGTCACCGTGCCCTGCTCCACCTTCACCCGGCTGCTCTCGTAGACGACGTAGGGGAATGGCAGCGGCCAGGTCTGCCGCTGGTCGGAGCCGACGTAGTCGGGATAGGTGATCACCGAAAGGCCGATGCCGACCTCCCAGTGGGCGCCACCGCCCGCCGGCTCGGCGCCGCCCGCCTCCTGTGCTGCGGCCGGCGGTGCCTCGGGCTGCGGCCCGGTTTCATCCGGCGATCCGGCAGCGGGTGGTGCGGCGGCTTCCGGGACATCGGTGGGTGCAGCCCGGACGATGCCCGCGGCAAGCAGCACGATCGACGCCAGCATCCCGATCCACGCCATCCGGCCGGCGAGCCGGTGAAATCGCCGCTTTGCTGGTGGCATCGTCGTCTCCGGGTCGATGAGCCCGGGGAATTGAGATCGACGGGGCCGCGCAGGCAGGCTGCGGTGAAGGATCCGGTGCCGTGCACGGCGCTGCGCCCGGCACGGCTTCCCGCTGAGGCGCGCCGCTTGACGGCGAGCACGACTTCCGGCTTCTAGCATCCGCTATGGATTCTGCATCCGAGACAACGCAGCTAAGCTACCTCCGCAGAGGGGAACAGCGCAAACCCGTCGCATTCCGGCACAGCGACGGCTGGCCGGCCGCCAGCGCCGGCGCCGATCGTTTGCGTACCATCATGGTCTGCGCCGACGACTACGCCCTTTCCCGCGGCGTCGGCATCGCCATCCGGCGGCTGGCCGGGGCCGGCCGGATCAGCGCTGCGAGCTGCCTCGTGACCAGCCCGCTGTGGCGCGAGGAGGCGGCGCTGCTGCGCCCCTGCCTCGATCGGATCGACGTCGGCCTGCACCTCTCCCTCACCTTCCCGCCGCCGCTCGGCCGGCTGGCGACGCTGGCCGCCCCGTCCCGGCCGCCGACCGTCGGCAGTCTGCTGTGGCGCTCGCTGCTGGGCCTTATCGACACCGACGAAATCGCCGGCGAAGTCGAGCGGCAGATTGATCGCTTCGGCGAGGCGACCGGCCGGCTGCCCGACTTCGTCGACAGCCACCACCATGTCCACATCCTGCCCGGCATACGCGAAGCCGTCGTCGGCGTGTTCGTGCGCCGCCTGCACGGCAGCGGCGCCTGGCTGCGCCTGCCGCCCCGGCCGCTGGCCGATGTGCCGGCGCACTGGCGGCTGGCGGTGCCGGGCGCGGCCGCCATCGGCCTGCTCGGCCGGCGACTCGCCCGGCTCGCCGCCATCCACGGGATACCGGTCAACGCCGGCATGCGCGGCATCCGCCGGTTCATCGCGGATCCCCCCTATGCCCGTCTGGTGGAGCGCTTCCTGCGCGGTCTCGATCACCGCGGGCTGATCATCTGCCACCCCGGCATCGGCCTCGGCGAGGCGCTGCCGACACGGCACCCGATGACCGCGCGCTTGGACGAGTACCGCTTCCTGATGTCGGAGGCGTTTCCGCTGCTGCTGCTGGCATTCGGCTGCCGCCTCGGCCGCTTTGCGGAGTGCTGAGGGCCGGGATCGGCTGCGCCGAAGACCGCAGCAGCGGCGGCCGACCCGCCTGCCGCGGTGAAAATGGAAAAACCGCGCGGCCGCTGCCATCTTGAGGGCTTCGCACCGGCCAGGGCCACAGGGAAATGCAACAGCCACGCCCGACCCATTTCGATGCTGCCGGCAACGCCCGGATGGT
>JBDHSN010000111.1:0-10969 GCA_039808105.1 Rhodospirillales bacterium
TATGGCGAGGTCACCAAGCCGGGCAGCTATCCGTTCGTCAACGGCATGACGGTGGTCAACGCCGTGGCGATGGCCGGTGGCTTTACCTATCGCGCCCGCACCAGCAGTGTCCGCATCGTTCGCGCCAATGACCCGCAGCGCAAGCAGATCAGCGCCGACAAGGACACGCCGGTGATGCCCGGCGACGTCATCGAGGTTCCGGAGCGCTATTTCTAAAGTGACGGCGTATCCTGTGAAGGCGCCGTGATGACGATGCCGCCGGCGTTTCGCCGGCTGGCAGCGGCGAAGGGCTGGCTGGACGCCGATACGCGCCGGCGGCTGGCCGTCGTGCCGGCGGCGCTGGCGGCGGTTATCCTGATCGGGCTGGCGCTGCCACGCGTGATCGGTGTGCTGGTCTCGTCCAGCGCCGAGCCGGTGTTGCGCAAGCTGCAGGAGCAGCAGCCGGTTGATCCCGATCAGCTGCGCACCCTGATCGAGGCCCAGGAGAGCGCCGCGTTCTGGCTGGCTGATGGCCGCGTGCTGACCGATCTCGGTCTCGGTGCGCTGCTGCTATCGGAAAGTGCGCCCAAGGGGGATCCGGAGGCGGCGCGGGCGTTGCAGCAGGCGATCGTCGCGCTGGAGGAGGGGGTCGCCCGCGCTCCGGCCAATCCATACGCATGGTCGCGGCTGGCCTACGCGCGCGCCATGGCGGAAGGGTGGTCGCCGCGGGCGGTGGCGGCGCTGCGCCTGGCCCTGATCACCGCGCCTTACGAGCCGCGGCTGCTGTGGGCGCGGCTGCGCATGACCATGCTGGCCTGGATGCAGCTGTCGAGCGACGACCGCGAAGTGGTGCTGCAACAGGTGCGCTGGGCGTGGCAGTCCAATCCCGGCGAGCTGGTCCGGATGGCGGTCGAGACGAAGCAGACCGACCTGGTGCGGGCGGCGCTGATGCTGGCGCCCGACGACCTTCAGCGCTTCGAGGCAATGACCAGGGAAAAGTCGTAGGCGGGCAGGGCTCTCCTTGCCCTTTGTGCGTTGCTGGCAGCCCTGAGGGCCGCCGGGCGTCACACGACGCCGGCGGGACGCGGGCGCGCCGGTTCAAGGAAAGGCGGCGTCCGCTGTGTCCAGCGTACGTCGGCGGCTGGCTCGCACCGGCCGCCGCCCCAGCGCCCGCCAGGAAGCGGCGGTGCCGGTGTCTCGCTCTACCACGGATCCGGCGACCGGCGGCTGCTCCAGCACTGGGCGCATGCCGCTCCCATGATCAGCATATAGAGGGCGGTGATCGCCGGGATCTGCAGGCTGAAGCCGACGGTCGACTGCACCGCCACCAGCGCCGTCACCGCCAGGCCGACGGCAGGATAGACGGCGTCGCGTCGCCGCCGGTTGACGCCGAGTGCCGAGGCGACAAAGAACGCGGCGAAGACGGCGAACAGCATCATCGCCGCCGGCCAGCCCAGCTCGAGGATATTCTCGAGATAGGTGGTGTGGGCAACGCTGACGCTGCTGGCGATATCCGGGCTCCGATAGAAGCGGAACGCTTCCTCGAAGGTGCCGAAACCGGTCCCGAGCATGCCGGCATCGTGGATCGCTTCCATCGTCTTGGCGGCGATCAGCGACCCCTCACCCAACATCAGCCAGCTCCCCAGCGGTTGCAGCAGCAGCGTGCCGGCACCCCCCAGCAGCCCGATGGCGGCGATCAGCACGGCGGCCGTCCCGATGGCGGCGGTCGCCAGCCGGCGCGTGCCGGTGCGGCTGAACAGCACCGCCACAACCAGGACGACGAGGCCGGCGGCGGTGCTGAGGAAGCCGATGCGCGAGTGGGTCAGCAGCAGCGCCACCAGCAGGAAAAGCCACGACGCCAGCAGCGGCCAGCCGCGGCCGATGATGACGTCGGCGAACTGCAGCAGGCGTTCCTTGCGCGTCGATGCCCCGGCCTTTGCCTGGCTGACCAGCACCAGGATCAGGCCGCTGGCACAGACGAGGGCAAGTCCCGCGAATGCCGCGAAGGTGTCGCGGTTGACGAAGGTGCCGCTCAGATCGGCGGGGTTCGGCGGCCGACGGAAGAACAGCAGGCTCTCGAAGCCGGTCAGGTAGACGAGCAGGCCATAGAGGGCATAGGCGCAGCCGGCGTAGGTGACCGCCAGCAGCACCTGCCGGGCGCGGGCGGCACGGCGGCAGTACTGCAAGGAGATCCAGAAGATGCCGCCGTAGGCGAGCAGCCGGGCGAGGCCGGAGGAGCTGCGGAACGGATTAAGCGAGACGGTGCCGTCGAGATCGATCTGCAGCGCTTCGGCAGTCGATTGCCACAGCGGATGATGCCAGACGTCGGGCGTCATCGCCGAGCTCTGCAGCATGATCCACAGGATGCATAGGGCGAAGGGCAGCAGCAGCCACCATATCCCCCGCAACCCGACCGTCACATCCTGCTGGCCGAGTGCGACGCGGGCGCTCCAGAATGCCAGCACGACGCCCATCACCAGCGCCATCAGCGCCCAGCTCCACTGGTAGATGGCGCCCAGCGGCAACGGCAGAAGCACGACGAGAGCGACGGTCGCCCAGAACAGGATCGGTGCGTCCCTTCGTGAAGAGATGGCCATGTGCGTTCCCCATACGCCCGACGCCGCGCGGACAGACAGCGGCGCCTGACTACTCGTGTGGGTTGCAGTAGTTCTCCTGCGCAACTTTGCTAACGCGCACCGTACGAATTTGCAAGTGAAACAGTGGCAGTTTCCCCGTCGTTGCCCGCCGCCGCCGTGGCTGCGGGCAGAACGACGACGGCCCGCAGGCCGCCCTCCGGCCGATTGCGCAGGCGGATGGTGCCGCCGTGGGCGGCGATCGCCGAGCGGACCAGCGTCAGCCCCAGGCCGGTACCGCCGGTCTCGCGGCTGCGTGAAGCCTCCAGCCGGCGGAACGGCTCGAACACCCGCTCCAGTTCCTCCGGGGGGATGCCGGGACCATCGTCGTCCACGGTGACGATCAGGCGGTTGACGCCGCCGGTGAGGCCGACGCGCGCCTGGCCCCCATAGTGTAGCGCGTTGTCGAGAAGGTTGTTGAAGGCGCGGCGCAGCGCCAGCGGGCGGCCGACGCAGGTCGCATGCAGTGGGCCCCGGTAGGTGGCGGTGGCCCCGGCATCGGCCGCCACTTCACAGACCGTCTGCAGCAGCACGGCGAGGTCGAGCGCCGCGGTCTTCTCGACCGCCGCCTCGTCCCGGGCGAAGGCGAGCGCCGCATCGATCATCGCCCGCATCGCATCGAGGTCGGCGATGGTCTTGCGCTGCTCGTCGTCGTCCTCGATCATCTCGGCGCGCAGGCGCAGCCGGGTCAGCGGCGTGCGCAGGTCGTGCGAAATCGCCGCCAGCATCTGGGTCCGGTCGCGAACGAAGGTGCGCAACCGCTGCTGCATCTCGTTGAACGCCATCGCCGCCCGCCGCACCTCCGCCGGTCCGCTGCCCGGCAGCGGCGGAGCGTCGACATCCCGGCCGAGCCGCTCGGCGGCCTCGGCGAACATGGCCAGCGGCTGCACCGCGCGGCGCACCGCCAGGATCGATACGGCAAGGACCACCGCCGTCGAGGCCAGCATCACCAGGAAGTACGGCGTCGCCCAGAACGGCGGGAAGCTCGCCACCGGCGCGGCGAAGTTCAGCCACGAGCCGTCGTCGAGCAGCAGTGCGCCGCTGAGCAGGCGGACCTTCGGTGCCCCCATCGGCGATGGCGGCCCGGGCGATACCTGCGCGCGCGGACGTCCGGGGTGACGGGACGGCGGGTCCTCGTCGTCCTCCGGGGAAGGCGGCGCCTGCGCACTCAAGGTGAGGCGCAGGTGGTTCGGCGATACGTTGATTTCGGTAAGGAACGCTTCGCGCAGGGTCCGTTCTTCGCGGCCCTGCGCCCCGCCATCGACGGAAGGCCGCTCGGACCACATCAGCCGCAGTCCGGGCTGCCGCATCGCCCGCACCAACCGGCGCCGTTCTTCCGGCTCTGCGGCCTGCAGGGCGGCCGCAGCCGTCGACACCTGCTCGGCGATCTGGCGTCCGCGCCCACGCATCAGCACATCGATGCGGTCACCGGAGTAAAGGGTGATGCCGATCAGGTTGGACGCCACCACCCCCAGCAGCAGCACCAGCAGGGTACGGCCGAGGAGCGAGCGAGGCCAGCCGACCGCCCGCCGCGCCGCCGCCGGCCTCTCGCGGCCGGTCATCCGTATTCGACCTGCGGCGCGAACAGGTAGCCGCCGCCGCGCACCGTTTTGATCAGCATCGGCTCGCGCGGGTCGTCGTCGATCTTGCGCCGCAGCCGGCTGACCTGCACGTCGATGGCGCGATCGAACGGCAGCGCATCGCGGCCGCGGGCGAAGTCGAGCAACTGGTCGCGGCTCAGCACCCGTTGCGGATGCTGAACGAAAGTGGCCAGCAGGGCAAATTCACCGGCAGAAAGTGGCACCAGCACCCCGGTCGGCGAGGTCAGCTCGCGCTTGTTCAGTTCGAGCCGCCAGCCGGCGAAGTACGCGACTGTGGCTGCCGTATCGGCCGCGGCTGGGGCGCCGGCGGCGGCACGGGCGCTGCTGGCGCGGCTGCGGCGCAGCACGGCACGGATGCGGGCGGCCAGCTCGCGCGGGTTGAACGGCTTGGCCAGATAGTCGTCGGCGCCCATCTCCAGCCCGACGATGCGGTCGATCTCCTCTCCCATCGCGGTCAGCATGATGACCGGGATGCTGGATTCGGCGCGCAGCCGCCGGCAGAGCGCGAGGCCGTCCTCGCCGGGCAGCATCAGGTCGAGAACGATCAGGTCGATCGCGCGGTCTTCCAGCGCCTTGCGCATCTCGCGGCCGTCAACCGCGAGGCTTACCCGGAAGCCCAGCTTGCGCAGGAAGCGCGACAGCAGATCGCGGATCTCGCGATCGTCATCGACGATCAGAAGGTGTGCCGAGGCGTCCATGGCGGTGATTATAGGCGGACTGTGCGCGCGACGAGGGAGAATAACGTAACGCAAGGTTGCATCGTGGCTGCCTGAAATCTTTGGTTACATGATCGCGTCCTGGCTGACATCACGCCGCAACGCAGGTGCAGCATGCTGGCGGTCGAGCGGGCAGGCAGCAGGCCGCCCGCAAACAGGTCAAAGCAAGAGTCGAGGAGAAGCAGATGATGGCTACGAGAGCGGCGGCGCGGGCGGCGGTTTTGCTGGCGGCGATCGGGCTCGGGTTTGGCGCGGCGACGGTGGGGGCGCAGGAAGCGCCGCCGCAAGCCGCGGCCGGGGCAGGCGGCTGTCCCTGCCCGTGTGGCGGGCCGGGGATGGGCATGGGCCACGGCCCCGGCGGCCACGGCGGTCCCGGGATGATGCTGTTCGAGTGGTTCGACGAGGACGACGACGGCAAGGTCACGATCCAGGAACTGCGCGAGGGCGAGCAGGAGCGGTTCGTCGAGATGGACACCAACCATGATGGCAAGGTGACCATCGAGGAGTTCAAGGCGGCGCCGATGCCCAACCGCGAGGCGCGCCTGCAGCGCATGTTCAACAAATTGGACGCCAACAACGACGGCGTGCTGACGGCCGACGAGCTCGCCGCGCGCGGCGAGGCCAAATTCAAGAAGCTCGATGCCAACGGTGATGGCGTGATCACGATGGAAGAAGTCCGTCAGGCCATGCCCGGTCGCGGTGGCCCCGGCTGCGCGCAGCAGCCCGGCGCCAAGTAGCCGGGGACGCGGCGATCTGGATTGCTTCGCCTTCCGGCTCGCGATGTCAGCGGGGACAACCGCGCCGTCATCGCGAAGCGGGCACGGCCCGCCGTGGCGATCCAGGCCCGCGGCCGCCGCCGGTTACGGTCAGCCGCCCTGGCTGGCGGCGACGTTCACCGCCAGCGCGAGGATCACGGTATTGTAGAAGAACGAGACGACGCTGTGGGCCAGCGTCAGCCGGCGCATGGCGGTCGTCGCGATCTGCACGTCCGAAACCTGTGCGGTCATGCCGATGACGAAGGAGTAGTAGAGGAAGTCCCAGCCGGTCGGCTCCGCCGTCTCCGGGAACTGCAGCCCGCCGGCATCCTCGCGGCTGTCGCCGGCCGGTTTCGATGCGTAGTAGAGAAAGGCGTAGTGGAAGGCGAGGATGGTATGCAGCGTCAGCCAGCCCAGCGGCACGCTGATGATGGCAAGGATCAGGCCGAGGTGTGATGGCGCGCCGCCCTCGCCGAGCGACGTGAAAATCGAGCCGATGCTCAGCGCGATCGCCGACAGGGCGATGACGACGATGAGGAAGATGCCCTCGTCCTCGTACACCGCCCGTCGCCGCAGCTCGCCGGCGGTCGAGCGGGTTGCCAGGACCGCCATCAGGGCGACGTAGACGGCGAAGAAGGCGTCGCCGGCCAGCAGCAGCCGGATCGGCGGCGGCAATGCCCCCGCCGCCATCCAGACGAGCGTGCCGACGAGCGCCGAGAGGTAGAAGCGGTCGTGATGCACCAGGTGGTTGCGCATCGGACTGAGCATCGTGGCCTCCATGGGGCCGGGAGCGCTGACTGACGCGGTGCCAACGCCGCGCCGTGAACGCGGGCGCGGCCGCGCATCCCGCAGACGTTATGATGAGGATGAGGTTGGAGTGGCGGCGAGGCTGTGCTAAAGAGGCCGCGGCTCGCCGGGTCCGGCCGCGGCCCGACATACCCATGACCAATCCGACAGGGGAGAGACGCACGATGGCGCGACGCAAGCTGATCGCGGGAAACTGGAAGATGAACGGCCTGCGCGCTGACGGCACGGCGCTCGCAGCGGATGTCGCCAGCCGCCTCAAGGCGGTCGGGCAGGCCCGCTACGACATGCTGGTGTGCCCGCCGTTCACGCTGATTCCGCTGGTTCTCGACGCCGTTTCCGGCTCGGGTGTCCAGGTGGGCGGCCAGGACTGCCACATGCAGGTGAAGGGCGCTCATACCGGCGATACCAGTGCGGCGATGCTGAAGGACCTCGGCTGCAGCCACGTCATTGTCGGCCATTCCGAGCGGCGCACCAACCACGGCGAGACCGACGCGATCGTCAAGGCCAAGGCGGAAGCGGCGCTGGCCGCCGGCCTCGTCGCCATTGTCTGCATCGGCGAGACCCTGGAAGAGCGCGATGCCGGCAAGACGCTGGAGATCAACCGCCGCCAGCTGCTCGGCTCGCTGCCGGAGGGCGCCACCGCGGCCAACACCGTCGTCGCCTACGAGCCGGTGTGGGCGATCGGCACCGGCCGCACCGCGACGCCGGAGCAGGCGCAGGAAGTGCATGCGATGATCCGTGCCGAGCTGGTCGGCAAGGTCGGCCAGGAAATCGCCGACGGCATGCGCGTGCTCTACGGCGGCTCGATGAACCCGAAGAATGCCAAGGAGCTGCTGGCGCTGCCCGACATCGACGGCGGCCTCATCGGCGGCGCTTCGCTGAAGGCCGACGACTTCTTCGCCGTTGCCGAAGGCTCGCCCGCGTAACCGGAGCGTAAAGGAAGCAGCCCTCGCTATGACTACCGTTCTGCTCGTCGCCCATCTGCTGATCGCCATCGCTCTTGTCGCCGTCGTCCTGCTGCAACGCAGCGAAGGCGGGGCGCTGGGCATCGGCGGGGGCGGCGGCGGCGGCTTCCTGACCGCGCGCGGAACGGCCAACCTGCTGACCCGGACCACGGCGATTCTTGCCGTGCTGTTCATCCTCACCAGCATGACGCTGGCCCGCCTCGCCGGCGGCGAGCGGCTCCCGCGCTCGATTCTCGACGCGCCGCAGTCGCCGGCACAGGAGCAGCCGGTACAGCCGGCTCAGCCGGAAGAGCCCGCGGCGCCGATTGCCCGCTGAGCGCGTGGCATCGCACCCATCCCGCTAGTTTTTCACAAAGCACAGGGCAGCGGACGATGGCGCAAGCGCCGGACCGGGGGCGGCGGCCGGCGCGGGCTATGCGGGCCGGCCTGACTTGCGGTATAACGTCGGTCCCATGACGCGGTTCATCTTCATCACCGGCGGCGTGGTCTCCTCACTGGGCAAAGGGTTGGCGTCGGCGGCGCTGGGTGCGCTGCTGCAGGCGCGCGGCTTCTCGGTGCGGCTGCGCAAGCTCGACCCCTACATCAATGTCGATCCGGGGACGATGAGTCCCTACCAGCACGGCGAGGTGTTCGTCACCGACGACGGCGCCGAGACCGACCTCGACCTCGGTCACTACGAGCGGTTCACCGGCGTGCCGGCGCGGCGCAGCGACAGCGTCACCACCGGCCGCGTCTATTCCGACGTCATCGCCCGCGAGCGCCACGGCGACTACCTCGGCGCCACCATCCAGGTCATCCCCCACATCACCGACGCCATCAAGGAGTTCATCACCGCCGATCTCGACGGCGAGGACTTCTGCCTGTGCGAGATCGGCGGCACCGTCGGCGACATCGAGAGCCTGCCGTTCCTGGAGGCGATCCGCCAGTTCGGCAACGAGCTTGGCCGCGACCGGGTGATGTACATCCACGCGACGCTGATCCCGTGGCTGCCGGCGGCGGGCGAGCTGAAGACCAAGCCGACGCAGCACTCGGTGAAGGAGCTGCTGAGCGTCGGCATCCAGCCGGACATGCTGCTGTGCCGCTCCGACCGGCCGATCCCCGTCGGCGCCCGCGGCAAGATCGGCCAGTTCTGCAACATCCGCTACGAGGCGGTGATCCCGGCGCTCGACGTTGCGACCATCTACGCGGTGCCGATCAGCTACCACGAGCAGGGACTGGACGACGAGGTCTGCCGGCACTTCGGCCTGCAGGCGCCGCCGCCGGACCTCGGGCGCTGGCACGACGTCGTCGCCCGCGTCCTGCGGCCGGAGGGGCAGGTGACCATCGCCGTCGTCGGCAAGTACACCGGCCTGCTCGATGCCTACAAGTCGCTGGCCGAGGCGCTGGCCCACGGCGGCATCGCCAACAACGTCCGCGTCAACATCGAGTGGATCGATTCCGTCATCTTCGAGAACGGTGCGGCGACCCAGCCGCTGGAGAACGTGCACGGCATTCTGGTGCCCGGCGGCTTCGGCGAGCGCGGCGCCCAGGGCAAGATCGAGGCGGTCCGCTTCGCCCGCGAGCGGGCCATTCCCTACTTCGGCATCTGCTTCGGCATGCAGATGGCGGTGGTCGAAGCGGCGCGGAACCTTGCCGGCATCCCCGGCGCCGGCTCCACCGAGTTCGGCCCCTGCGCCGCCCCGGTCGTCGGCCTGATGACCGAGTGGATCCGCGGCAACCGCCGGGAAGTCCGTGAGAAGGACGGCGACCTCGGTGGCAGCATGCGCCTCGGCGCCTACGAGTGCATCATCAAGCCAGAGACCCGGGTGCAGGGGATCTTCGGGACCGGGCGGATCAGCGAGCGCCACCGCCACCGCTACGAGGTCAACAACAACTACATCGGCACGCTGGAGCGCTGCGGTCTCGTCTTCTCGGGCATGTCGCCGGACGGGCTGCTGCCGGAGATGCTGGAGATCCCCGGCCATCCCTGGTTCATCGGCGTCCAGTTCCACCCGGAGCTGCGCTCGCGGCCGTTCGCGCCGCACCCGCTGTTCGCCTCGTTCATCCGCGCCGCCGTCGAGCAGTCGCGGCTGGTCTGACAGCTACGGCTGCCGCACCGCAGGATCGACGCAGGCGAAGTACATGGTGGCGCTGCCCGGGGCATCGAAGCCGGCACTCTTCTCCTTGATCAGCATCGAGACCTTGCCGTAGAGGGCGCAGTGCTCGTCGGCCTGGACGCCCGCCGCCTGCACGTCGCTCGGCGGATAAAGGAGCGTGATCCCTCCCGGCTGCGAGTCCAGCACCCGCGAGGTATTGCTGCTGCCGGAGCACGCGGCGAGCACGCTCAGCGCGCTTGCCAGCAGCAGGCCTGTCGTCAGGCCCGCGCCCGCGCTGGTGTTCAGGCCCGGCCTCCGCATGGTTCTCGAGCCGGCGCACTTGGTCGGGGTCTCTTTACGCATCTGACGCTCTCCGGATGATCTTGGGCTCAGGGGCGCCATATCAGCGCCGCGCTGTGGCATGTACCATCCGGACGCGTCCCTCTCCAGCACCGAACAAACCGGGCCTCCGCCGCCGACCAGTCACGGTTGGCCTGATCCCGCGCAAACGAAAAGAGGGCAGCGCAAGCCGACCCTCTCCTGACGAGCTGCCGAGGTCCCGGTGGCTATTTGCCCAGCATCACGTCGCTGGATTTGATCACCACGGTGACGTCGTCGCCGACGCCGATGCCGAGGTCCTCGACGGCGCCGAGGGTCACCATCGAGGTGATGACGTTGCCGCCGCCGATGTCGACCTTGACGACGCTGTTGACAGCCCCTTGCTTGAGCTCGGTGACCTTGCCCGTGAAAATGTTGCGGGCGCTGAGCTTCATCCGATTCTCCCTCCCACCGATGGTTTGAGTTTTTCCGTCCTGGCTGCGCTGCGGTCCGGTGATCCCGCGACTTCGGAAATGGTCGCCCCGTCAACGAGGTGCAAGCCGAAAAGCCTGCCGACGCAATAGGCAGATGGCTGCCGTTCGGGCAAAATTACCGCACGAGTGTGCTGTCAACAACACAGTCGTACGGAGGGGCGGTCGCCTGCCATCACGATTCATTGCCAGCGATATGTAGCCATCGATATAACGCATCGAGAGACAGAAACCGCAGAGAGAGACTTTTGACGACGCTATAAATCGGTTTCTACACAGCAAAAAAATTAAATCATCGATTCTCTAATGGCACTATCGGCACGTTGTTAACGCCAGGATAGGGTGCCATGACTGTGATAATGCTCCGACATCTGTGGGGAGAAGTGGGGAATATCATAGTCTGAATACTGAAAACGAGTTTCCGTCGAGATAAGAACGAGGATAGCCATGCGACGACAACTGTACTCGACGACTGCACTGACCGCCGCCCCGATCATCGCATTCCATGCCGCCGACGCTGCCGCGCAGACGCAACCGCGTGAGGTGCCGCCGCCTGTGGTGCCGGAGACACAGGCACCCAGCCCGCCGGAGCGGATCAGGCTGAAGCTTTCCGGCTACTACCAGCAGTG
>JBDHSN010000112.1:0-10924 GCA_039808105.1 Rhodospirillales bacterium
GCCGCAGGCTTGGCGGCTTTCGCGCCGGTCGGCGCGGCGCTCGCCCAACAGCATCCGCCAGTCACCGCGCCAGCGAAGCCGGGGAGTGCTGCAACCAGCCCGGCGAAGGAGGATCACCCCAAGATGGAGGCCGCCCTGCAAGCGCTGGGCTCAGCCAAGGCGGACCTGGAGTCCGCGGCGCATGACTTCAATGGTCATCGCAAGAAGGCGCTCGAGCTGGTGAAACAGGCGAGCGAGGAGATCCGCCAGGGCCTCGCGTCCGACAAGGAGTAGGCGGCGAGCCCGGCCTGAACCGGAGAACGTTTGCCCCGCCGGGGCGGCGACATCATCCCGGCGGGCACCCTTCGATCATCGGATTAAGGACCAGCGGCCGTCCCCCGTGCGGCGTACCGCATTCAGGCGAACGGCCTCAGCAATGGGGCGACCCGCCGCCGGAGCTTCCGGCCGGACCGCCCCAGGCGTCGCCAGCAACGGCGCCGCCGTCGCGACGCAACTACTCCTGCAGCACGTAGGTGCCGGGCGCGTCGGCGAGAACGGGGTAGCCGCGCTCAGGCGCTCCCGTCGGCGGCAGCGGCACCGGACCGCTGGAATGGCCGGCCAGCCACTGCTGCCACGCCGGCCACCACGAGCCCTGCGTGCGCGGCGTGCCCGCCTGCCAGGTTTCCGCATCCGGAACGCGGTCGCCCTCGCGGGAGGTGGTCATCTGGAAGCTGCGGCGCGGATGCCCCGGCTCGTTGACGATGCCGACGTTGTGGCCGCCGCTGGTCAGCACGAAGGTCAGCGAGGTGGCATCGCTCTGCAGGTGCAGCCGGAACACCGATTTCCATGGCGCGACATGGTCTCCCTCCGCAGCGACGGCGAAGATCGGCACGTGGATGTCGCTGATGTGGACCGGCCGGCCGCCGACCTTGTAGCAGCCGGAGAACAGCTGGTTGTCGCGGTAGAGATTGCGCAGCAGTTCCGAGTGCTGACGGTAGGGCATGCGGGTGCCGTCGGCGTTCCACGCCATCAGATCGAACATCGGATCGCGCCGGCCGAGGAAGTACTCGCGCACCATCTTCGACCAGATCAGGTCGCGCGACTTGAGCAGCTGGAAGGCGCCACCGGCCTGCTTGCCGTCGAGGTAGCCCTTCTCCCACATCATGTCCTCGATGAACGCGACTTCGGCAGGATCCATGAACACCGCCATCTCGCCGACCTGGGTGAAGTCGGTCATGGTGGTGAACAGGGTGATGCTGGCGAGGCGGTCGTCGCCATCGCGCGCCATCGCCGCCGCGGCGATGGTCAGCAGGATGCCGCCGAGGCAGTAGCCGACGGCGTGCACCTTGCGGCCCGGCAGGATGCTGCCGATGGCATCGAGCGCCGCCATCGTTCCCAGCGTCCGGTAGTCGTCCATGCCGAGGTCGCGGTCCTCGGATTGCGGGTTCATCCACGAGATCATGAACACGGTGTGGCCGTGATCGACGAGGTACTTGACCATGGAGTTCTGCGGCGAGAGGTCCATGATGTAGTACTTCATCATCCACGCCGACTGCATCAGCACCGGCTCGCGCTGCACCTCCGTTGTCGTCGGCTCGTACTGGATCAGCTCCATCAGCCTGTTGCGGAAGACGACCTTGCCGGGAGTGACGGCGAGGTCCCTGCCGACCACGAAGTCCTCCGCCCCGGCCGGCTTGGCGCCGGTGGCAAGGCGCTTGAAATCATCCATGAAATACTGCGCGCCGCGTTGCAGATTGGCGCCGCGCTCTGCCAGCGTCGCTTGCACGACCTCCGGATTCAGCACCGGGATGTTGGACGGCGACATCATGTCGAGGAACTGGCGGGCGCCGAACGAAACCGCCCGCTCGTTGTGGCGGGAGACGCCGCGGATGCCGGTGGTGGCGTCCTGCCACCATTCCTCGTTGAGCAGAAACGCCTGGTGGATCAGGTTGAACGGGAACCGCCGCCAGGATTCATGGGAAAAGCGATGGTCGCGTCCCGGATCGATGCACGGGGCCGCTTCGGGATCGGAAGCCGCCCGCGCCGCATAGTCGCCGAGCCGCTTGGCGTTGGTAATGCCGTGTTCCAGCAGCTGCAGCTGCTTGCCCGGCGAGGCGGCCAAGTGCGCCAGCCAGTCGAAATAGGTCATCGCTTGGCCGACCGGCGAGACACCCATCGTCGCGTTCGCCGTGGCGGCGTTGATGGCACGGTCGAGGCCTTCCAGCAGCTCCGAGTCGAGGACCCGGCGCTCGCCGTTATGATGGGCAGCAGGGCTCGCGGCAGGCTGTGGTGTAGCCGTCACGACAGATGAAGGAAGCTGCGCCACTGCGGACGAGGCGCCCACAGTCTCCGCAGCCGGCACGCGCTGAGCTTGGTCGACCATCGGTAACACCTTGACTTAGAAAAGCATCTTCGCCGGCTTTCGGCCCCCTGGACAAGGACCGTGATCACCAGCGGGTTGCGTGTAATATGGGCCACAGGACACCCGGAGATCATCGCCCATCGCCGCAGCGGAGAAGCGCGCCGGACGCATGACTGGGCCGCCGGCCGGCGAAAAGCCGCAAGCCATCAGGAATTTCACGCCGCCGGCGGTCCGCGCACGGGCCTTGACCGGCCTTACCGATCCGCATACATGCGTCCGGTGCCTCTTGAAATCCCTGAAACCCGAGAGCGGAAGCAGCGAATGACCGACAGCGGCCAGCAGTGGCACGGCACGACCATCCTCGCCGTGCGCAAGGACGACCGCGTCGTCATCGCCGGCGACGGCCAGGTCTCTCTCGGCAATACCGTCATCAAGGCCAACGCCCGCAAGGTCCGCCGCCTCGCCGATGGCAGTGTCATCGCCGGCTTTGCCGGTGCCACCGCCGACGCCTTCACCCTGTTCGAGCGGCTGGAAGGCAAGCTGGAGCAGTACCCGCGCCAGCTCACCCGCGCCTGCGTCGAGCTGGCCAAAGACTGGCGGACCGACCGCTACCTGCGCCGGCTGGAGGCGATGATGGCGGTTGCCGACCGCTCCGTCTCGCTGGTGCTCACCGGATCGGGCGACGTGCTGGAGCCGGAGGACGGGCTGATCGGCATCGGCTCGGGCGGCTCGTTCGCGCTGTCGGCGGCGCGGGCGATGATGGACCGCACCGACCTCGATGCCGAGCAGGTGGCCCGCCGCGCCCTCGAGATCGCCGCCGACATCTGCGTCTTCACCAACCGCAACATCCTCGTCGAGAGCCTATGACCAGCTTTACCCCGCGCGAGATCGTCTCGGAACTCGATCGCCACATCGTTGGCCAGAAGGACGCCAAGAAGGCGGTGGCGATCGCGCTACGCAACCGCTGGCGGCGGCAGCAGCTCGAGGATGGCATGCGCCAGGAGGTGCTGCCGAAAAACATCCTGATGATCGGCCCCACCGGCGTCGGCAAGACCGAGATCGCCCGCCGCCTCGCCAACCTGGCACAGGCGCCGTTCCTCAAGGTGGAGGCGACCAAGTTCACCGAGATCGGCTACGTCGGCCGCGACGTCGAGCAGATCATCCGCGACCTCGTCGAGATCGCCATCCACATGACCCGCGAGAAGCTGCGCAAGCAGGTGGCGGCGAAGGCGGAGCTGGCGGCGGAGGAGCGGGCGATCACCGCGCTGGTCGGCGAGAACGCGAGCCAGGAGACCCGCGAGAAGTTCCGGCGGATGCTCCGCGCCGGCGAGCTGGACGACAGGGAAGTGGAGCTGCAGGTCTCCGACAGCGCCGGCATGCAGCTGCCGACCTTCGATATTCCCGGCGTCCCCGGCGCCCAGATGGGCATGCTGAACATCTCCGAGATGTTCTCCAAGGCGTTCGGCGGCGCGCCGAAGAAGACCAAGAAGCTGACCATCGGCCAGTCGCACGACGTGCTGGTCGCCGAGGAGGCGGACAAGCTGCTCGACGAGGAGCGGGTGATCCGCGAGGCGATCGAGGCGGTGGAGAACGAGGGCATCGTCTTCCTCGACGAGATCGACAAGATCACCGCCCGCTCGGACCGGGCGGGCGCCGACGTCAGCCGCGAGGGCGTTCAGCGCGACCTGCTGCCGCTGATCGAGGGCACCATCGTGCCGACCAAGCGCGGCAACGTGAAGACCGACCACATCCTGTTCATCGCCTCGGGCGCGTTCCACGTCGCCAAGCCGTCCGACATGCTGCCGGAGCTGCAGGGCCGGCTGCCGATCCGCGTCGAGCTGCGCGCGCTCAACCGCGAGGACTTCGTGCGCATCCTCACCGAGCCGGAAGCGAGCCTGATCAAGCAGTACAAGGCGCTGATGGCGACCGAAAAGGTTGCCCTCGACTTCACCCCCGAGGCGATCGAGGAGATCGCGACGCTCGCCGCCGAGATCAACTCCGGCGTCGAGAACATCGGCGCCCGAAGGCTGCAGACGGTGATGGAGAAGCTGGTCGAGGACATCAGCTTCACCGCCTCGGAGCGCTCCGGCGAGACCATCGAGATCTCGGCGCAGGACGTCCGCACCCGCGTCGGCGAACTGGCCAAGAACGCTGACCTGACCAAGTTCATTTTGTAGAGGTGAAGGGGCCGTTCGCGCCCCGGAGTGTACCCGCTCTGCCGATGGTATCGGGCTTTTAAGACCCTACCAAGGGCAGCCGTGCCTGGGGCGAAGGCAAGTCCTGGCACGGCCTCGTCAGAGGGCGCCGTGGCAACATGGCGCCCTTGCCATATGCGCTTTTCTCCGGCTCAGCGCTTCTAACCGCGACACGGATCGCGTCCTGCTCCTCGCGCCCCCTCGCATCAATGGCATCGGCGGCCGCTTGCTGCTATAAGCCCGGCGGGAGACAGAGCTGATGCGTCGGGCAACGGTCGAGCGGCGGACGAAGGAGACGGAGGTGACGGCGAGCGTCTCGCTCGACGGCAGTGGTCGCTGCGCGGTCGCCACCGGCATCGGTTTCCTCGACCACATGCTGGAGCAGCTCGCCCGCCACAGCCTCATTGACCTCGACATCCGGACGGTCGGCGACCTGCACATCGATTCCCACCACACCACCGAGGACACCGCGATCACGCTGGGCCAGGCGCTCGACCGGGCGCTGGGCGACCGCCGCGGCATCCGCCGTTTCGGCGAGGCGCTCTCGGCGATGGACGAGACGCTGACCCGGGTCGTCATCGACATATCCGGGCGGCCCTACCTGGTGTGGAAGGTTTCGTTCTCGCAGCCGAAGCTGGGCGACCTCGATACCGAGCTGATCGGTCACTGGTTCCACTCGCTGGCGCTCAACGCCGGGTTGACGCTGCACGTCGAGACGCTCTACGGCGAGAATAACCACCATATCTGCGAGTCGTGCTTCAAGGGCCTCGCCCGGGCGCTGCGCCAGGCGGTGGAGATCGATGTCCGCCGGGCGGAGGCGATCCCCTCCACCAAGGGTGTGCTGGGAGCCTCGCTGTGAGCACAGCGGCGCGCGTGCGCTCGGGCAGGGGCGAATGACGGCGATGCGCGTCTTCACCGTCCATATCCGGCGCCCGCCACTCGATCCCGAGCAGGACATCCGCCTGGTCAAGGAAGGGTTCAGCTGGCCGGCGTTCTTCTTCACCCTGCTGTGGGCGCTGTGGTGCCGGCTGTGGCTGGTGGCGGCCGGCATCCTCGCTGCCGAGATGCTGCTGAACACGCTGCTGGGTCTGCTCGGCGCCGATGTGCTTACCGGCGCGGCCGTCTCGCTCGCCTTCTCGGTGCTGCTCGGGGTGTTCGGCAACGATCTCAAGCGCTGGACGCTGTTCCGCAGCGGCTACCTGGAGGTGGCGGTCGTCACCGGCGATGATCCGGATGCCGCCGAACGCCGCTTCTGGGACGAGCGGCCGGGCCTTGCCGCGGATCTGGTGCGGTGAGCATCGTCATCGTCGATTACGGCTCCGGCAACCTGCGCTCGGCGGCCAAGGCATTCGAGCGGGCCGTCGCCGAGGCGGGGCTGGACGATGCGGTGATCGTCACCAGCGATCCGCGCGCCGTGGCGAAGGCCGATCGGGTGGTGCTGCCCGGGGTCGGCGCGTTCGGCGACTGCAAGCGCGGCCTCGAAGCGCTGCCGGGCATGATCGAGACGTTGCAACGGGCCGTGCTCGATGACGGGCGGCCGTTTCTCGGCATCTGCGTCGGCATGCAGCTGCTCGCCAGCATCGGCCGCGAACACGGCAACCACGCCGGCCTCGGCTGGATCAGCGGCGAGGTCGCGCTGTTGCCGGCCGCCGCCGACGGTCTGAAGATCCCGCACATGGGGTGGAACAACCTGCTTCTCCAGGCGCCGGAGCACCCGCTGCTCGCCGGCATCGCGCCGGGCGCCCATGCCTACTTCGTCCATTCCTACGGCTTCCGGCCGGAGAACCCGGCGGTCGTCCTGGCGGCGGTCGACTACGGCGGCGACGTGACAGCGGTCATTGGCCGCGACAACATCGTCGGCACGCAGTTCCATCCGGAAAAGAGCCAGCGGACCGGGCTGCAGCTGATCGGCAATTTTCTGAGGTGGCGGCCGTGATCTTCTTTCCGGCGATCGACCTGAAGCAGGGACGCTGCGTCCGCCTGCGCCAGGGCGACATGGCGACGGCGATCGAGTTCAACCAGGACCCGGCGGACCAGGCGCGGATCTTCGCGGCGGCGGGCTGCCGCTGGCTGCACGTCGTCGATCTCGACGGCGCCTTCGCCGGCCGTCCGGTCAACGGCAGCGCCGTCGCCGACATCGTGGCGGCGGTCGATCTGCCGGTGCAGCTCGGGGGCGGCATCCGCACCCTGGCGACGGCCGCCAACTGGCTGGACCGCGGCGTCCGCCGGGTGATCCTCGGCACCGCGGCATTGCGCTACCCCGATCTCGTCCGCGATGCCTGCGCCGACTTCCCCGGCCGCATCGCCGTCGGCATCGATGCCCGCGACGGCCGTGTGGCGGTGGAGGGCTGGTCCGAACAGTCGGACTTGAGCGCGCTCGATCTGGCGCGGCGCTTCGAGGATGCCGGTGTCGCAGCGATCATCTTCACCGACATCGGTCGCGACGGGGTCATGGCGGGTCCCAATATCAACGCGACGGTGGCGCTGGCGCAGGCCGTCGATATTCCGGTGATCCTGTCCGGTGGCGTCTCGACGATGGCGGATCTGGAAGCGGCGAAGACCGCCGGCGGCGGCATCATCGCCGGCGTCGTCTGCGGGCGGGCGCTCTACGACGGCCGCATCGACCTGGCGCAGGCGGTCAGGCTGCTGCAACGGACGCCGGCAGGGGGAGCCTGAGCCGGTGCTGAAGGTCCGCATCATCCCCTGTCTCGACGTCAACGCCGGGCGTGTCGTCAAGGGCGTGCGCTTCGTCGATCTGGTGGATGCTGGCGATCCGGTGGAGCAGGCGCGCGTCTACGATGCTGCCGGCGCCGATGAGCTGTGCTTCCTCGACATCACCGCCAGCCACGAGAACCGCGAGACCATCTTCGATGTGGTCGGGCGCACCGCCGAGCAGTGTTTCATGCCGCTGACCGTCGGCGGCGGCGTGCGCACCCTGGAGGACATTCGCAAACTGCTGCTGGCCGGGGCCGACAAGGTTTCGATCAACACCGCTGCCGTCGCTCGCCCGGAGTTCGTCGGCGAGGCGGCGGAGAAGTTCGGCAACCAGTGTATCGTCGTCGCCGTCGATGCCAAATCGGTCGCGCCCGGCCGCTTCGAGGTGTTCACCCACGGCGGCAGGCGGGCCACAGGCATCGATGCCGTCGCCTGGGCGCGGCGGATGACCGACCTCGGAGCGGGCGAGATCCTGCTTACCTCGATGGACCGCGACGGCACCAAGCAGGGCTTCGATCTGCCGCTGACCCGCGCCATCGCCGATGCGGTGCCGGTGCCGGTCATCGCCTCCGGCGGGGTTGGCACCCTCGACCATCTGGTGGAGGGTGTCGGCGAGGGGCACGCCTCGGCGGTGCTGGCGGCATCGATCTTCCACTTCGGCACCTTTACCATCGCCGAGGCCAAGGCCCATATGCGGCGGGGCGGTATCGCCGTGCGCGAAGAGGCTGGCGAGAGGACCGGCGCATGAATGGCGATCGTCTCGACGGGCGGATCCTGGAGAAGCTGTTCGCGGTGATCGAAAGCCGCCGCGGGGCCGATCCGGCCAGCTCCTATACGGCGCGCCTGCTCAACAAGGGCCGCGCCAAGATCGCCAAGAAAACCGGCGAGGAAGCGGTCGAGGTGGTGGTGGCGGCGCTGGCGGAGGGGCGCGACGAGCTGGCCGCCGAAAGCGCCGACCTGCTCTACCACCTGATGGTGCTGTGGGCGGCGGGCGGCATCAAGCCGCGCGACGTCTGGGTGCAGCTCGCCAAGCGCGAAGGGGTGTCCGGGCTGCTGGAGAAGGCGATGCGCGGCAACGCATCGCAAGCGAAGTAACCGCCGGCAAGGCGGCGTGGCGAGCGGGGAGAGGCGATGGCTTACGACGACAGCAACATCTTCGCGAAGATCCTGCGCGGCGAAATTCCGTGCAAGAAGGTTTACGAGGACGACTTCGCGCTCGCCTTCCACGACATCCGGCCGGCAGCGCCGGTCCATGTGCTGGTGATCCCGAAGGGCCGCTACCTCTCTCTCGACGATCTGTGCGCGCAGGCGTCGCCGGAATTCATCGGCGGCTTTTTCAAGGCGGTGGCCGAGACGGCGCGCCAGCTCGAGGTGATCGAGCCGGGATACCGCATCCTCGCCAACAACGGCGCCGACGCCCATCAGGAGGTGATGCACTTCCACGTACACATCTTCGCCGGCCGCCCGCTCGGCCCGATGCTGAAGTCGCCGGGCTAATCGCCGCGGCGGGCGAGCCCCGAGCCGGCTGCGGACCCCTGCGATGATGCGCGGTCGCTTGGCGCGGGGCGGGACGGGCAACGCCTTCGAGCTGCAGCCCGTCGTCCACGTCGTCGGCCTGTTCGTCACCGCCCTTGGCGTCATCATGCTGTTGCCGGCGTCGGTCGACTGGGTCGCCGGCCATGCCGACTGGCAGGTGTTCGCCACCGCCTCGGCGGTCACGGTCTTCTGTGGTGCGGCGATGGCCCTTGCCACCGCGGGACCGATTCAGTCCCTCAGCATCCGCCAGGGCTTCCTGTTCACCACCGGCGTCTGGCTCGCCGCGGCATTGGCCGCCGCGGTGCCGCTGATGTTCGCCGAGTTCAACCTCGATTTCACCAACGCCTTCTTCGAGGCGATGTCGGGACTGACGACCACCGGGGCGACGGTCGTCGTCGGCCTCGATCAGGCGCCGCCCGGCATCCTGCTGTGGCGGAGCATCCTGCAATGGGTCGGCGGCATCGGCTTCATCGTCGTCGGCCTCGCCATCCTGCCGTTCCTGCAGGTGGGCGGCATGCAGCTGTTCCGGCTGGAGTCGTCGGAGAAGTCGGAGAAGGCGGTGCCGCAGGCCAAGCGCTTCGCCTTCCTGCTGCTGTCCATCTACGTCGGGCTGTCGATCGCCTGCACCGTCGCGCTGCTGCTGGCCGGCATGACCCCCCTGGAAGCGGTTGCCCAGGCGATGACGACGGTGGCGACCGGCGGCTTCTCCACCTCGGATGCCTCGATCGCCCACTTCGACAGCCCGACCATCGAGGCGATCACCGCGGTGTTCATGCTGTCGGGCAGTCTGCCGTTCCTGCTTTACCTGCGGTTCCTCCAGGGGCGTCCCGACCTGCTGCTGCACGATGAGCAGGTGCGCGGCTATATCCGCTTTCTGTTCATCGTGATCATCTGCTTCACCGCCTGGATGGTCATCGTCGCCCACATGCCGCCGCTGGAAGCGCTGCGCTTCGTCTCGTTCCAGGTGATCTCGATGGCGACGACCACCGCCTTCATTGCCACCGACTACAGCACGTGGGGCGATATGCCGGTCCTCGTGCTGTTTTTGCTGACGCTCATCGGCGGGTGCAGCGGTTCCACGACCGGCGCGCTGAAGGTCTTTCGCCTCGACATCCTCTATCTGGCCTTGCGCAACCACATCCATCGCCTGATCTATCCGCACGGCACCTTCGTCGCCGCCTACAACGGCCGGCAGGTGACCGACGACGTCTTCACCGGCGTGCTGCTGTTCATCGGGCTTTACATGATCACCATCGCCGTCGTCGGCATCCTGCTGGCGCTGACCGGCCTCGACCCGGTTACGGCGCTCTCCGGTGCCGCCGGAGCCGTCAGCAACTCGGGCCTCGGCCTTGGCCCGATCATCGGACCGACCGGCAGCTTTGCCGCGGTTCCGCCGGCGGCGAAGTGGATCCTGGCGCTTGCCATGCTGCTCGGCCGGCTTGAGCTGTTCACCGTCCTCGCCCTCTTCTCCCGCAGCTTCTGGAAGCAGTGACGACGGTTCGGGATTGAAGGCGGTCGTCTGGCTAGGGTGGGCGCCGTCGATGCTCCCCCCTTGAGGTCGATGCTCCCCCCTTGAGGTTGTCGATCATGCTCTTTCGCACGAGGCGCACCTTCCTTGCCGCAATGGCGGTGACCGGCCTGCTTGCTGCCGGCACGGGCCTGCTGCTGTCTCCGGCGGGCGCGGCGCCGGCGGGATCGCTGGCAGCAGCTCGGCAGGCGATGGTCGATCGCGCCGTGCAGGAGGCCGCGCCGGCCTTCGCGGCGTGGATCATCGCGACACGCGATACCCTGGCTGACGGCGCCCTGCCGCCTCCGCCGGGGATGCAGGCGTTGCTGGCTGGATATTTTCCGCCGGAGTTGCTGGCGCGCGTGCGCTACCGCGTCGGCTGGCCGTCGGGAGCGGCGGGTGCTGCCTTCCGGTTGAGCAATGCGCGGGCGGCTACAATCGATCGCGTAATCGTGTTTCGCGACCGCGAAATAGCGGCCGATCCGGTGATCTGGGCGCACGAACTGGCCCATGTCCGGCAATTCGAAACGTGGGGCGTCGCCGGATTTGCCAGCCGTTATCTGCGCGATCGGGCCGGCGTCGAAGCGGAAGCATGGGACGTGGCCACAACCTACAAGATGTGGGCTTTGG
>JBDHSN010000113.1:0-10893 GCA_039808105.1 Rhodospirillales bacterium
CAGCCGGCGATCTTCTCGATGCCGTTGGCGTTCCTCGTCGCCTGGGTCGTCTCGATTCTCGACACCAGCCCGCGCGCCCAGAAGGAAATGGCCGCATACGACGACCAGCTCGTCCGCGCCCAGACCGGCTTCGGTGCCGCCGGCGCATCGAGCCACTAGACCACGCGGCAGGGTACAGCGGGGCCCGCCTCCGCCGTCCCTGCCCGCAACCTTCGGAAGGGCGAGACTATCGATCTCCCCCTTCTCTTCCCTACCACCGCCGGCTCAATCATCCGGATGAAGGCAGGAGGGAAACATCCGGGCATACCGGGCGTTCCTGCCGACGCCGGTTGCCGCTGTCGAACCTTCCGCCGGGCAGTCGCGGTACGATGGCGACCCGGTGGACCGTCCACGGAGAGTGTCGGCGCGGGTTCGGCGCGCCACAGCGAAAATGCGGCGGCGGGCCCGGGATGCGAAAGGTGTTGCGAACACCAGTTCCGGCGGTGTAGGCGGTCATGAGGCAGTGGAGGGATAGGAACGATGGACAACTACGGTGGTATTTTCGGCCTTATCGTTCTGGCTCTCGATATCTGGGCAATCATCAACATCGTGCAGAGCGGCATCTCGACCGGCGGCAAAATCCTCTGGGTGCTGCTGATCATCATCCTGCCGCTGATCGGCGTCATCATCTGGTTCTTCGCCGGCCCGCGGGGCGGTCGCGCCGCAGCCTGAGGTTCGTAGAGCCCGCCGCCGGGCGACGGCGGCGGGCCCTGCAACGGCGATGTCGGCCGACGGACAGGCGCGCCGGCCAGCGTCGGGCGGCCGGCGGGTCGCTCTGGCAATGCGGTGATCCCGGCGGGCGTCGCAACAGCGCGGCATGGCTGGCCAGCCGCCGGTCCTTGCGCCGCGTCGATGGCCTCGGTAGGTTGCCGGCGTCCGCAAACAGCGCAACGGTCAATTCATGGACGTCATCATCGGGCCCCTGTTCTGGCTCGCCGGTACGGTCATCGAGATCTACATCTGGATGCTCATCGCTTCGGCGATTCTGAGCTGGCTGGTCGCCTTCAACGTCGTCAACACCCGCAACCGCTTCGTCTACATGGTCGGCGACTTCCTGCAGCGGGTCACCGAACCGGCGTTGCGGCCGATCCGCCGCGTCCTTCCCAATCTCGGCGGCATCGACCTGTCGCCGCTCGTGCTCATCCTGTTGCTGCTGTTCCTCCAGCAGGTTCTTGCCCGCCTCTATGTCGCCTATGCCACCGGCGGCCTCTGAGCCACAGCGCCTTGCGCCCGGACCGTTCGCCGCCACCGACGGCGGCGTCCGGGTGCGGCTCAAGGTCACGCCGCGGGCCCGGCGCGCCGGCATCGCCGGCCTCGTCAGCGATGCCGACGGCTCGCTGCGCCTGAAGGTGGCGGTCGCCGCCGCTGCCGCCGATGGCCAGGCGAACGCCGCCGTTCTCGCTCTGCTCGCCGACGAGTGGCGCCTCCCCCGCTCCACCCTTGCCATCCAGGCCGGCGTCGCCGACCGCCGCAAGACGGTGCGCATCACGGGTGATACCGACGCACTGCTGGCCTCGCTGCACCGCTGGTATGAAGGACGGGGCCTGCGCCCCGCCGGCGCGCGATGACCGCGGAGATCATCGACGGCAAGGCCGCGGCCGCCAACCTGCGCGCGGCGGTGCAGGCGGAGGCGGCGCGCCTGCGCGATCGCGAAGCTCTGATACCCGGCCTCGCCGTGGTCCTCGTGGGCGATGATCCGGCCAGCGCCATCTACGTGCGCTCGAAGGCGCAGCAGACGGAAGCGGCCGGGATGCACTCGGTGGTGCACCTTCTACCCATCGAGACCGACGAAGAGACGGTGCTCACCCTGATCCGCGAGCTGAACGCCGATGGGCATATCCACGGCATCCTCGTGCAGTTGCCGCTGCCGCCGCACATCCGTACCGACGTCGTGCTGCAGGCGGTCAGCCCCGAGAAGGACGTGGACGGCTTCCACGTGGTCAACGCCGGCCGCCTCGCCGCCGGTGTGCCCGGAGCCATGGTGCCGTGCACGCCGCGCGGCTGCCTGCGGCTGATCCACAGCGTCCGGCCCGAGCTGGCCGGTGCGCGGGCGCTGGTCATCGGCCGCTCCACCATCGTCGGCAAGCCGATGGCGCTGCTGCTGCTCGGCGAGAGCTGCACGGTGACGATCGCCCACTCGCGCACCGCCGATCTTCCCGGCGAGTGCCGGAAGGCCGACATCCTGGTCGCCGCGGTCGGCCGGCCGGAGATGGTGCGCGGCGACTGGATCAAGCCGGGCGCCATCGTCATCGACGTCGGCATCAACCGCATCGCCGATGCCAGCCGGCCGACCGGCAGCCGCCTGCAAGGCGACGTCGCCTTCGGCGAGGCGCAGCGCGTCGCCGGCGCAATCACGCCGGTGCCGGGCGGAGTCGGGCCGATGACCGTCGCCTGTCTCCTCGAAAATACCCTGATCGCCGCCTGCCGGTCGCGCGGACTGCCGACGCCCACCTCCTGACGCCGCATTCGCACACTGCGATTCACTCACGCAGGCGGGCAGCCTTCCGGCGACGCATGTGTGCATTGCACAATGAAGGCTTCTCAATTTCCCCCCGTCTTTCGTAAAGTTACAATCGTGAGAACGTGATAATGAGTTGCGTTATCGTTAAGAAACGACATGCTGCCTAAGGGGAAGCAGCGGGTTCGGATCTGGGAGAGCTTTCAACTATGGGTTCTATCAATGCTGGCGTGGGAGCATTTCCGCTTCTGCTGGCGTCGGAAGGCGAACGCGTCCGCGTGGTCTCCGTCGGCAGCGGACGCGGGTCAGACCGCAAGCTCAGCGACCTCGGCCTCGCCGTCGGTTGCGAAGTGACGATCCTCCGGCGCGACGAGGAAGGCGCCATGGTGCTCGCGCGGGACGAGATGCGCCTCGCGCTGGGGATGGGCATCGCCCACCGCGTCCTGGTGACGCGGATCGCGGAGGACCCGCGATGAGCACCCACGAAGTGGACGGCGGGCTGGGCCTCGGCGATCTCGTCGTCGGCGAGCGCGGCCGGATCACCGGTCTGCGCCGCGGCGACCGCGCCTACCGCGAGAAGCTGCTGGCGATGGGCCTCACCCCCGGCACCGAATTCTCGGTGACCCGGCTCGCCCCGCTTGGCGATCCCGTGGAAATCGCGGTCCGCGGCTTTGCCATCAGCTTGCGCAAAGGCGAAGCACAGCTCCTGCGCGTTGAAAGGCTGTCCTGATGACCTCCGTTACCATCTGCCTTGTCGGCAACCCGAACTGCGGCAAGACGACCCTGTTCAACGGGCTGACCGGGGCACGCCAGCAAGTGGGCAACTGGCCCGGCGTCACCGTCGAGCGCAAGACCGGCACCTACAAGGGGCCGTCCGGCGAGGTTAAGGTTGTTGACCTGCCCGGCGTCTACTCGCTCGCCGTCACTTCGGTTTCCTCGCTCGATGAGCGGATCGCCCGCGACTTCGTGCTGTCGGGCGGCGCCGATCTGGTCGTCAACATCCTTGATGCCTCGAACCTCGAGCGAAACCTCTATCTGACCACCCAGCTGCTGGAAATGCGGGTGCCGATGATCGTGGCGTTGAACATGCTCGACGTCGCCCGCGAGCGCCGCATCGCCATTGACGCACAGGCGCTGGCGCAGCGGCTCGGCTGTCCGGTCATCCCGCTGGTCGCCAGCCGCAGCGAGGGTCTGGACACGCTGCGCAGCGAGATCGAGCGGGCCGGCAAGCAGCGCCGCATTCCCTCGGTCGAGGTCGGTTACGGCCCGGAGGTGGAGAACGCGATCGAAGCGCTGCTGCCGGTCTTCGCCGATGCCAGGCTCAAGCTTCCCCCGGTCCCCAGCTCGCGCTGGCTGGCGGTCAAGCTGCTGGAGAGCGACGAGGCGGCGCGCGCCCTGGTTTCGCCGGCGGTGGTCGCCGAAGCCGAGCGGATCGCCGAGGCAACGTATCAGGCCTCGGGCGAGGACTGCGATATCCTCATCGCCGACAGCCGCTACGGCCTTGCCAATGCTCTGATCCGCGATACCGTTGTCCGCGAGGGCGTCGTCCACCGCACGCTGTCCGACCGCATCGACAAGATCGTGCTGCACCGGCTGTTCGGTATCCCGATCTTCTTCGCGGTGATGTACCTGCTGTTCCTGTTCACCATCAATTTCGGCGGTGCGTTCATCGATTTCTTTGATCAGTTCTTCGGCACGCTGCTGGTGGACGGCGGCGATGCGCTGCTCACCAGTCTCGGCAGCCCGGCGTGGCTGACGACCGTTCTCGCCAATGGCATCGGCGGTGGCATCCAGACGGTCTCCACCTTCATCCCGATCATCGCCTGCCTGTTCCTGTTCCTGTCCTTCCTGGAGGATTCGGGTTACATGGCTCGTGCCGCTTTCGTTATGGACCGGCTAATGAGGGCGGTGGGTCTCCCCGGCAAATCGTTCATCCCGCTGATCGTCGGCTTCGGCTGCAACGTGCCGGCGATCATGGCGACACGCACGCTGGATCACCGCCGCGACCGGATCATGACGGTGATGATGGCGCCGTTCATGTCATGCGGCGCCCGCCTTCCGGTCTACGCGCTGTTCGCCGCGGCGTTCTTTCCGCAGGGCGGCCAGAACCTGGTTTTCGCCCTCTATCTGATCGGCATTTGCTTTGCCGTGCTGACCGGCCTCGTGCTCAAGCGCACGCTGCTGCAGGGGGAGACCTCGCCGTTCGTCATGGAATTGCCGCCCTATCACCTGCCGACGCTGAGGAGCGTGCTGCTGCACACCTGGGACCGCCTGAAGCAGTTCATGTTCCGCGCCGGACGGGTGATCGTCCCGGTCGTGCTGGTTCTCGTCGTCCTCGGCTCGGTCGGCACCGATGGCACCTTCGGCAACGAGAACACCGACCGGTCGGTCCTGGCGACGGTGGCCAAGGAAGCGACGCCGGTGCTGGCTCCGATGGGCATCACCGAGGACAACTGGCCGGCAACCGTGGGCATGATCACCGGCATCTTCGCCAAAGAAGCCGTCGTCGGTACCCTCAATGCGCTCTATACCGCTCTCGGTCAGCAGGATGACGGCACCGCGCCGGCGGAAGAGGAGGAAGGCTTCGATCTTATTGGTGGTCTCGCGGGGGCTTTCGCCACCATCCCGGAAAACCTCGCCGGCCTCGTCGGCTCGGTCACCGATCCGCTCGGCCTCAACATCATCCACCCCGATGACGATCTGGCGGCCGCGGCCGCGGAGCAGGAGGTGTCGGAGAGCACGTTCGGCGCCATGGCGTCGCGGTTCGACGGCCAGATCGGCGCTTTCGCCTATCTGCTGGCGGTCCTGCTCTACATCCCGTGCGTTGCAGCCATCGCCGCCATCTACCGCGAGACCGGCCCGGCGTGGACGATCTTCGCGTCGCTGTGGACGACTGGCCTTGGCTATGGCGCGGCGGTGTTGACATTCCAGATCGGCACCTTCGAGCGGAACCCGTCGCACAGCATCACCTGGATCGTCGGCATCCTCGTGGTCTTCGCGGCTACGGTGTTCTTCATGCGCATGGCCGGGCGGCAGGACGCCGCACCAGCGGCAGCTCCGGCGGAGTAACAACGATGATCCTCGCTGAAGTCCGCGACTATCTGGCCCAGCGTGGCCGGGCCCCGCTCAGTGATCTCTGTACCCGCTTCGCGATGGACAACGAGACGCTGCGGCCGATGCTGGAGCATTGGGTTCGCAAGGGCCGGCTGCGCCACATTGAGCCCGAAGAAAAGGGCAAATGCGGCTCGTGCTGCTGCAGTTGCAGCGAGCCGGAGATCTACGAATGGGTGCCGCGCGGCTGAGCCCGCGCCGCCCCCGCCCCCCGGCCTCGAGCCAAGGGCCCTGGCTGCCGAAAGGCGACAGGGCCCTTGGCCTGTCAGAACGCCAGCGCGACGCGGGGCGGTCCGTCCTCGCCGCTGGCCAGCTGCGGCTCGCTGCATAGCGGCAGGCGCGTGCGATCGATATCGCTGCCCGCCATCAACGCCTGCTGCACCGCCGCCATGCGGGCGCGCGCCAGATCGACCAGCGGCACCGCTGGGGCTGCACCCGCAGGCGCCGGCAGCCCAAGGGCGGCGGCATCGGCCGGCGTGACAACCCCGCACAGCCGCAGCTTCATCTTCGGCCGGTCGTTCAGCACCTGCTGCAGGCTCAACAGCTGGCCCTGCGCATCGCTACCCACTGCCGTCTCGCCGGGTGCGAACGCGATCGCCGCCGCCGGCGGCCCGGCCTCGTCGGCGCTCCTTTCCCGTTTCGCCGCGGCCAAGTCGAGCGAGGCCGAGATCA
Source organism: Rhodospirillales bacterium (assembly GCA_039808105.1). Lineage (GTDB taxonomy): Bacteria > Pseudomonadota > Alphaproteobacteria > Rhodospirillales > Defluviicoccaceae > Defluviicoccus. The sequence goes on from JBDHSN010000113.1 coordinate 6,281, forward strand.
GCTTGAACGGCGCCGTGACCAGCGCCCGCAGGACGCGGAACAGGCCGTTCCACAGCATCTTCGAGTAGTCGAAGTCGGGAGAGGTGAGATCCCCCTCGAACGGCAGGGTGAGGCTGATCGAGCCGTCCGAATCTTCCAGCAGGCCGACGATGGTCGTCAGCGGCACGCCGACGGATTTGGAGATATGATCGCTGCCGGCCTCCGGCCGGTCGGCAAAGCCGAGGTTGAAGGCCTTGACGCGCACCTCTCCGGTCATCTGTCCGGCCTCCGCCCGCGCATCGGCATTGGCATTCAGCGTGCCGTCGATGAAATCGAGGCCGATCGCCGGGCCGAGCAACGGGCTGAGCGCGGGCAGCCCCAGGTTGTCGATAGTGGCGCGCAGATCGAAGGCCGGCTTCGACTGGAACGGCACCGCCCAGCCGTCGGCGGTCACCGTTCCTTGGTCCAGTCGCGCCTTCAGCCGCAGGTCGCTGCGTCCGTTCGGCCTGGTCGTATCGATGTTTTCGAGGCGCAACGTATCAATGTCGCCGGTTGAGCTGGCGGGCGGCGTTCGTGTCCGGTCGAGCACGACGATACGACCGCCGTCAATCAGCCCAAACTGGCCGATGCGCACGACCGGCAGATCCTCCGGCGGCCACGTGCGCGTGGCCTTTTTTTCGGGCTTCGCCGGCTTGGCTGCGGCGGGCGCGGGACTGGCAGCCGGCTTTGGCGCCCGCGTCAGCGACGCATCGATCCGGCCGATCGCCAGCCGCTCGAAGCCATATTCGCCCTTGCCTTGCGATGCGGCAATGCCGTCGCCAAGGCTGACATTCTTAATGTCGAGCATCATCGACAGCGCCCCTGGCACGGCGGCGGAGAGTGACGCCAGATCCATATCGAGGTGCCGCGCATGCCACTGCGGCGAGGGGTTGTCGATGTCCATCCCGAGGTCAGCAACGGTCGTATGCAGGCGACCGAGATCGGCGATGGTGGCCGCGCCCGTCGCAGCATCCGGCAGGCGGACGGCGGTGCCATCCGCGACGATGCGGCCGCTGAAGCCGAAGTCCGAGTTGGGCCCGTTCTCGCGGTAGGCAAAGGTGTGCGGATTGAATGTAAAGCCGGTGAAGTCGATTACCGACCGCTCGCGGGCGCCGCCGATGCTGAGGACGAGCTTCGGAGTGCCGAGATCCGTCGTGCCGGACACATCGAGCTTCGCCCCGTCGGAGACGCCGATGTCGGTCGAGCGCAGCGTCAGCGACGAGGTGATCTCCATGTCCTGTCCGGGAGCGACAGGCGCGCCGAGGCGGAAGCGCTCCACCGCCAGCGACGGCGTTGCCACCTTCACCTGGGTCAGTCCCGGCGCATCGTCGAGGCTGAGAGCCGAGAGCCGTCCCAGAATCCGGCCGGCGCCGATATCCACGAGCGCGTGTTCCGGTGCCTGCGGCGTGGCGCGCTTGAGGACGGCGAGGGCAAAGGACGAGAGGTCGATCCCGAGCGGTCCGTCGATCACCGTGCGCGGGCCGAAGCCGAACCGCATGCCGGGCAGCTCCAGGCTGATCGCCTCGCCCCCGATCCTGATCGGCTTCTTCAGAGGCAGCAGCAGAGCGAGGCGGCCGACCGCGACGGTGCCGCGTGCTGCCAGCGGCGCCGGGGCGTCCTTACCGTCGATGGCAAGGTCTTCGAGGCGTATGGTAACAGCGTCGGCGGTCCCCTCGGCCCAGCGGCCGCCCAGCCGCAGCGAGCGCACGTCCACTTGCGTCGTCGCCACCAGCGACGGCTGTCCCGAGGCGGGCAGGCTGGCGCGCAGTCCGGACACACCAATAGTTGCACCGTCGAGGGCGACCGCGGTGCCGTCGTGAAGCCGCAGATCCATCCCGTCGGCGGACAGCGCCGCGCCGCCGGCAAGATCGATCGTGCCGTCGGGATCGTAGAGCAGCCGGACGTCGTCCAGGTTTGCGGCGCCGGCGGCCAGCTTCAGGCTGCCGGCCTTCTGGTGGACCAGATCGAGGGAGAGGAAGGCGGCCTTGCCGGTGAAGTGGGCGTCGACGTGGCCGTCCGAGTTGATCTTCGAGCCGCTGGTAGTGACCGCCATGTCGACTCGCCCGTCGCCCCGGTCAAAACCGAGCTTGCCGGTGTATGCCTCGATCTTGCCGATCTCGATGCCGGTCACCTCGAGCTCGGCATCGACACCGATGGTATCGGCGAGCGGCGTCGCCGTGCCGTTCAGGACGATGCGGATACCGTTGAAGTCCCCGTCCAGCGCGATCCGGCCCGGCTCGTCAGGCGCCCAGGTGGCGAATCCGGCGAGGTCAAGGTCGTGGACGGCGATGGCCGCCCGTCCGCCGCGTGCCGAGGTGAACACGATAGAGCTGTCGTGCAGCCGCAGATGATCGAATCCCACGCCCCACGAGCGGGACTGCTCTTCCGCCGCTTGCGGCGGTGCCGGCGTTGCTCCCTTCTTGCGCTGATGGGCGCTCGCCCGCTCGGCGAGAATGCGGCTGAGCGGAACATCATTGATGCTGAGCGCTCCGTCCGCCGCCTGCCGGACATCGATGCGGATGCCCGAGATCTCCGCGTCCTGGATGAGCGCCTGGCGGCTGAATAGCCGGCGCACATCGAGTTTCGCGCGAATGTGCCCGACCTGCGCGGCTTCGCCCTCGCCACCGCCGAACTTTACCGGTCCGAAGCTGACCTCGCCGCGGAGCAGGTTGATATCCATCGCGCGCACGCCACCGGTATCGATATTAAGCCCTTCGAAGTAGGTGCGGGCGATCGATCCGGCGATGTAGCCGGGGGCGAAGCGGACGATCGCGTACCCGGCAGCGCCGAGCAGGAGGACCGCCGCCAGCAGGACGTAAGGCCAGCGGCGCCGGCGGGAATGACCGGGTTTCCCCGACGGCGACGTTTCAGCCGGCGGCCGTCCTCCGGGTGGTGCGCTCGCGCCCGCCATGCCTTCTCTCCTCCCGCCGCCGCTGCGGTGATCTTCGCAGCCCGCGTCTTACGCGCGGATCCGCAGTCTCCTACACTTCTGCTCGCCCATTAGGGCCCATTGGCGGAGCGCTGCAAGAGGCTATCGCGGCTGGCGGCTTGCCGCCGCCGATTCCGCACCGGCCCCGGCGGTAGCATCCCCGAGGCGCCGATGCTACAAGCGCCGCCATGAGCACCGACCTCGCGCACATCCGCAACTTCGCCATCATCGCCCACATCGACCACGGCAAGTCCACCCTCGCCGACCGGCTGATCGAGGTGTGCGGCGCGCTGACCGAGCGCGAGATGCGCGCCCAGGTGCTCGATTCCATGGACATCGAGCGCGAGCGCGGCATCACCATCAAGGCGCAGACCGTGCGCCTCGCCTACCGGGGCAAGGACGGCGCGAGCTATCAGCTCAACCTGATGGACACTCCCGGCCACGTCGACTTCTCCTACGAGGTCAGCCGCTCGCTCGCCGCCTGCGAGGGCTCGCTGCTGGTGGTGGACGCAACGCAAGGGGTGGAGGCGCAGACGCTGGCTAACGCCTACCTCGCCATCGAGGCCGGCAACGAGATCATCCCCGTCCTCAACAAGATCGACCTGCCGGCGGCCGAGCCGGAGCGCATCTCCGCGCAGATCGAGGAGGTGATCGGTCTCGACGCGTCACACGCCGTGCGCATCTCGGCGAAGAGCGGCCTCGGCGTGCCGGACCTGCTGGAGGCGATCGTCGAGCGCCTGCCCGCCCCCGCCGGCGACGCCGCGGCGCCGCTGAAGGCGCTGCTGGTCGACAGCTGGTACGACCCCTACCTCGGCGTGATGATCCTGGTGCGGATCAAGGACGGCGTGCTGAAGAAGGGGATGAAGATCCGGATGATGGCGGCCGCCACCGTCCACCAGGTCGAGCAGGTCGGCGTGTTCACGCCGAAGCCGCTGCAGACCGACAGCCTCGGCCCCGGCGAGGTCGGCTTCATCACCGCCGGCATCAAGGCGGTCGCCGAGACCGAGGTGGGGGATACCATCACCGAGGAGCGCCGCCCCGCGGCAGAGCCGCTGCCGGGGTTCAAGCCGTCGGTGCCGGTGGTGTTCTGCGGGCTGTTCCCGTCGGATGCGGCGGAATTCGAGGACCTGCGCGAATCGCTGGCCAAGCTCCGCCTCAACGATTCCAGCTTCCACTACGAGCCGGAAAGCTCGGCGGCGCTGGGCTCCGGCTTCCGCTGCGGCTTCCTCGGCCTGCTGCACCTGGAGGTGGTGCAGGAGCGGCTGGAGCGCGAGTTCAACCTCGACCTGATCGCGACGGCGCCGTCGGTCGTCTACCGGGTGACGCTCACCGACGATACCGTCATCGACCTGCACAACCCCGCCGACATGCCCGACCCGGTGCGCATAAAGGGCATGGAGGAGCCGTGGATCCGCGCCACCATCCTCGTCCCCAACGACTACCTCGGCGCGGTGCTGCAGCTGTGCACCGAGCGGCGCGGCGAGCAGGTGGAGTTGACCTACGCCGGCAGCCGCGCCATGGCGGTCTACCGGCTGCCGCTGAACGAGGTGGTCTTCGACTTCCACGACCGGCTGAAGTCGATTACGCGGGGCTACGCCAGCTTCGACTACGAGATGGACACCTTCCGCGACGGCAATCTCGTCAAGGTGCAGATCCTGATCAACGC
>JBDHSN010000114.1:0-10766 GCA_039808105.1 Rhodospirillales bacterium
ATGGCCGGGCACATCTTCCCGCCCGACTCGCGGACCGGCAAGACCGATGCGCTGCCGGCGATCTGGGAGCAGCCGGAGAAGTTCAAGCAGGCGCTGACCGCGTTCCAGACCGCGGCAGCCGCCCTCGCCAAGGCGGCCAATGGCGAGCCGCGTGCGCTCGCCGCGCCGGTCGGCGACCTCGCCAAGGCCTGCAAGGCTTGCCACGACGACTTCCGCAAGAAGGACTGACCCGCCGATCCGACGCTGGCGACCGTCTTCAGCGGCTGACCACCAGCCAGACGGCGCCAGCCGTCGCCGCGAGGATCACCGCCGCGACCCAGCTGCGGGCGAACGGCGCGTCCGCGTTTCCCGCTTCCGCGGCGACCGCCTTGCGGCCGGTCAGCATCGGCCGGATCAGATTGTCCTTGCGGAACACCAGATAGCCGAGCACCGCCGCCAGGTGGGTGCCAATGAGGACGTAGAGGACGGTGGCGTTGAGCTCGTGGATCGCACTGAGCGTGCGGCTCGTCTCCTTGGAGACGTAGCGGACCAGCGGCCCTTCGGTCAGGATGTCGTCGCGGGCGAACAGACCGGTGATCGCCTGCAGCAGCAGGCTCGCCAGCATCGCCATCACCGACCAGGCGCCCATCGGGTTGTGTCCGACGAAGCTGCGGTGTGCCTTGCCGAACAGCGAGCGCGCGTAGCCGATCACTTCCCCGGGCCCACGAACGAAGTCGGCAAAGCGCGAGTGCCGGCTGCCAACAAAGCCCCAGACCAGCCGGAACAGCACCAGCGCCAGAATCGCGTAGCCGGACAGCTTGTGCAGGTCCATCTCGCGCAGGCCGCCGACGTTGCCGGTATAGATGTTGGCGGCGACCAGCAGGACCAGCGACCAGTGGAACAGCCGGGTCGGCACGTCCCACACCCTGACCCAACGGGTCCGGTCCGTCTTGTTGATGCGGCTGCCGTTCGCTGTCATGGCGCCATCCTACACAATCATCGCCTCGCCAAGCCTATCGGCCAAAATGCCGGGGTCAAGGACCGGCGCCGACGCCGACGGTCATCGGATCCGGATCAAGAGCCCCGGCCGATCCGGATCCCGCCCCAGCGAGCCGCCACGTCGTGCCCTCGCCGGCGGACAACCAGGGGGAGCGAAGGCCCCGCTTTCGCCATAACCACACGCAAGGTTTGCCCCACGGCTTCGGTCATTGCCTGTCCGATCGGGCAGTTCGGGGCGAAGCCTGCTATCGTCATCACCGGATAAAGCGCGTAGGCTGATCCGGGTCCAGCCGATAAGCAGACGATAAGTAGAGGACAGAGCGGGATCTCCTGGTGAGCAGACGAACGATCGTAGCCGGCACTGCTCTTGCGGCAATTGCCCTTGTCGCGGTCGTCGTGCTGTGGCGGGATACCGTCAACACCGACGCTGCTGCCCCACCTGCCATGGGCAAGGTCGCCAACGCATACGGCTCGGACCCGACGCCGCCGACCCTTCCCGCCGGCTTGTCGCAGCTGAAGCCGGCGGGCAAGGGCGATGGCCCAGCCGAACCGGCGGGCTCGCCCGGCGCCGCGGCGACCGGCCCGTCGTCGGTCCCGCAGAAGCCAGCCGCGGTGGCGGCCCCGGTTCCGTCGCCCCCCATCCCGCCCGTGGTTCGTGCCGAAAGCCCGCCGCAGCGGCCGGCGCCGCCGGAAGCTCCGGCGCCGAAGCCAGCCCCACCGCCGGTGGCCAGCGTGACGGTGCCGGCCGAGGATCGGCCTCAGGCCGCCGTCATCACCCCCCCGGCGAAGCCTGCCCCGCCGCCGGCTGTCGCCGCGCGGCAGCCCACGGCGGTCGCCGCGCCGACCGGCAACGTCGCCCGCATGCAGTTGACGGCGCGCATGGAGGGACTGGAGCCCGGCCCACCGCTGGCCCTGCCCCTCCAGGTCAGCCGTGGCGAAGAGCGCGTCTATCTGTTCACCGAGCTTCGTGGGCTGAGCGGGCGCACCGTGGTTCATCGCTGGGAGCTGAACGGCCGCATCGTGCAGGAGCGCCAACTCCCGGCGAAGTCCCCGACGTGGCGGACCTACTCGGGACTGCGCATCACCAACTCGATGACTGGTAACTGGCGCGTCGCCGTCGTCGACGCGGCAACCGGGAGCACCCTGGCGGAGCTGCGCTTCACCGCCAATTGAGGATCTTCTCACACTCCCTGGACGGTCGGACCCTTTCGTCTCCAGAACTTGTCCGAACTGCGCCGGGCGCAGGCAGAGGGAACAGGTCATGAAGTTGCCTCGTTCGGCAGCAGCGGCTGCATGCACGCTGGGACTGGTCTCGGCGCTGTCGTCCGCGCCGGCCGCCCGTGCCGCCGAGCCCTCGTTCGACTGCGGCAAGGTCACGGCGAACAGCATCGCCGGGATGGTCTGCACCGACGACCGGCTGGCGGCGCTGGACCGGAAACTGGCGGCGGTTTATGCCGACGCCACAGCCAAGGCGGCCGGTGCGAAGCGCTCGGAGCTGAAGGCCGAGCAGCGCGGCTGGATCAAGGGCCGGGACGACTGCTGGACGAGTGACGCCAAGCGCGATTGTGTCGAGCAGGCGTACGTCCTGCGCATCGCCGAGCTGCAGGCGGCCTACGCGCTGGTTCCGGCGACCGGTCATGCGGTCTATGTCTGCGACGGACAGCGAGACAGAACGGTGACTGCCACCTTCTTCTCAACCGAGCCAGGCACAGCGGTCGCTGCATTCCGCGGCCGGACGTCGCTGCTGTTCCAGCAACCCGCTGCCAGCGGCGCCAAGTACCAGGGGCGCAACGAAACCCTGTGGGAGCATCAGGGAGAAGCGCTGATCGGCTGGGGCTATGGCGCGCCGGAGATGCGCTGCCAGGTCAGGCGCTGAGCGGCCACGACAATCCCGGGTTTCACCACCCTTCACCGCCGGCGGCACTCGTGTGGCAGGCGGGATGTTCGTGCCCCCCATCCGCCCCCGAAGCTCGGGGCGAACCGGCACCCTGCGCGCTGCCGATCGCATCCCGGGGCTGCACACCCACGCGCGCCCCTCACCCGCTTTGACGACAATGCCATGCGAGTGATAAGACTTCTCATTTGCAGGGCTTGCTCGCGCCGCGGGTAGAATACGACGACGGCGCCGGGTACCGACCCGGTTGTCGGTACCCCTTCAATCAAGAAGCCCGCACGATGGGAGGCGAGACCATGCTCACCGGCAAGGTTGCGGTTATCACCGGCTCCACCAGCGGCATCGGGCTGGGCATCGCCCGGGCGCTGGCGATGGAGGGCTGCCGCGTCGTCCTCAACGGCCGCCGCCACACCGAGGAAACCGAAGCACTCCGCAGCGAACTGGCTGCCGCCTCGGGGAACGAGGTGCTGTTCTGCCGCGGCGACATGAGCAGCACGGACGACATCGAGACGATGATGGCGATGGCCGCTCGCGAGCTGGGGCCGGTCGACATCCTCGTCAACAATGCCGGCGTCCAACATGTCTCGCCGATCGAGGAGTTCTCGGCGGCCGCCTGGGACCTGGTGCTCGCCACCAACCTCACCTCGGTTTTCCACTGCACCAAGGCGGTGCTGCCGGCGATGAAGCAGCGCGGCTGGGGCCGCATCATCAACATCGCCTCGGCGCATGGCCTCGTCGCCTCGCCGTTCAAGTCGGCCTATGTCGCCGCCAAGCACGGCATGCTCGGGCTGACCAAGGTGACCGCGCTGGAAACCGCCGAGCAGGGGGTCACCTGCAACGCCATCTGCCCCGGCTACGTCTGGACGCCGCTGGTCGAAAAGCAGATCGAGGACCAGGCGCGCTCGCACGGCATCCCGGCGGAACGGGTGATCCGCGACGTCCTGCTCGCCCCGCAGCCCACCCGCCAGTTCGTCACCGTCGAGGAGTGCGCCGCGCTCGCCGTGTTCCTGGCATCGGACGCCGCGAAGTCGATCACCGGCGCTGCCATTCCCATCGAAGGCGGCTGGACGGCGCGCTAGCCGCTCCAGAACACCCGGTCTCAGCGGGTTCGGCGGTGACGAGGACGGCCGGCACGCAACCCGCAGCCCGATAACAGCGCCGTCGGGGAGGACGCATGCAAGCTCCAGACGATCATGCGGACACGCATCGGGCGCGTTGGGATCCGATCGGGCCGCTTTCGCGCGGCATGAGCCGGCTGGTCGGCCGCTACCTGCCCGACCCGTTGATCTTCGCCATCCTGCTGACCCTGCTCACCTTCGTGCTGGGCGTCCTGCTGACGCCGACGGGCCCGCTCGACATGGTGCTGATGTGGGGCAACGGCTTCTGGAACCTGCTCGCCTTCACCATGCAGATGGCGCTGATCCTGGTGACCGGTCACGCGCTTGCCGCCTCCGAGCCGGTGCACCGGGCGATGAGCCGGCTCGCCTCGCTGGCGAAGACGCCGCCGCAAGGGGTGATGCTGGTCGCTTTCGCGTCGGCCATTGCCTGCGTGTTCAACTGGGGCTTCGGCCTGGTGGTCGGCGCGATGTTTGCCCGCGAGGTCTCGCGCCGCATTCCGAAGGCCGATTACCGGCTGCTGATCGCCTCGGCGTACATCGGCTTCATGACCTGGCATGGCGGCTTCTCCGGCTCGGTGCCGCTGGTGGCCGCCACCAAGGGCAACCCGATGGAGAAGACGATCGGGCTCATCCCGATCAGCGATACCCTGTTCACCACCTACAACGTCGTCATCACCCTGGCGCTGATCCTGGTGCTGCCCTTCGTCTGCCGGTTCATGCATCCGGCGCCGAAGGACGTGATCGCCATCGATCCGGCCTTGCTCGCGCCCGAGCCGTCGACGCGACGACCGTTGAAGCCTGGTGCCAGCCCGGCCGAGCGCATCGAGGAAAGCCCGGTGCTGGCGTTCATCGTCGCGGCGATGGGCATCGTCTATCTGTTCCTCTACTTCAGCAAGAATGGCCTGAACATCAACATCAACACCGTGAACATGATCATGGTGATCGCTGGGCTGATCCTGCATCGGACGCCGATGGCCTACGCCCGCGCCATTTCCAACGCGGCACGGGGGACGGCGGCGATCATCATCCAGTTTCCGTTCTACGCCGGCATCCAGATCATGATGGAGAACTCCGGCCTCGGCGGGCTGATCACCAACTGGTTCGTCGAGATCGCGACGAAAGAAACCTTTCCCATCCTCGCCTTCTTCTCCTCGGCACTGATCAACTTCGCGGTTCCTTCCGGCGGCGGCCACTGGGTCGTGCAAGGGCCGTTCGTCATGCCGGCGGCGCAGGCGCTGGGTGTCGATCTCGGCAAGGCGGCGATGGCGATCGCCTACGGCGAGGCCTGGATGAACATGGCGCAGCCGTTCTGGGCGCTGCCGGCGCTGGCGATCGCCGGCCTCGGCGTCCGCGACATCATGGGCTACTGCATCACCGCACTGATCGTCACCATGCCGATCTTCGTCCTCGGACTGCTGCTCTGACGGAGGCAGACAGCAACCGGCGAGCCTGATTCCATAATCGAACGGGCTACGCCGGTCCTTTCGCGCCATCACCCGTGTCGCCGGCAGCATTCGACGGCACGGGAGAGGCGCAGTTTGAAAGCGGCAGCGGGAAATTCACGAGGCCGCCACCAGTCTTCTTTGCATTCGCCGCCGGCCGGGTTGCATGTTGGCCGGCGAAACACACCGAAACTCGGGGGAGGAGCATCCATGACAGCGACCGCGGACACCACCGTCACCAATCCGTTCGAGCAGCTGCCGCAGGGCGCAGCCAACCATCTGGCGCTGACGCCGCTGGGTTTCATCGCCCGTGCCGCCCTGGTCTATCCCGACCGGACCGCCGTTATCCACGGTCCACGTCGTTACACCTGGAGCGAGTCGTACGACCGCTGCCGCCGCCTCGCTTCGGCGCTGAGCCGGCGGGGGATCGGCACCGGTGATACCGTGGCGGTGATGGCGGCGAATACGCCCGAGATCTTCGAGGCGCACTTCGGCGTGCCGATGACCGGCGCCGTGCTCAACACGCTGAACACCCGCCTCGATGCCACCGCGCTGGCGTTCTGCCTGCGCCACGGCGAGGCCAAGGTGCTGATCACCGATCGGGAATATGCCGGGCCGATCGCCGCAGCGTTGAAGCTGCTCGATCGCGATATCCTGGTGATCGACATCGACGACGAGGAGGCGCGCGATCGCGGGCCAAAGCTGGGCGCGCTGGACTACGAGGCGCTGCTGGCGGAGGGTGACCCCGCCTTCGTCTGGAGCCGGCCCGATGACGAGTGGCGGGCGATCAGCCTCAACTACACGTCCGGGACCACCGGCGATCCGAAGGGCGTCGTTTACCACCACCGTGGCGCCTACCTGACCGCCATCGGCAACGTCATCTCCTGGCAGATGCCGCCGCATCCGGTCTACCTGTGGACCCTGCCGATGTTCCACTGCAACGGCTGGTGCTTCCCCTGGACGCTGGCGGCGGTCGCCGGCGTCAGCGTCTGCCAGCGCGGCTTCACCGGCGAGAGCATCTGGCAGGTGATCGGCGAGCATCGCGTCACCCACTTCTGCGGCGCACCCATCGTCCTCAACATGGTGGCCAACACCCCAGCCGACCGGCGTCCGAAGATCTCCCATATCGTGCAGGTGATGACCGCGGCGGCACCACCGCCGGCGGCGACCCTGGAGGAGATGCAGCGCCAGGGCTTCCGCGTTACCCACGTCTACGGGCTGACCGAGACCTACGGCCCATCCGTGGTCTGCGCCTGGCACGACGAATGGAATGATCTGCCAATCGAGGAGCAGGCGCAGCTCAAAGCCCGCCAGGGCGTGCCCTATCCCAACCTCGAGGGCCTCTCGGTGCGCGATCCGCTGACGATGGAGCTGGTACCGGACGACGGCGAGACCATCGGCGAGGTGATGTTCCAGGGCAACGTGGTGATGAAGGGCTACCTCAAGGATCCGATGGCGACCCGCGTCGCCTTCGGCGGTGGCTGGTTCCATTCCGGCGACCTCGGCGTCCGCCATCCCGACGGCTATCTGCAACTGCGCGACCGCTCGAAGGACATCATTATCTCCGGCGGCGAGAACATCTCCTCGATCGAGGTGGAAAACATTCTGCACAAGCACCCGGCGGTGCTGCTTGCCGCCGTCGTCGCCCGTCCGGACGACAAGTGGGGCGAGACGCCGTGCGCCTTCATCGAACTGAAGGACGGCTTTGCGCCGACGGAGGAGGAGATCATCGCCTTCTGCCGCGGCCATCTCGCCCACTTCAAGTGTCCGCGGACGGTGATCTTCGGCGAGGTGCCGAAGACCTCGACCGGCAAGGTGCAGAAGTTCAAGCTGCGCCATCAGGCCAAGGAGATGTGACGGCCTGATCCACCCTCCAGGCGATGAAGTGCCTGCTGGTCGCCGATCTGCACTACACGCTGAAGCAGTTCGACTGGACGCTGCAGGTGGCGGAACACTTCGACGTGGTCATCCTCGCGGGTGACCACCTCGACGTCGCCGCCACCGTCAGCGGGCCGGCGCAGATTGCTGTCGTCCTCAGCTACCTGCGCCGGCTGAAGGAGCGCACGTTCCTGATCGTCTCGTCGGGCAACCACGATCTCGACGGGCGGGACGCCGTTGGCGAGAAGGCGGCGCGATGGATGCGGCGGGTGCGCGATCTCGGCATCCCGACCGATGGCGATGCGGTGGCGCGCGACGGCGTCCTGTTCACCATCTGCCCGTGGTGGGACGGGCCGCGTGGCCGCGACACCGTCGAAGCCCAGCTTGCCCGCGACGGCGCCCGCCGCCGTCAGCGCTGGGTGTGGGTCTATCACGCCCCTCCGGCCCGGTCACCGACCAGCCTCGCCGGCGGCCGCGACGAAGGCGACGCCGATCTGCGCCGCTGGATCGAGCGCTTCTCGCCGGACCTGGTTCTCGCCGGCCATATCCACGAGGCGCCGTTCCAGTCCGGCGGCTCATGGGTGGACCGTATCGGCCAGACCTGGGTGTTCAACGCCGGCCGGCAGATCGGGCCGGTGCCGACGCACGTCGTCTTCGAGCTGGGCCGCGAGCAGGCCCTGTGGTTCTCGCTGGCTGGCGCCGAGACCGTGCGGCTCGATGCACCGCTGTGCCGTCCGCTCACGGAGCTGGAGGAGCTGCCCGACTGGCTCAGGCCTGCCGCGGCACCACCGGCGGCGGATCCGGACAGCGGTCGGAGCCCGGACTGAAGCCATCGTCCTGCTGGTGCAGCAGGCTGACCAGCACCTCGTCGACCATCGCCAGATGGTCGTGATGATCGCTGAACTGCGCCTTCAGGTCGGCGAGGTAGGACGCCACCATGTGCAGCCGGTGCGCCAGCAGGCGGGAGATCGCGTGGACGAGATCCGGATGCGAGCGCAGGAATGCCGTCGCATCCTCGACGACATAGGCCCGCGACGGACGGGTCACCCTGACGGTCGCCGTCTGCGGAAGATCGAGAAGTACCGAGGTCTCGCCGAACATCGCCCCCGGCTCGCTGACCACATCAATGGGAAAGCCAGCCTTCAGCACCTCGGCGGCGCCGTCAATGAGGACGTAGAGCTTGCCGGAGCGCTGCCCCTCGGCCAGCAGGATGTCGCCCGGCTGGAACTGGCGTTCCCGCAGGTCCCGGCAGCAGGCGAGAATGGGCTGCATCACGGCACCTCCTGCCGGTGGCAGCCCATCGGACGCGGCTCTCAGCTCAGCGCCGCGCAGGCGCGCTGGATGCGGCGGCAGGCCTCCTCCAGCAGCTCGGTCGCGGTCGCGTAGCTGATGCGGAAGTACGGCGACAGCCCGAAGGCCGCCCCCTGCACGCAGGCGACCCCTTCCGCCTCCAGCAGGTAGGTGACGAAGTCCTCGTCGGTGGCGATCGTCTTGCCGTCGGGCGTCTTCTTGCCGACGGTGCCGGCGCAGGAGGGATAGACATAGAACGCCCCTTCCGGCACGGCGCAGGTGATCCCGGCCGCCCGGTTCAGCAGGTCCACCACCATGTCGCGGCGCTGCTGGAACACCGCGTTGTGGGTGGCGATGAAGTCCTGCGGGCCGTTCAGCGCCTCGACCGCCGCCGCCTGGCTGATCGAGCTGGTATGGGTCGTCGATTGCGACTGGATCATGTTCATGGCGGCGATCAGCGGCTTCGGACCGGCGCCCCAGCCGACCCGCCAGCCGGTCATGCAGTAGGCCTTGGAGCAGCCGTTGATGGTCAGCGTGCGATCGTAGAGGCGCGGCTCGACCTGCGCCGGCGTGGTGAAGCGGAAGCCGTCGTAGATGACGTGCTCGTAGATGTCGTCGGTCATCACCCAGACGTGCGGATGCGCCAGCAGCACCTCGCACACTTGCTGCAGCTCCAGCTCCGAATAGGCGGCGCCGGTGGGGTTCGACGGCGAGTTCAGGATCAGCCACTTGGTCCGCCGGGTGATCGCCTTGTCGAGCGCCTGGGGATTGACCTTGAAGTTCCGCCCGGGGTCGCCCGGCACCACCACCGGCGTGCCCTCCGACATCAGCACGATGTCGGGGTAAGAGACCCAGTACGGCGCCGGGATGACCACCTCGTCACCCTCGTCGAGCGTCGCCAGCAGCGCGTTGAAGATCGTCTGCTTGCCGCCGCAGCCGACGGTGATCTGCTCCGGCGTGTAGTCCAGCCCGTTCTCGCGCGCGAACTTGGCGGAGATCGCCTTGCGCAGCGCCAGGCTGCCGGCAACGGCGGTGTACTTGGTCTCGCCGCGGGCGATGGCCGCGGCCGCGGCCGCCTTGATGTTCTCCGGCGTATCGAAGTCGGGCTCGCCGGCGCCGAGGCCGATGACGTCGCGGCCGGCGGCCTTCAGCTCCGCTGCCTTTTGCGACACGCCAATCGTCGGTGACGGCTTGATGCGCCCCAGGCGCTGGGCGAGAAAGGACATAAGGAGCTTTTCCCCTGGCGTTGCGACCGGCCACTCCGGCCGGCTGGGGAGAAACCTAGGGTGTCGTCGGCACATCGGCAACAGCAGGTGCGGCATGCAATCGGCTCGGCCGAGACGAAACCGGAAAATGCAGCGAAAGCGCCGTCCCCCGGCGAAGGCCAGCGCACCCGATTAACACAAACGAAGGTAAACGGGTGCCTGTGCGTGCCCGGCAGCCGCAGATTGTATCTATCTATACGTGTATATATTGATAAAATACGCGCAAAGATAGGGAACCGGCCGGGATGGGGCGCGGAGGCGGTGCAGCGATGAGCAAGGCAGTCAAGTCGGCCGCGCTCGCCGCCTTCGCGATCCTGGCGGCTGGCGGTTGTACCTCCTACGAATCCGCCTACGAGCGGGCGGTCTACGACGCCGAGCCGGTCTACTGCTACCAGTCGCTGGGCGCCGTCGACTGCCATCGGACGCCGCACCGCCGGGACGACGCCCGGCTGGTGAACTACTATGGCCCGGCGCCGTCGCGCACCGCGCCGTCCAAGCTGCACAAGGCAGCGAAGCCGCAGCCGCCCCCACCAGGAGAGGCGACGACGGAAGAACGGGTGGCGATGGCGGCGCCTCACCAGTCGGCCGAGCCGCCGGGTTCCCCGCCGGCAGACCAGGAAAAGCCGGCGGCGCCGGCGCAGACCGCCGGCTGGCGGGACTGGCTGCCGCTGGTCACCGTCGGCTTCGGCGCCCTGCAGGTCATCGCCGCCTTCGCCCTGTAAAGTGGCCGGCAGGCCGGTCCGAACCGCCGCTGTCGCCCTGAGCACCATGTGGCCAGCCCCGCATCGCCGGCTGGCGGTTGATCGCGGCCCCGCCCACGCCGCAACCGCGAGGATGGCAGGCCAGCTTTCGGCCGCCATCGTGAGGCGGGCGCAGCCCGCCGGGGCGGTACAGGCCTGGC
>JBDHSN010000115.1:0-10476 GCA_039808105.1 Rhodospirillales bacterium
ATGCACCAGATCAGCCGGCGGCGCAGCTCGATCAGGTGATCCATCAGCGGCATGCGGCTCGCGTCGATATCCTCGTCGTCAGTCGTGCTCATCTGTTTGCCGATATCGATGGGAGGGTCAGCCTGGGGCGACGAACGGCACCCTCAAGGCCGCAGCGGCCGGTCGTCCGCCCAGCCGCGGCTGTCGGTCTGCGGCGGCGGTTTTGAGGGTGTTGCACTATCGGCGGTACCGTCCGCCGCTTCCGGCGTCAGATCCGGGTCCGGCAGCGGCGGCATGGCATTGTCGGGCGGTGGCGGCGAAGCGTCGTCGTCCGACGAGTGCGGCGGGCTGCCGCGGCGCGAGCCCCCTTCCATCGCCTCCTTGACCCGGCGGTTGTACTCGGCGGGATCGAAGTCGGCGCTCAGCTTGCCGGTGGGATCGGCGGCGCTGCGCAGCTCGTCGCCCAGGTCATAGCGGGCAGCATGCTCGATCCGCTGCTTGATGTCGTCGAGCTCCGCCTCGCGCGCCATCTCGGCAAGCCCGTTCTGGAACTCGCGGCTCATCGCCCGCGCCTTGTGCAGGAAGCGGGCACCGGTGCGCAGCACCCGCGGCAGGTCCTTCGGGCCGACCACCACCAGGGTGACGACGCCGATCAGAAACAGCTCCTGCCAGCCGATATCGAACATGCGGATGGCCTTGCGGCGGCGGGACGGCGGCCGTCCTGGTCAGGAACGGGCGGCCCGATCCCGCTCGCCCACACTCTCGCGCTCGCCGTCGCGTTCCCTGGCGCGCTGTGTCTCCGGCGGCAGCGCCCGTGGCTCGCGCCGGCTTTCCGGCTCGTCGAACGTCTCATCCTCGCGCATGCTGTTCTTGAACGATTTCAGGCCTTTGCCGAAATCACCCATCAGTTGCGAGACCTTGCCCCGACCTCCGAAAAGAATCAGGACGACGACCAGCACGATAAGCCAGTGCCAGATGCTGAAAGAACCCATCGGAGTTTCCCGTCCAGTATTGCCTCGGCCAAGGGTCGCGGCGGATGATGGCAAAAAGGATGCACCACCGCAACGCGCGCAGCCGATCACGCATGGTTCATCAGGTTATATAGGGCGGCGCACGGCCGGAAACCGACGCCGACGCCGCAGCCCGCCCCGGGAAGGGCTCAGCCGTCGTTCGGGTCCAGCGGCTCCGCCGTCGCCGGGCTCTCCTCGGCGCCGCCGCCGTCGGGCTGCAGGACGCGGATCGCCGGGCGGGCATCGAGCAGGCCGGCGGCGCGCAATTCGTCGAGGTTCGGCAGCTCGGATGTCGTCGTCAGCCCGAAGTGGCGCAGGAAGGCCTCGGTGGTCACCCAGGTCGCCGGCCGGCCGGGGGTCTCGCGACGGCCGCGCGGCTCGATCCAGCCGCATTCGAACAGCGCATCCAGCGTTCCCTTGCTGAGCTGGACGCCGCGAATCTCCTCGATCTCGCCGCGGGTGACCGGCTGGTGGTAGGCGACCACCGCCAGCGTTTCGATCGCCGCACGCGACAGCTTCTTCTCGACGCGGCGTTCCCGCGCCAGCATCGGCGCGAGGTCGGCGGCGGTGACGAACGACCAGCCGGTGCCAGCCCGCCGCAGATGGACGCCGCGCGGCGCGTACTCCTGCTCCAGGCGGGTCAGCAGCGCCGGGATATCGACGCCGGGCGGCAGCCGGTCGGCGAGATCGCGCTCCGCCAGCGGCTCGGCCGAAGCGAACAGCAGCGCCTCCACCAGTCGAACCAGGGCCGGCTCTGCGGTCATTTCCATGGTCATGGATGGTCGCCCTTTCCGCCAGCAGGTTTCAGGTAGATCGGCCCGAACGGCTGGTTCTGCCGCAGCACGATGACGCCCTGCCGCGCCAGCTCCAGCACCGCGCCGAAGGTGGCGGCGAGCTGCGAGCGGGCGGTGAGCGAGTCCTGGCGCAGGCCGGCGAGCGTTCCCTCCGGCAGGTAGCGGGCGAGGCTCTCCCAGTCGGGGGCCTGGCCGAGGCTCTGCAGGATGCGGGCGAGCGCCGCCTCGATGCTGTCCAGCGTCACCGGCTCGCTCAGCGCCAGCGGTGCCTCGCCGCGGCGGCGGCGCAGGTGGCGGCCGTAGGCCTGCAGCAGCCCCCCCAGGTCCGCCCTGAAGACGACATCGATGCGTTCGGGGATCGCTTCGGGGCAGCCGCGCGCCCAGAAATCGCGGCCGAACTGCGGCCGCGACATCAGCCGCTTGCCGGCTTCGCGCATCGCATCCATGCGGCGAAGCTGGAAGGCAAGCGCCGCCGCCATGGCATCGCTGGAAGGCTCGTCCGGCGCCGGCGGTTCCGGCAGCAGCAGCCGCGACTTCAGCTCGGCCAGCCACGCCGCCATCACCAGGTACTCGGCCGCCAGCTCCAGGCTGGCGCGGCGGGCTGCCGCCACATAGGCGAGGTACTGGTCGGCCAGCGCGACGATGGAGATGCGGCGCAGATCGACCTTCTGCGCCCGCGCCAGGGCCAGCAGCAGGTCGAGCGGGCCTTCCCAGCCGTCCACATCGACGACGAAGGCGTCTGACTCCAGCGCGCCGGCATCACGGTCGTCGGCAATCCCGTCGTCTTCGGCGACGGCGAGGACCGGAACGGCGCTCAAGCCAGCCCCACCAGCGAGAAGATCATCTGCACCACCCACGTCGTCGGACCGATGACCAGCCACTGCATGACACTGAGATCGAAGCCGAGACCGCGGCCGAGCATCGGCAGGACGAACACCACGGCGAGGATAATGAGGAAGCCGTAGGGCTCCAGCCGGCTGAGCGGGACGGCGAGCGGCCGGGGCAAAAGGCCGACGGCGACACGGCCGCCGTCGAGCGGCGGCAGCGGCAGCATGTTGAACACCGCCAGCAGCACGTTCAGCCAGACGGCATTGAGGAGGTTGAAGCCGATCCACTCCAGCGCCGGTCCGGGCAGCGCCGGGATCAGCGCCAGGCCGACGGCGGCACCGACTGCGATGGCGATGTTGATCCCCGGCCCGGCGGCAGCGACCAGCACCATGTCGCGGCGGGGCCGGTTGAGACGGCGGAAGTCCACCGGCACCGGCTTGGCGAAGCCGAACATCAGCCGGCCGCCGGAAGCCAGCAGCAGCATCGCCGGCAGGATCACCGTGCCGAACGGATCGACGTGACGCAGCGGGTTGAACGTCACCCGGCCCAGCCGCTTGGCGGTATCGTCGCCCAGCCGCCAGGCGACGAAGCCGTGCGCCGCCTCATGCAGGGTGATCGCGGTCAGCGCCGGCAGGATCCAGGTGGAGATCTGGTAGGCGAGGCCGCCCATGTCCTCCATCAGGCGGCCACCGGTCCGTCCAGCAGCGCCGCCAGCCGCTGCCGGGCATCCGCCTCATCTACCGCCGCCGGCGGACGCAGCAGCGCGCGGGCGCGGGCGAACCTTGCGGCGCCGGACGGCGACAGCGGCGCGCACGCCTGCGCCACCGCGCGCATCTCGGCAAGCTCGCCGTTGCAGTACAGAACCACGTCGCAGCCGGCCGCCAGCGCCGCCCGGGCGCGATCGCCGGGAGCACCGGCGAGGGCGCGCATGCACAGATCATCGGAGATCAGCAGGCCATCGAACCCGATCTGTCGGCGAATGACGTCACCGATGACCGTGGCCGAGGTCGTCGCTGGGGCGGCGGCATCGAAAGCGGAATAGACGACGTGCGCGGTCATCGCCAGCGGCATGTCGGCCAGCGCCGCGAAGGGAGCGAAATCGCAGGCCTGCAGGACGTCGGCCGGGGCGTCGACCACCGGCAGCGCCTCGTGGCTGTCGAGCGTGGCGCGGCCGTGGCCGGGAATGTGCTTGATCACCGGCAGCACGCCGCCGGCGAGCAGGCCTTCGCAGGTCGCCCGCGCCAGCTTCGCCACCCGCTGCGGACTGGCACCGAAAGCGCGATCGCCGATGATGCCGTGCCCGTCCGGCGCGCGCACATCGAGCACCGGTGCGCAATCGACATCGATGCCGAGCGGCTGCAGCTCGGCCGCGAGCAGCCGGGCGTTCAGCCATGACGCCTCGACGGCCGCGCCAGCATCGCGCTCGTCAAGGCCGCCGATGCGCTCCGCCGGCGGCGCCGCCCGCCAGTGCGGCGGCTTGAGCCGCTGCACCCGTCCGCCTTCCTGGTCGATCAGCACCGGCGCGTCTGCGCGGCCGACGCAGTGCCGAAGCTCGCGGGTCAGCGCCGCGATCTGCTCCGGGCTGACGCAGTTGCGGGCGAAGAGGATGAAGCCCAGCGGATCGGCGGCGGCAAAGAAGGCCCGCTCGGCCGAATCCAGGAACGGCCCGGCGAGACCAAAGATCACCGCCCGCGGCTGGCTGCCCACGTCAGCGTGCCCTGCGTCAGGTGGCCGGACGGATGATGATGCACGAGGTGCCGCGCCCGGAGAGCTGGCTGCACAGGGAGCGGGCCTTCGTCTCGCTGGCCAGCGGCCCCGCCCGCAGGCGGTAGAACGTGCCCTTATCGCCGAGATCGGCGCGCGCCAGGTTCGGCGACAGCGAGCCGAGCAGGTCGGGATTCTTCGCCTTCAGCTTTGCCCAGGCATCCTTGACCTCGTCCGCGTCCCGACCGGCGAGCAACTGCACCTGGAACTTGCCGCTGCTGGCCGCCGCCGGTGTCGCCTTCTCCGCGGGTGTCGGCTTGGCCGCCGCGGCAGGCGCCGGCTTGGCCGCAGCCGGCTTCGCAGCGGTGGTGGGAGCCTCGACGCTCGCCACCTTCGCCGGCGCGGCAGCCGGCTTCTCCGCCGCCGGTCTCTGGACCACCGGCTTTTCCGCCCGGACCGCAGCCGGCGGCGCGGCCTTTGCCGGTGCCGAAGCCACTGGTGCCGGTGCCGGGCTCGCCGGGGCGATCGCCGGCGGCGTTGCCGCTACGACCGGCTCTTTGTGTACGGCCTGCGGCGCCGGCTCCAGCGGCGCCAGGGGCTCGAAGGCCGAGACCACCGGCGGCTCGGCCGGCGGCACCGCCGAGCGCGGCTGCGGCGGCGCCAGCGGCTGCTCCGCCTCCGGCAGCAGTCGCTCCACTGGCGGCTTGCCGTCAGGCGATCCGTGCATCCGCTCATAGACCAGCAGATCGCGGCCGGGAACCGCCGCCGCGGCTGACTTGTCCGGCGAGACCTTCAGCGGCTGGTCGCTGCCCTTGATCAGCGGCGCGTCCGCCTCCAGGCGCACCACCTTGCGGCTGGAGCCGGAGAAGGCGGTGGCAATGACGATCAGCGCCAGCAGCGCGGCCGCGGCGATCCCGCCCCACAGCACCATGCGCTTGCGCAGCAGCGCACTGAGGGTGGCGACGGGCTGCGCCGACACCGCCGGCCGCTCCGGAATCTCGATACTGTCGAATCGCGTCTGCGTTGCCTGCATCATCGCAGTTCCTCCACCGGCTCGACGCCGATGACCGCAAGGCCGGAAGCAACGACGATCTGGGTTGCGCGCACCAAGGCCAGACGCGCCGCAGTAAGCTGAAGGTCGTCGAGATGGATGAAGCGCAACTGCGCGTTCTCCTTTCCCCGGGTCCACAGGCCATGGAAGGCCTGCGCCACTTCCTGCAAGTAGAAGGCGATCCGGTGAGGCTCGTGCATTTCCGCTGCACTTTCCACCAGACGCGGCCAAGCGGCCAGTTGCTTGATCAAATCAAGCTCGCCGGGGTCGGTCAAGCCGTCAAGTGAAGCGACTGACAGTACCTCATCTGAGACTGCTGCGCCGCCCAGTTCCGCCTGTGCATGACGCATCACCGAGGAGCAGCGGGCATGCGCGTACTGGACATAGAAGACCGGGTTGTCGCGGGTCTGTTCGGTCACCTTCTGGAAGTCGAAATCCAGCGGCGCATCGTTCTTGCGGGTCAGCATGATGAAGCGGAAGACGTCGCGGCCGACCCGGTCGACGACCTCGCGCAGGGTGATGAAGGTTCCGGCGCGCTTCGACATACGCACCGGCTCGCCGCCGTCGAGCAGGTTGACGAGTTGGCACAGCTTCACGTCGAGGGCGCCGCAACCCTCTGTAATTGCTTGCACTGCCGCCTGCATCCGCTTGACGTAGCCGCCGTGGTCGGCCCCCCACACGTCGATCATCACGGGGAAGCCGCGGCGGAACTTGTCGAGGTGGTAGGCGATGTCGGCGGCAAAATAGGTCCAGCTGCCGTCCGACTTCTGCAGCGGCCGGTCGGTCTCGTCGCCATAGCCGGTGGCGCGGAACAGCACCTGCGGACGGGGCTCCCAGTCGTCCGGAAGCTTGCCCTTGGGGGGCTCCAGCACCCCCTCGTAGATCAGCCCGCGCTCCTCCAGAAAGCGTAAAGCGGCGTTCACCCCCCCCTGCTCCACCAGCGCCCGCTCCGAGGCGATGACATCGAAGCGGATGCCCAGTGCCTCCAGATCGTCGCGAATCAACCGCATCATCGATTCGATGGCGAAGGCGCGGAAGGCCGGCAGCCACTGCTCCTCGGGTGCTTCCAGCCAGCGTCCGCCGTCCTGCTGCCACAGCGCCTCGGCAACCGGCACCAGGTAGTCGCCGCCGTACTGGACGGTGCCGTCGGCCTGCGCCCGGGCGAAGGCGTCGGCCGGCTCGGCGCCGGCGACGATCAGCCAGCGCAGCCGCAGCGAGCGGGCCAGCGCATCGACCTGGCCGCCGGCGTCGTTGACGTAGTACTCGCGGGTGACGGCGAAGCCGGCCTTGCGCAGCAGCCCGGCCAGCGCATCGCCGACGACGGCACCGCGGCCGTGGCCGACGTGCAGCGGCCCGGTCGGGTTGGCGGAGACGTACTCGACGTTGATCGGGCGCCCGCCGCCCAGCGCCGAATCGCCGTAGGCGACGCCGGCCTTGAGGATGTCGGCCAGCCGCGCGTGCCAGAACGCCGGCGCGAGGCGCAGGTTGATGAAGCCGGGCCCGGCCACCTCGGCGGTGGCGACGCCGTCGATGGCAAGCAGCCGCTGCGCCAGCAGCACCGCCAGCTCGCGCGGCTTGCGCCGGGCCGCGCCGGCCAGCACCATCGCCGCATTGCAGGCGAGATCGCCGTGGGCCGGATCGCGCGGCGGCTCGACGCCGATGCGGGCGGTATCGAGCCCGGCCGGCAGCGCACCGGCGCTCCCCAGCGCCGCGATCTCGGCGGCGATCCTGTCGCGAAACCAGGAGAAGACGTTCATGAGGTGCGCGACTGCACGTCGAACAGCCGGCGGTGCTCGTCACCGGCGAAGCGGTCGGTCATGCCGGCGATGTAGTCGGTGACGACACGCGCGGTGCGCAAGGTCGCGGCACCGTCGGTGCGCCGCCGCCACTCGGTCGGCAGGCACTCGGGCTCGGCTACGAAAAGCTGGAACAGGTCTTTCACCAGACGGCGGGCCTTGCTGGTCATACGGTTGAGCTTGTAGTGCTGGTACATTCGTTCCCGCAAGAAGGCCTTCAGCGCCCGGTCGTTCTGCTGCATTGCCGCCGAAAAAGCGCCAATCGGACGGCCCGCTTGGCGGATATCGTCGGCACAGACGGGGCCCAGTTCGGCGATGCGGCGGCGGGTCTCGGCGATCAGGTCATCGACCATCAGGCCGATCAGACGGCGTACCGATTCGTGGATGAGCCGCGAGGTCTCGATGCCGGGATAGCGGGCGCGCACGCTCGCGAACATCTCGCCGACCAGCGGAACCGGAGCGAGATCGTCGATGCCGAACAGCCCAGCGCGCAGACCGTCGTCGATGTCGTGGTTGTTGTAGGCGATGTCGTCGGCCAGCGCGGCGACCTGCGCCTCGGCGCCGGCGTGGGTGGCGAGCTCAAGGTCGTGCTCGCGCCCGTAGGCGGCAATCGCCGCCGGCAGCGGCCGGGCCGGATCGCCCGTGAGCGGGCCGTTGTGCTTGACGACACCCTCCAGCGTCTCCCAGGTGAGGTTGAGGCCGTCGAACTCGGCGTAGCGCTGCTCCAGGGTGGTGACGATGCGCAGGCTCTGGGCGTTGTGGTCGAAGCCGCCCCACGGCGCCATCATCTCCTTCAGCGCGTCCTCGCCGGCGTGGCCGAACGGCGGGTGGCCGAGGTCGTGGGCGAGGGCCAGCGCCTCGGCCAGATCCTCGTTCAGGCGCAGCACCCGGCAGACCGAGCGGGCGATCTGCGAGACCTCGAGGCTGTGGGTGAGCCGGGTGCGAAAGAAATCGCCCTCGTGGTTGACGAAGACCTGCGTCTTGTATTCGAGGCGGCGGAAGGCGGCCGAGTGGATGATGCGGTCGCGATCGCGCTGGAAGCAGGAGCGGACGGCGCTCTCCGGCTCCCGATGCAGGCGGCCCCTGGTCGCCGCCGGCTGGCACGCCCAGGGCGCGAAAGACTCCGTGTTCGCCATCCGCCAAGGGTACAAAAGGGCGATCCGCCACCGCAATGGAAGAAGCAGCCCGTATGGTTAGACACCATGTCCGGGAGGCGGGAGTCAGTTGAGCTGGCCCGCCTCGAAGTGCGCCTTAAGGTGTGTAACAACGCTGACGGGGGTTGCTTGCTGGTCGGAGCCAATCCCCAGGCACTGAACGAGGCGGACCATGGCGGATCTTACGCTTTTCGTCGGCTTGGACGTGCACAAGAAGAAGACGATTTCGGTCGCGCTGGTCGACGCGATGGCGGGGCAGGCGAAGGTTGCGGATGTCGGGGTGCGTTATGAGGTTCACCCCAATCAGATCCACGCCTGGAAGGCGCAGCGGGTTGCCCTGGCGATCGCCGCCGCCGGCTACCACGTCTCCAGAGGCCACCCGGGAAGGCGCACTCGACCTGCGTGCGGCGCGCTGCCCGGCGTCCGCCAGCTTGCCAGCGGCAGGCGTCGTGCCCGAGATCTTAGGACATCCGGGACGGTGGACCGTGGCAGTGCGTCCATGATCACAGAGCGCGGACTACAGCGACAGATCCAGCGTCCGGCCCTCGAAGACGCGGTCGCGCGAGCCTTCCAGGTGGTGGCGCATCCGCGTCCGCGCCGTCTCGCCATCGCGGGCGCGGATGGCCTCGAAGATGCCCTCGTGCTCGGCGAGGACGCCGCCGAGACCGGACTTCGGCCCCATCAGCGACGCGCCGTGGAACCTCATGCCGACGGAGATGTGATCCTTCAGCGCCTGCATCGAGGCGAGGTAATAGTGGTTGTTCGCCGACTGGGCGATGGCGCAGTGGAAGGTGAAGTCGGCGTCCTCGCGGTGGACCTGGGCACGGGTGGCGTCCCGCATCAGCGCGAGCGCCGCGTCGATGGCGGCGAGCGCCTCGTCGTTCCAGCGCAGGGCGGCGTAGTAGGCGTGGTCGGGCTCGATGGTCAGCCGGAACTCGTAGCAGCGCTGGATGTCGGCGATGGTCTCGACCGGCGCATAGCCCAGCGCCGGGCTTTCCTCCGGCGCCATCCGGACGAAACTGCCGGCACCGCGCCGCGAATAGATCAGCCCCTCCTCACGCAGCCGGCTGAGCGCTTCGCGGACCACCGGCCGTGAGACGAGAAACTGCGCCGCCAGCTCGTGCTCGCCTGGCAGCCTCTGGTCGATCTGATACTCGCCGCCGCTGATCTGCGCCAGCAGCCGCTGGTAGACGCGGTGGACCAGCGGCGTCTGCCGCGAACGGCCGTCGCCGCTCGCCTGGGCGGCGTCGGTCTCGCCGGCCACCGTGGCGGCGTCGGCAGCGGTGATCTCCACCGCGTGCAAGGAGCTCATAACATCTCTCGGCTTGTTGTAAGGCAGCTGTCAGATCAGCGCGCCGGTTCTTGTCATTACCATGTGCGGATGCCCGCGTCAAACGTCAAGCCCGGCGCCCCGGGGTCACTGCCAGGGCCGCGCCGACGCCGGAAAGGGGCACTTCAGCGCTTGCTGTCAATTTGTATCGAACTGAGCGGCAAAAATACCGGGTTGTGATTTACAACATGTTGACATGATGCCGCCGCTATGGCTGAATGGCGGCTGGGACGGAAACGAAAGAACAAGCTCGTGCTCCACCAGCCAAACGCCCAGCCGACTGCCGCCGGCATCCACGGACGCAACCCGGCCAGCACCGCTGCCGCGGTCACGGTGCAGCTGATTGCCGATGACCTGACCGGCGCGCTCGACACCGCCGCCCAGTTCGTCGCCGTCGCCGGCGCCATTCCGGTTCACTGGCAAGGCGCGCCGGCGGCACCGGCCGCCGGCAGCATCGCTCTCGACAGCGGCACCCGCGAGGCTGCCGGCGACGTGGCGCGGGCGCGGGTGGCGGCACTCGCTGCCAGCCTTCCAATACAAGGCAACGCCATCGCCTACGCCAAGCTCGACAGCCTGTTGCGCGGCCATGCCGCCGCCGAGATCACCGCGTGGCTTGCCGCCCTGGTGCCAGCCCATTGCATCATCGCCCCCGCCTTTCCCTTCCAGGGCCGCGTCATGCGCGGCGGCCGCCAGCACGTCCGCGCCGGCGACGGCTGGCAGCCGGTGGCGAGCGACCTGCGGGCCGAGCTGCAGCCGTCTCCGGCCTGTTCGACAGCGCCTCCAAGTTCGGCGGCGCCATCGCCATGCCGCTGATCGTCTGGATGATCGCG
>JBDHSN010000116.1:0-10392 GCA_039808105.1 Rhodospirillales bacterium
ATGCGCTGCGCCGCCAGCACGTGGCGGCGGATCAGCTCGACCAGCGGCGACAGCGCCACCGCACAGGCGCCGACCCAGTCGGCGAGCGTCGAGACGTCGAGATCGATGCCCTCGCGGGCGAAGCCCTCGCTCTGGCGGTTGAGCGGGAGATGGAGTCCGTACTTGCCGTGGAGGACCATCGCCAGCAGCCCGGCGCCGGCGCGGCCGCGGGCGATCGGATGAAACGGTGCCGGCGGCTGGGTGATCCGCTCGCAGGCGCGACAGCTGAACTTCTCGCGCACCGTCTGGATCACCTTCCACTGCCGGGGGATCACCTCCAGCGTCTCGGTGACGTCCTCGCCGAGCTTGACCAGCTTGCCCTGGCAGCAGGGGCAGACCGCCGGCGACGGGATGACGACGCGCTCGCGCGGCAGATGCGCCGGCAACGGCGCCCGTACCGGCCGGCGACGGGCGACGCCGGGCACGCCAGGCTTCGCCGCGGCCGCGGCGGCCGCTTCGGCGGCACAGGCGTCCTCGGCGGCGGTCGCCTCCAGTTCCTCCAGCTGCAGCTCCAGCTGGTCGAGCAGGCGGCGCCGATGTTCCGACGACGGCCCGAAGCGCTCGCGCTTCAGCTTGGCGATCATCAGCTTCAGATGTGCGACCATCGCCTCGGCGCCGGATGCCCGCGCCTCGGCCTCGCGGCGCGCCACGCGCTCGGCCAGCAGCGCCGCCTTCAGCGTCTCCAGATCGTCGGGAAGGGCGTCGGCCGGCGTGCTCATGCCCCGCCCGCCAGCTTGGCGCAGCACTCCGCCGCCGGCACGCGCCCGCTTCTGCTGTGGTCGCACGATCCAGCCCGGCCGATCGGTGTATGGACATCCGTCCACGAGGACGCCGCTGGCCTCCGCGTCGAAGGCCGGCTGACGCTCGATGCCCGCGACGGTGCCGATGCTTTCGCCTTGCTCAAGGCGGGCGCCCTCAACGGCCTGTCGATCGGATTTCGCACCCGCGACGCTGAACGGCTGCCCGGCGGCGGCCGGCTACTCAAAGCGGTCGACCTCATTGAGGTGTCCGTTGTGGCGCTGCCTGCCGCCCCGCAGGCCCGCGTAATCTCAGTAAAGGGCGAACACATGGAAGACGAAATCGAAGTGAAGGACGCGCCGGCGGAAGACACCGGCGAAGTGAAGAAGACGGCACAGCGGTTCGGCACCATCGAGGCGACGCTCGCCAAGCTGACCGGCCGGCTGGATCGCGTCGAAGTGAAGGCGAACCGGCCCGGCGCCGCGGCTCTCATCGTCTCGAAGTGCGACGCCAAAGCCGCGACGTTCGCCAAGTTTATTCGGTCCGGACGCGAGGCTCTCGACGCCATCGAGTGCAAGGATCTGGTCGTCAGCGACGACACGGCCGGCGGCTACCTGGCTCCCGAGCAGTTCGTCGCGGAACTGCTGAAGAACCTCGTGCTGTTCTCACCGATCCGCAGTCTCGCGCGGGTGACGAACATCTCCAGCGGCGCAGCTGTGCTTCCCCGACGCACCGGCCGACTCACCGCGCAATGGGTTTCGGAAGTCGGACCACGGCCGGAGACGCAGCCGAGTTACGGTCAGGTGCGATACGTTCCGAATGAATCTGGCTGTTACGTTGATGTTTCCGCGACGATGCTGGAAGATTCTGCGATCGATATTTCCTCAGAACTGTCGAACGACTTCGCGGAGGAGTTCGGCCGTCTCGAAGGTGCAGCGTTCGTCAGCGGCGACGGCGTTGGCAAGCCTTCTGGTTTCATGCAGTCGGAGTCGATTGCTTTCACGCCGTCCGGCTCCGCGACCGGCATCACTACCGACGCGCTGATCGACCTGTATCACGCACTGCCGTCGCCATATCGGGCCAATGCCGCGTGGCTGATGAACAGCAACACCATGGCCGCCGTGCGAAAAATGAAGACGCTCGACGGCGATTATCTGCTGGCACTGGCAGGGATCCAGAACGCGCCGGCAATGCTGTTGGGCCGTCCAGTTGTCGAAGTGCCTGATATCGCCGCTGGATCGTTTCCATTCTTTTCGGTGACTTGCAGCGAGGCTACCGTATCTTCGACAGAGTCAATCTGGCGGTGCTGAGAGATCCATTTTCGGTGGCAACCAGCGGTCTTGTGCGATTCCACGCCAGGCGCAGGGTGACCGGCGGGGTTGCAGTAGCTGAGTCGATGCGCAAACTCAAGGTGGCGACTGCCTGATGATCAACGTGATCGAGGCCGCCCCACACCGCCGGTTGACCACGCCGGCGGCGGTGCGGGCCGCTGAGCGCGACGACGGCACCGACGAGGTGCTGCTGCCGCTGATTTCCGCCGCCAGCGCAGCGATCGAGGCCTTCCTCGGCCGGGTGCTGGCGCGGGAGCGGGTGCGTGAGGTGTTCCTGCCAACGCGAGCGATGCAGCGCCTGCCGTTGGCCCGCTGGCCGATCTCCGAGGTCGTCGAAGTGATCGAGGACGGTCGGATCCTGGCACCGAGTGATGTGCAGGTCGACGCAGCGGCGGGCATGCTGCAGCGCCTCGCCGGCGGCCGGGCATCGGCAGCGACTTGGATGCCGGTTCGCATCGAGGTTGAGTGCCTCGCTGGCTATGCCCTCGACGGCGACGATCGCGACTTGCCGGCGGAGATCGAACGGGTTGCCTTCGATCTCGTTCGCCGCTGGCGGCATGGCAGTCGCCGTGACCCGCAAATTCAGTCGCTGAGCATCGATGAGGTGCTGAATGTGTCGTATTTTTCTTCGAGCGGTAACGCCATCCCGTTGGACTTGGCCGAGATGCTCTCGCCCTACCGGGTCCCTCTGGTCGCCTGATGCGCACGCCGGTTGGTGATCGGCGGAAGTGGGAGGTTATCGCTGCCGCTGTCAGGAAGGCCCGTGGCGGCCGCTGCGAGGCCTGCGGGGCGCTTGGTGCCCGCGACGTTGACCACGTCATTCCTCGAGCCGCCGGCGGCTCTGACGCCCATCAAAACCTCCAGCTGCTCTGCCATAGCTGCCATAGCCGGAAGACGGCGCAGGCCGACGGGGGCTTCGGCAACAACCCCGGCCTGACGCCTGGCTGCGACGTCGACGGCAAGCCAACCGATCCTCGCCACTGGTGGAACAGATAGATGGGCAAGCGAGGTCCAGCCCCGAAGCCGACAGCGCTGAAGGTAATCGAAGGCAATCCGTCTCGCCGGCCGCTCAATTCGGCTGAGCCCCGGCCGAGCGGTGAAGCACAGCCGCCCGCGCACCTGACCGACGAAGCCCGCGCCATCTGGGCCCGCATCGTCGGATCGATGCCGCCCGGGCTCTACACCGTCGCCGATGAGCCGGCGCTCGCCGCCTTCTGCGGCGCCGTCGCCCTGCACCGCCAGGCGGGCCGCGAGCTCGCTGCCGATGGCCGGCTGCTGGTCGACGGCAAGGCCAATCCCCTGCTGCGCGTGATGGCCGAGCTGCTGCGCACCATGGCCACGCTGAGCGGCCGCCTCGGCCTTTCTCCCGCCGATAGGACACGACTATGCCAGCCAAACAGCCCCGGAAACGAGCCAGGAAACCGCTGGGCGGCGCTGCTCGCGTCGTCGCGTTCCTCGAAGGACTGACCGTCCCGGCCGGATTCGGCGCCGGCAAGCCCTTCCGCGTGCGGCCATGGCAGAGGAAGATTCTGCAGGGGATCTATGATCCCGTCGACGCCCACGGCCGGCGGATCGTCCGCAGCGTGCTGATCAGCCTCCCCCGAAAGAACGGCAAAACCGGCCTCGCCGCCGGCCTGGCACTTTACCACCTGCTGGCCGATGGCGAGCTCAACGGCCAAGTCATCAGCGCCGCCCGCGACCGGAATCAGTCCGGGTTGATCTACAACGCTTCAAAGGCGATGGTGCAGGCTGATCCGGACCTCGCGGCGCACGTCAACCTGATCGAGAGCCAAAAACGGATCGTTCACTACGCCAGCGGATCGTACTACGTGGCGATCGCCGCCGACGCGACCCGGGCGCACGGGCTTTCGCCCTCATTCGCCGGTATGGACGAGATGGCGCAGTGGCCAAACCGGAACCTCTATGATGCCATTTCCACGGCGACCGGCGGGCGCGAGCAGCCGCTTTTGCTGACGATCAGCACGCAGAGCGCCGATCGGCACAGCGTCATGAGCGAGCTCACGGAATACGGCCGCAAAGTGAATGCCGGCGTGATCGACGACCCCAGCTTCTTCGCCGCGATTTTCGAAGCGCCGAAGGAATCTGACCCGTGGGCAGAGGCGACATGGCGCGCCGCCAACCCGGCATTGGGCGATTTCCGATCGCTGGACGAGTGCCGCATTGCCGCGGCGAGAGCGCAGCGCATCCCGTCCGAAGAGTCCATCTTTCGGCTTTTCCACCTCAACCAGCCCGTTGAAGCCGACACTCGCTTCGTCGCGGCTTCGGATTGGGACGCCTGCGACGAAGCGGTCGACCTCGACGCCCTCGACGGCCGGCCGTGCTGGGGCGGGCTCGATCTCAGCAGCACGCAGGACCTCACCAGCCTTGTGTTGGTGTTCCCCGACGACGATGCCCCGGACACCTATGACGTGCTGTGCTGGTTCTGGACGGCCGGCGACACGATCATCGACCGCGGCGACCGGGACCGGGTGCCCTACGCCCTGTGGCGGGACCAAGGCTTTTTGAACGCCCCGCCGGGCCGGGCTATCGATAAGGGCGCGGTCGTGCACACCTTGGGCGAGGTGACGGCGCGCTTCGACGGGATCGCATACGACCGGTGGGGGATTCTGGAACTTCAGAAGCGCTTGGCCGACGAAGGGATCGAGGTGCCGTTGACCGCGTGGGGTCAAGGTTTTCGTGATATGGCCCCGGCCGTCGACGCACTCGAAATTGGGATCCTCAACCGCCGCCTTCGGCGCGGCGGGCATCCGGTGCTGCGCTGGAATGCCGCCAATGCCGCCATCGAGATGGATCCGGCCGGCAACCGCAAACTCAGCAAGGCGAAGGCGACCGGCCGCATCGATGGCTTGGTGGCGTTGGCGATGGCTCTGGGGCTCGCGGCTCGGTCCGCCGAGGCAACGGGCTCGATCTATCTGCGGGATCGCCCAGAGGGCTTGCTTTTCATCTGAGGGCGCGACAGCCGTCTCGCGCCGCCGGTCTCAGTCGGATAGTCGCCGGCCGCGTGAAAGAACGCCGACACCGAACGGGCGGGCTGTCCTTGCGCGCCGCGGCGCGGGCCACCCGGGGCTGATCGGGGTAGGAGGATGGGGCGTAGCGGGATGCTACGCTCCATTCTTTTTTTGTTTCTGAATATTTGTTTTCTTCTTCGGAGGACTTGCCATGGCAGCTGCTCTCGGCCGCACGCTCTACCTCGGTATTGACGCCGGCAAGGCGCAGGACGGTGCCCGCGATTTCGAGGAAGCGATCCGGCGCGTCGACGGCGCCTCGGCGAAAACCACCGCCAGCACGGCGCGCGCCCAAGCGGCCTTCAACCGGCTGGAGCGCCAGCTTGACCCGACGGCCGCTGCAGCCGCCCGCCTTGAACGCGGCCAGCGGACCCTTGATGAGGCCTTCAAGCGCGGCACGATCGGCATTGAGCGCCACGCCCAGCTGATGGACAAGCTGCGCGAGACGACGGCGCAGGCGGAGTTGCAGCAGTCCCGCCTCGCCCGGGTGATGCAGTCCTTCGGCTCAGGCGTGGCCGCCGGGCTCGGCGCCGCCGGCATCGCGACGGGGATCGGCGAGCTCGCCCGCGGCTTCGTCACCGCCGCCGATGCTGCCGGCCGGATGGATAGCCAGTTGCGGGTGGCGACCGGTTCGGTGATGGGCGCGCACGAGGCCTTCGCCCAGCTGTACGCCATTGCTGCCCGAACCGGTACGCCGGTCGAAGCGCTGGTCGCCCTCTACTCCCGCATGAGCGGTGCCGCGAAGGACCTCGGCGCCAGCCAGGCCGACATGCTGACCCTGACGGAAGGCGTCTCCAACGCCCTCAAGATCGGCGGGCA
Source organism: Rhodospirillales bacterium (assembly GCA_039808105.1). GTDB lineage: Bacteria > Pseudomonadota > Alphaproteobacteria > Rhodospirillales > Defluviicoccaceae > Defluviicoccus. The sequence continues at coordinate 5,954 of JBDHSN010000116.1, forward strand.
GTCGGCGGCCGAGGCGAGCGGTGCGCTGCTGCAGCTGGGCCAGGCCCTCGGCTCGCCGACGATCCAGGCCGAGGAGTTCAACAGCCTCTTGGACGGCATGCGGCCGCTGCTGCAGTCGGTCGCCAATCACATCGAGGACGCCGGCGGCAGCGTCGGGAAGCTCACAGCGCTGGTGAAGGACGGCCGGGTTTCAAACGAGGACTTCTTTCGGGCCGCGATCGCCGGCGCCGAGGATCTCGCCAAACAGGCGGGATCGATGGAAGGCACCTGGAGTTCCTCGATCGGCCGGATGCAGGACGCGACCACCCGGCTTGTGGGCGACCTGGACGGCCTGACCGGAACGACCTCGGTGGTCAAAAGCGCCTTCGCCGGCATCGCCGATAGCATCGATGTCGTCTCGGCCGCGGTCGAAGGCCTTGGTGGCAGCATTGGGGCGCAGCTGAAGGTTCTCGACGGCCTGGCCGCTCACCAGCGGGAAGTGATCGCCCGCAACGACAGCATCGAAGGATGGTTGCGCCAGCACGCAGGCGATTGGGCTGGTGACCTGTTCGGGAAAACCCGATGGGACAAGTCACGCCTGGCCGAACTGGAAGGCGCGGCCAATGACAAGCGCGCCGAGGTCGACAAGGCCAACGCAGAGGCCGCGGCACCGGTGGTGAGCCAGGCCCCGACGGGCGAGGTGATCCGCCTCGCGCCCAAAGCCAGCAAGCCGACGCGGACCAGCACCGGCAGGTCACGCTCTTCTGAGCGCGACACGAGCGAGAGGGATTACAAATCGGCCGAGTCCGCTTACGACCGGTACCAATCCGACGAAATTCGAAAAGAGACGCAGGCGCTCACAGAGCAAGAAAACGCTTACTCCGGGCTTGAGCAGCTGCGCGTTCGGGCATTGGAACTGTCCGGCCGCGAGGTCGAAGCCCTGAACATGCGGCGCGATATTGCCCTGAAGGGCCTCGAAGACGAGAAGCTTTCGACGGACGAACTGGCCGAAGCCAGATTGCTGACGAATAACATTTTCAATCAGCAAATCGCTGACCTCCAGAACAAGCAACAGGTCATTGTCTCGGCGAATGCCCACGTCGCAGAGTCTACTGAGTTTCTGACTGACGGTTTCCGTCAGGTCGGCAGCATTGTGACATCTTCTTTTGAAGACGCGATTATCAGCGGAAAGAAGTTCTCCGTTGTGCTAAAGAGCCTTGCTGAAGATGTTCAAAGGAAATGCTAAGAACAATAATGATGAAGACAGTTATGGCGGGTGTTAATGCTGCCACAAGCGGTCTTGGCGGCTTGCTGGGCGGGCTGATCGGCGGCCTGTTCGGTGGCGGCTCCTACGGCACCACCGGATCAGGCGGCATGATCACCAGCGGCGGCACGAACAGCGGCTTCCTGCTCGGCGGTGTGGCGCAGGGCGGCGCCTTCGACCGGGGGAACGTCCTGCCCTTCGCCCGCGGTGGCGTCGTCGACCGGCCGACGGTATTCCCCATGGCCCACGGCACCGGCCTGATGGGCGAGGCGGGTCCCGAAGCGGTGCTGCCGCTGAAGCGGCTCGCCGGCGGCAACCTGGGCGTCCAGGCGGCTGGGGCGGCGGCGCCGACGGTCAACCTGACCATCATCAACAACGCCGGCGCCAGCGTCACCCAAGGCGAGCAGAAGAAGCGCGACGACGGCGGGATCGACATGACGCTGATCATCAACTCGATCACCGACCACATCGCGGCCGAAGCGGCCCGCCCGGGAACGACGATGAACCGGGCGATCGCAACCGGCATCTCGCCGCTGCGCACGGCCCGCTGATGGCCGCCGCCGACGACTTCCGCCGCGGCCTGGTCCAGCTCGGCAAGGAGATGGTCACCGAAGGCCTGGCTGACCTGATGGCCGACACCGCCCGCCAGGCGCTGCGTGGGGTCGTGGGCCGGTCGCCGGTGGACACGGGCCGGTTCAGGGGCAACTGGCAGGTGGTCTCGGACCCGGCCGCAGCGAAGCCCTCAGCCACCGTCGACAAGGAGGGCAGCGCCACCATCGCCGCCGGCGACGCTGCCATCGCGGCCGCTGTCGCTGCTGACCCTCACGGTCGGATCTGCATTGCCAATCCGCTCAGGTATGCCGGGCTGATCGAGTACGGCAGTTCGAAGCAGGCGCCCCTCGGCGTGGTCGAGATTACCGCCGCCGAGGTCGAACTGATCAGATACATGAAGGAAGGGGGATAGGACGAGCCGGCGGGGTGGGCGATTCGGGGGCCCCTACAGAGCATCAATGAACTTTTTTGGCGTCCGCTATTTCTTGCGCACGAGCCACCAAAGTGGCCAGAATGCGCGCAGCGACAGCGTCCCGTCGCTCTGGTTGCGCTCATAGTCAATGCTGCCCAATAAGAAGTCCAGTGCGATCCGGAGCGCGAAAGCGATTTTCTCAGGCTCAAAAGTATCAGGATCTCCAGTTCCTGTGCTGTTTTGTTTAGCTTCGGCTATCAAGCGATCCACGGTCATGGTTCTATTCATGGCTGCACCCACATCAGGAAGGGGGTGGGAGGGGCCCGATCGTGGCACCCTGTACGGTGTCATCAGCCTGAGCGATCCCCCAGATGCCTCAGGCAGGCTCGCCGGTCATCTCCCCCACGATTAAAGCCGGCGAGCCGCAGCCCTACCGCCGCGCGGCTGACTGGTAGGCGTCCACCGCCGCCGACAGCTGCTTGATGTCGGCCGCGATCTTGGCCGCCAGCCACGTCACCGCTTCGCTGCTGACGTCCTCGCCGGTGGTGCAGTAGCCGTCCACCAGCGCCGTCAGCACGCCGATGCCGGCCTCAGTGTCCACAATTGCGCAGTCGAGATGGCGCGAGATATCGCCGATATCAGTGCACAATATTTGATCGTATCTGGCAACCAAATTCCATAGTAATTTAGTTTCTGTATTCACCTTTATATTTTTTACTTGCCCTTCTGATAGTGTGTTTAGGACGATGCTAGAGTAGTATCCATCAGGCATAGAAACCCTAACCTGCTCGCACAGTGCATATCGTAGCTGTATAGCTATATCATCGGCAGTTTTTGCTTCCGTCGCCTCAATCTTATTCCCATAGTCCACGATTTTATCGTACAAGCGATTCTCGTCTGTCTCACAAACTTGCTCTCTTTCGCGCACTGCATCCACATACATCCGCCACAGATCACGAAGTTCCGGATCTGGATTGCGCTCGATGTTCATCACGTCAACTCCATGTATTACCCTTCCGAAGACAGTGCAGCAACATTTAAAAAAAGTATACTGGTTTATAACCCATATTTATCGACAATGTCGTGGTCTATAAACCGCATGCTGTGGTTTATAGACCGCAATGCTGTGGTTCATAATCCGCCCATAAGGAAATTAAAGTAATGTCAGACATCAATCGGCTGTCGATCACTGCCGAGAATCAGTGGCTAAGCTCGGTGAAGGGCGGCAAATGGTACGTGCCGATGGCACCCGGGGGAGCAAACGCACTACCCGCGTTCGGCATCGCTATGCTGTCGTTCGCGATCATCGGGTCAATGACGAACGGGACCAAGGTGACGCTCAAGCGCCGCGTGCGGGCCGAGTTCAACGGAGGATCTTCGGGAAGTGAGGTTGTTATCCGCGCCTTCACTTCCGCGACCACGGATGACGTCTACCCTGTCAACGATCGCTTCGAGTACGACCTTGGTGTCGCCATCGGCGACTGGCATGAGGGCGATACCGTCGCTGTGGAACTCGTGTGAAGCTTTTTCCGGGCCACCATGGGCTTCACGGGGCCGGATGCGCTGGTGGAGACAGAAACAGCGCTAGCCGCATAATTACACAGTTATTCTCGGATAACATTCAGTATTCATTTCGCTCATCTATGTCTTTTTCCTAGAGATACAGTACATTAACACTTAACTAAACGCATAACCGTCAATCCTCTGCTATCATCAACAATACTGCGGGCAATAATCCACATAAAATCCCGGGGGCACCACCTTGCGACGCGCGCCGCAATGTGTCATCATCCCGGGCATGGACACGCTCTGGCCCGATGATGGTGTGATTGTCGCCGTTGGCGTACCGCTGCCCACTATCCGCGAGTGGATATCGGCTGGCGCAGCCGTACCGGTGCGTGGGAGGGGGGCTGTCCGTGGCTGGGATCGCGACGGTGTGGAGCGCCTGGCCGTCCTCGGTGCTATGCACGTGGCCGGGTACTCCGCGCCCGTGGCTCTCTCTCTCGCGGCGGCGATCGGCACCTATACGCGCGTGCCATCCGAGGATCGATGTCGGGTCTCCATCTACGACGCGACCTGGGTGGCGCTGGAGGGCACGACTGTCGCCCAGATCGTTGATCGCGGCCGCCTCGTGCGGGTCGACGCCGCGTCTCCCCTAGGTCACGAACTCATAAAGGGATTCACGCGGCGGGGAAAATCTGATTCAAGCTCCGCAAAGGAGCAATCATGACG
>JBDHSN010000117.1:0-10355 GCA_039808105.1 Rhodospirillales bacterium
CGCTACGCTCCCCTTGCCGCCACCGATCCGCCGGACGGCGTCGTCATCGACATCACCGGCTGCGCCCCCCTGTCTGGCGGCGAAGCGGCGCTGCTGGCCGACCTCGCCGCCCGCCTCGACGGCGCCGGCTTCACCGCCCGGACCGCCATCGCCGACACATGGGCGGCGGCCTGGGCGCTGGCCCGCTTCGCCGCCGCCGCGGCGATCGCCCCGCCGGAAGAGACGGCGGCCGCCCTCGCTGGTCTGCCGGTGGCGGCGCTGCGGCGGGCGCCGGCGACGGCGGCGAGCCTCGCCCGTCTCGGCTTCGCGCGCATCGGCGATCTCGCCGCCGTCCCGCGCGCCGCCCTCGCCTTGCGCTTCGGTGCGGTGCTGCTGCAGCGACTGGACCAGGCCGAGGGGCGGATGGCCGAGCCGTTGCTGCCGGTGCGCGAGGCGACGGCGCCCGCGGCACGGATGAGCTTCGCCGAGCCGATCGGTGCCGACAGCCTCAAAGCGGTGCTGCGACGGCTCGCCCGCCGGCTGTGCCGGGAGCTGGAGGCGGCCGGCCTGGGCGCCCGCCGCCTCGACCTGCTCGCCTTTCGCGTCGACCGCGAGGTGGCAGCGCTGCGCGTCGGTACGGCACAGGCATGCCGCGATGCGGACCACATTGCCCGGCTGTTCGCGGAGCGCCTCGGCTCCATCGATCCCGGCTTCGGCATCGAGGCGGCCGAACTGGTGGCGCGCCGGACCGAGCCGCTCGGCTTCCGCCAGCTCGCCGGCGGCATCGGTGGCAGAACCGACGAGCCGGACCTCGCCCCCCTCATCGACCGCCTCGCCGGCCGCCTCGGTGCCCGGCATCTGTATCGCCTGGCGCCGGTGGCGAGCGACCTGCCCGAACGCGCGCTGCGCCGCATCCCGGCACTCAGCCCGCCGGTCGGAACCAGCTGGACCGAGGGCCCCCGGCCGGTCCGGCTGCTCGATCCGCCCGAGCCGGTGGCGGTGACGGCACTGCTGCCCGACGATCCGCCGGCGCTGTTCGTCTGGGACGGCCGGCGGCGGCGGGTCTGCCGTGCCGACGGCCCGGAGCGGGTGTTCGGCGAGTGGTGGCGCAACCCGGCCGAAGCGGCGGAAGTGCGCGACTACTTCTGCATCGAGGACGAGGACGGCGGACGCTTCTGGCTGTTCCGCCGCAGCGATGCGGACGGCAGCCGCTGGTTCGTGCACGGCCTCTTCGCATGAGCCTCCCGCGCACGACCCCGGCCTACTGCGAGCTGCAGGTCACCAGCCACTTCTCGTTCCTGCGCGGCGCGTCGAGCTGCGAGGAGCTGTTTTCCGCCGCCGCGGTGCTCGGCCTGCCGGCGCTGGCGGTCACCGACCGCAGCTCGCTCGCCGGCATCGTCCGCGCCCATGAGGCGGCGCAGGCGACCGGCGTGCGCCTGATCGTCGGCTGCCGCCTCGATCTCGACGAGGGCGCGCGACTGCTGGTCTATCCCACCGACAAGCCGGCCTATTGCCGGCTGACCCGGCTGCTGACCCTCGGCAAGCGCCGCGCCGGCAAGGGCGCCTGCCGGCTGGGCTGGAACGACCTCGCCGAATACGGCGCGGGGCTGCTGGCGGTGCTGGTCCCTGACGGCGCCGACGAAGTTCTCGCCGCCGGTCTCGACCGCCTGCGCGCCCACTTCCCGGGCCGCGCCTATCTGGCGCTGACCCGCCGCTTCCGCCCGCGCGAGCACGCCCGCCTTGCCGCCCTCGCCGCGCTGGCGCAGGCGGCGGGCGTGCCCACCGTCGCCACCAACGACGTCCTCTACCACGCCCCGGAGCGCCGCATCCTGCAGGACGTCGTCACCTGCATCCGCGAGAACTGCACTATCGATGACGCCGGCTTCCGCCGCGAGCGCTTCGCCGACCGCTTCCTGAAGAGCCCCCGCGAGATGGCGCGGCTGTTCGCCCGCCATCCCGAGGCGGTGGCGCGCACCGCCGAGATCGCCGGGCGCTGCCGGTTCTCGCTCACCGAGCTGTCCTACCAGTACCCCGACGAGCTCGACATTCCCGGACTGACCGCCCAGCAGGCGCTGGCGCGGCTGACCTGGGAGGGGGCGGCGCAGCGCTACCCGCAGGGCGTGCCGGCGAAGGTCGCCGCCCAGCTTCGCCATGAGCTGGCGCTGATCGGCGAGCTGGGCTACGCCCCCTACTTCCTGACGGTGAACAGCATCGTGCGGTTCGCGCGCTCGCAAGCCATCCTCTGCCAGGGCCGTGGTTCCGCCGCCAACTCCGCCGTCTGCTTCGTCCTCGGCATCACCGCCATCGACCCGGAGCGCTGCGACCTGCTGTTCGAGCGCTTCGTCAGCCAGGAGCGCCGAGAGCCGCCCGACATCGACGTCGACTTCGAGCACGAGCGGCGCGAGGAGGTGATCCAGTGGATCTACCGGACCTACGGCCCCGACCGGGCAGCGCTCGCCGCCACCGTCGTCCGCTACCGGGCGTGCGGCGCGGTCCGCGAGGTGGGCAAGGCGCTCGGCCTGCCGGAGGACGTCACCGGCGAGCTCGCCCGGCTCGCCCGGGCGTGGGACGAGGACGGCGTCAGCGACGATCGGCTGCGCGAGCTGAACCTCAACGCCGGTGATGACCGGCTGCGCCTGACCCTCGATCTCGCCCGCCAGCTGGTGGGTGCGCCGCGCCACCTCTCGCAGCATCCCGGCGGCTTCGTCCTCACCCTGGGCCGCCTCGACGAGCTGGTGCCGATCGAGCCGGCAGCGATGGCCGGCCGGCAGGTGGTCGAGTGGGACAAGGACGACCTCGACGCCCTGAAGATGATGAAGGTGGATGTGCTCGGCCTCGGCATGCTCGGCTGCCTGCGCCGCTGCTTCGATCTGCTGAAGGCGCACAAGGGCCTCGACCTCGACCTTGCCGGCATCCCGCAGGACGATGCCGGCGTCTACGACATGATCTGCCGGGCCGATACCATCGGCGTCTTCCAGATCGAGAGCCGGGCGCAGATGTCGATGCTGCCGCGGCTGAAGCCGCGAAGCCTCGATGATCTCACCATCGAGGTCGCCATCGTCCGGCCAGGGCCGATCCAGGGCGACATGGTCCACCCCTACCTGCGCCGCCGCGAGGGCAGGGAAAAGGTGGTCTATCCCACGCCGGAGTTCGAGAAGGTGCTGGGCAGGACGCTGGGGGTGCCGCTGTTCCAGGAGCAGGCGATGGCCGTCGCCATCCACTGCGCCGGCTTCACGCCGGCCGAGGCCGACCAGTTGCGCCGATCGATGGCCACCTTCAAGGTCACCGGTGGCGTCGCCCACTTCCGCGACAAGCTGATCGGCGGGATGATCGCGGGCGGCTACGAGCCCGGGTTCGCCGCCCAGACCTTCCGGCAGCTGGCCGGCTTCGGCTCCTACGGCTTTCCGATGAGCCACGCCGCCAGCTTCGCGCTGCTCGCCTATGCGTCGAGCTGGATGAAGCACCACCACCCCGAGGTGTTTCTCGCCGCCATCCTCAACAGCCAGCCGATGGGCTTCTACGCGCCGGCGCAGCTGGTCGGCTGCGCCCGCCGCCACGGCGTCGTGGTGCGGCCCATCGATGTCAACCACAGCCGCTGGGACTGCACGCTGGAGGCCCTGCCGTGCGGCGGCTTTGCCGTGCGCTTGGGGCTGCGGATGGTCAGGGGGCTGGCCGACAAGGACGCCGCGCGGCTGGTCGGCGTCCGCGATGTCCCCTACACCGCGATCGCCGGGCTGCAGCGGCGCGCCGGCCTCGGCAGCCGAGCCCTGCGCTGCCTCGCCGACGCCGATGCCTTCGGGGCCCTGGCGGCTTCGCGGCGCGAGGCCACCTGGGCGATCCGGGGGCTGCGCGAGGCGCCGCTGCCGCTGTTCGCCGCGGCGGACGAGCACGAAGGCGACATTGCCCCCGAGGTCATCGAGCCGCAGGTGGTCCTGGCGCCGGCGCCGGCCGGCGGCGAGGTGGTCGACGACTATGCGGCGACCGGGCTCAGCCTGCGTGCCCATCCGCTCGCCTTCCTGCGCCCGGCCCTCGACCGCCGCGGCGTCACGCCCGCCGCCGGCCTCGCGCAGCGGGCGGACGGCGGGCGCATCCGCGTCGCCGGGCTGGTGCTGGTGCGCCAGCGGCCGGGCTCGGCCAAGGGAGTGCTGTTCATCACCATCGAGGACGAGACCGGGACCGCCAACCTGATTGTCTGGCCAGCGATGTTCGAGCGCTGCCGCCGCGTCGTGCTGTCCGCCGGCCTGCTCGGCTGCGAAGGCCGGCTGCAGCGCGAGGGTGCCGTCATCCACGTCGTCGCCGAGCGCCTGCTCGACCTCACCCCCGCCCTGCACCGCATCAGGGAGCGGGACACCGCCGATCCCGCGCCCGCCCGCCGGCTGAAGGTGAAAACCCGCGACTTCCGGTAGCGCGCCTCAGAAACCTCCCTCACTGAACACCGGATCACGAACGCCGAACAACCGCGAAGGGCATCGTCCTGTCCGAAGCGGGGTCGCCACTGAAGCTTGATACGGAGGCGTCTCGGCCCTTCAGTGGCAGCGAACCCGTCACGCAATGCGGAACGAGCAACCGCTGCAATCCCGAACGATACCGACGGTTCGACAAGGGCAAAAATGCGGCTATTCCAATAAACTGGACGTGGCGGAGGGGGTGGGATTCGAACCCACGACACCTTTCGGTGAACACGCTCTCCAGGCGTGCGCCTTAGACCGCTCGGCCACCCCTCCTGCCCGGCTCAGCGGAAAACCGCCGGCAGCATGGCTGGCGCCGACGGTAGCGGAGCGTGCCGGCGCCCGCAACGCCCTTGCTTGAGGGCCTTCGGCCTCCGGGGAATCCTCGTGAACAGGACCTCCCGGCCACCGGCCGCTGGCACCCACGCTCACCCAGGCCCCCGGCGTTGCGCCGCGCGCGATCATGCCGCCGGTCGCCGACCGCCGGAACGGCGGCTGCCCTGGGTGCGGCCGCCGGCTCAAAACTACGATCCCGCCGGCACGCCCCGGGTGGTGGAGTACTCGAAATGCAGTGCTTCGCCGGGATGCACCAGCGGGTAGATGGCGTGCGCCACCAGCGCCGCCTCGGCGAAGCCGGTGAGGATCAGCTTCAGCTTACCGGGGTAGGTGGCGATATCGCCGATGGCGAACAGGCCGGCGGGCCCGGCGGCGCCGCTGGCGGGATCGATGGCGACGTGGTGGCGCTCGAGGTTCAGCCCCCATGCGGTGATCGGACCCAGGTTCTGCGACAGCCCGAAGAAAGGCAGCAGCACGTCGGCCGCCAGCCGGCGGGTGCCGCCGTCGAGATCGGCGACGATCACCGCCGCCAGTTCCCCGGCCGCATCCGCCTCGATGCCGTGCAGCTGGTAGGGGATCACCAGCTCGATGTTGCCGGCCTTGGCCAGACCGCGCATGCGGCTGACGCTCTCCGGGGCGGCGCGGAACTTGTCACGCCGGTGCACCACCGCCACCGAGGCCGCCACCTCGGCCAGCGACAGCGCCCAGTCCACCGCCGAATCGCCGCCGCCGGCGATCACCACCCGCCGCCCGCGGAAGTCGTCGCGCCGGACAACGAGGTATTGCACGCCGGAGCCGGATGGCCGCCCCTCGAAGCGCTCGATCCCCTCCAGCGGCGGCCGATTCGGCCCGAACGCGCCGACACCGGCGGCGACGATCACCGCCTTGGCCACCACCGCCGCCCCGCCGTCGGCCTCCACCCGCCAGTCGCCGTCCGCTTCCGCGACGACGCGGCTGACCTGCCGGCCCAGGTGGAAAACGGGCTTGAACGGCGCCGCCTGTTCCACGAGTCTCTCGACCAGATCGGCGGCAAGGATGCGGGGGTATCCGGGAATGTCGTAGATCGGCTTTTCCGGATAGAGTGCGCTGCACTGACCGCCGACTGCCTCCAGCGCGTCGAAGACATGACAGCTCATGCCCAGCATGCCACATTCGAAGATGGCGAACAGGCCGACCGGGCCGGCACCGATGATCGCGACGTCGGCGCGCGATGGATCGCTGGTCATTTCTCCCCGCCGATGGTCTTGTCGTTGATGATCGATGACGACGGTCGCCCGCCGCCGACACAATGGGCCGGCCCGCCGCACGGTTCAAGCGCCGATCGGCACCTCGCCGATCGGGTGCTGTCGGGCGAGGAGCAGACGGTGGCGCTGGCGCAGCGGCTCGCGCCGATCGTCCGGTCGGGGGATGTGCTGGCGCTGTGGGGCGATCTCGGCTCGGGCAAGACGGTGTTCGCCCGGGCGTTGGTGCGCGCCCGCGGCAGCGCCGACGAAGAGGTGCCGAGCCCGACCTTTACCCTGGTGCAGGTCTACGAGCCGGCGGAGCCGCAGGCCGCCGCCGTCTGGCACTTCGACCTCTACCGCATTGGCGGTCCTGACGACGCCGTCGAGCTCGGGCTGGAAGAAGCGCTCGCCACGGGCGTCTGCCTGATCGAATGGCCGGACCGGCTGGGACCGCTGCTGCCGGAGCGGCGGCTCGATCTGGTGCTGGACGCAGGCGATGCCCCCGATTACCGCCGGCTGCGCCTTGCCGGAGATGCGGCCTGGCGGCAGCGGCTGCGCGAGGCCGGCCTTGTCTGAGCGCACCGCCGCCATCGGCGGCTTCCTCGCCGCCGCCGGCTGGCCGTCGGCCGAAGTGACGGCGCTCGCCGCCGACGCCTCGTTCCGGCGCTATCTGCGCGTCCGCCGCAACGGCACCACCGCGGTGCTGATGGACGCCCCGCCACAGCACGAGGACGTCCGCCCGTTCCTGCGCATCGCCCGCCATCTTTGCGGCCTCGGACTCAGCGCGCCGGCGATCCTCGCCGCTGACGCGGCGGCCGGCCTGCTGCTGCTGGAAGACCTCGGCGACGATACCTTCACCCGGCTGCTCGCCGCCGGCGCCGACGAGCCGGAGCTCTACCGGCTTGCGGTGGATGTGCTGATCCACCTGCACCGCCTGCCCGCCGCCACGGCGGCGCCGGCGGGCCTGCCGGCGTATGACCGCGGCCGGCTGCTCGACGAGGCGCTGCTGCTGGTGGACTGGTTCCTGCCGGCGGTCGCCGGGCGTCCGGTCGCCGCCGGCATCCGCGACGACTATATCGCCGCCTGGGAAGCGGTGCTGGCCGAGCCGCTGGCGCAGCCGCCGACGCTGGTGCTGCGCGACTTCCACGTCGACAACCTGATGCGCATCACCGGACGCAGCGGCATTGCCGCCTGCGGCCTGCTCGACTTCCAGGACGCGGTGGCCGGTCCGGCCGCCTATGACCTGATGTCGCTGCTGGAAGACGCCCGCCGCAATGTCCCGGCGCCGCTGCGCGAGGCGATGCTCGCCCGCTACCTTGCCGGAGTTGCGCCGGCGGATCCGGCGGCGTTCGCCCGCAGCTTCGCCATCCTGGCAGCGCAGCGGCACGCCAAGGTGATCGGCATCTTCACCCGCCTCGACCGCCGCGACGGCAAGCCCGGCTATCTCGGCCACATCCCCCGCGTCTGGCGGCTGCTGGCGGCGGCGGCGCAGGACCCGGCGCTGGCCGCGGTGCGCGGCTGGCTCGACCGGCACATCCCGCCGCCGCTCCGCTGCGCTCCGCAACCGGCGCCGCGTCCACCGGTCACGGCGGGCGGCAGATGAGCGCCGCCGCCCCGGTCGAGAAAGACACGCCGCGCCGGGCGATGGTGCTGGCTGCGGGCCTCGGCTTGCGGATGCGCCCGATCACGCTGACCACGCCGAAGCCGCTGATCCCCATCGCCGGCCGCAGCATGCTCGACCGCGCCCTCGACGCGCTGGATGCGCACGGGATCGGCGAGGTGGTGGTCAATGGCCACCACCTCGCCGATGCCCTTGGCCGTCACCTTGCCGGGCGTGACCGGCCGAAGGTGCGGCTGTGCGTCGAAAGCGAGCGGCTGGAGACCGGCGGCGGCGTCCGCAACGCCCTGCCGCTGCTTGGCGATGCGCCGTTCTTCGTGCTGAACGGCGATATCCTGTGGCAGGACGGGGCACAGCCGGCGCTGGCCGCCCTCACCCTGGCCTGGGATGCGCAGCAGATGGATGCGCTGCTGCTGCTGCATCCCGTCGCCACCGCTCTCGGCTACGCTGGCGCCGGCGACTTCCACCGACGCGATGACGGCCGGCTGGCCCGTCGCCGCGACGGCGAGCCGGCCCCCCTGCTGTTCGCCGGGCTGCAAATTCTGCATCCGCGGTTGCTGGCGGACGCGCCCGGCGGCGCCTTCTCGCTTAACCTGCTGTACGACCGGGCGATCGCCGGCGGCCGCCTTGCCGGCATCGTGCACGACGGCCGCTGGTGCCATGTCGGCACGCCCGCCGACATCCCGGCCGCCGAGGCCTTCCTTGGCGACGATACCGGCGGCTGAACATGCGCGGCGTCTATACCATCGCCCCGGAGGTTTCGTTCGTCGATGCCCTGGCGGCGGGGCTGCGCGCCTGGCTGGGCGAAGCGCCGGAGGCACTGGCGGCGGCGCGCATCCTGCTGCCGACCCGCCGCGCCTGCCGGTCGCTGACCCTCGCCTTCGTCCGCCACAGCGGCGGCCGGCCGCTGCTGCTGCCGAAGATGACGCCGCTGGGCGACATCGACGAGGACGACCTGTCGTTCGACGAGATGGATGCGCTCGTCTCCGCCGCCGGTACCGGGATACCGCCCGCCATTCCGGGGCTGCGTCGGCAGCTGCTGCTGGCGCGACACGTCGTCCAGGTGATGGGCGGCACCATCCGCACCCGGCCGGCGCAGGCGGCGCAACTCGCCGCCGAACTGGGCCGGCTGTTCGATCAGATCCACACCGAGCGGCTGAGCATCGACGCGCTCGACCAGCTGGTGCCGGATGAGCTGGCCCGGCACTGGCAGATCACCCTCGATTTTCTGCAGCCGATCGCCCGGCAGTGGCAGGAGACGCTGCAGGCGGACGGCGCCATCGACCCCGCCGACCGGCGCCAGCGGCTGCTGACCGCGCAGGCGCGGGTCTGGCGGTCATCGCCGCCGGCCGGCCCGGTCATCGCCGCCGGGTCCACCGGCAGCATGCCGGCGACCGCCGGGCTGCTGGCGGTGATCGCCCGGCTGCCACAGGGCGTGGTGGTGCTGCCCGGCCTCGACACCGCCAGTGACGATGCCCATTGGCGCGCCATCGACGTCGATGCCGACGATCCGGACTACGCCGCGGCGACCTCCCACCCGCAATTCGGCCTGGCGCAGTTACTGCGGCGGCTCGGCATCGGTCGTGATAAAGTACATCCCTGGCCCCTATGCGGCACTGCCCGCACCGGCGGCGGCCGGGGGCGCGTCCTCGCCCGCGCCCTGGCTCCGGCCGCGCAGGCACCGGCACTGCGCAGCGAGGGCGGCGATGCCGACGCCTTCGCCGGCGTCACCCTGGTCGAGGCTGCCAGTCCGGAGGAAGAGGCGCGGGCGATTGCCCTGCTGATGCGCCGGACGCTGGCAACGCCGGAGCGGACGGCAGCGCTGGTCACCCCCGACCGGGTGCTCGCCCGCCGGGTGGCAGCCGAGCTGCTGCGCTGGGATATCGCCGTCGACGATTCCGGCGGCCGGCCGCTGGCAGACACGCCGCCCGCCGCCTTCCTGCGGCTGATCGGGCGGATGGCCGCCGAGCGCTTCGCGCCGGTATCGCTGCTGTCGGTGCTCAAGCACCCGCTGGCTGCGGCGGGATGTTCTCCCGCCGCCTTCCGTGCCGACGTGCGCAAGCTGGAGCGCCACATCCTGCGCGGACTGCAGCCGGCTCCCGGCATCGACGGGCTGCGGCGGGCGCTGGAAACGAAGAGCCCCGAGGCGGGCGATACGGCACTGCGCGTTGCGGGCGATACGGCACTGCGCGTTGCGGGCGTCCTCGATGCGCTGGAGGCGGCGTGCGCGGCACTCACCGGGGTGTTCGATACCGGCACCGCCACCACACCCGGCGAAATCCTGACGGCGCTCGGCCACACCGCGGAGGCCCTCGCCACTACCGATGCGCAACGCGGCGGCGTGCGGCTGTGGTCCGGCGACGACGGCGAGGCCCTCGCCGGCTTCATCGCCGAGTTGGCCGATGCCCTGCACCACGAAGCGCCGATCGCGCCGGGGGAATGGCCCGACCTGTTCGACGTCCTGCTCGCCGGCCGGGTTGTCCGGCCGCGGTGGGGGCGCCACCCCCGGCTCGCCATCTGGGGGCCGCTGGAGGCGCGCCTGCAATGTGCCGACGTCATGATCCTCGCCGGCCTGAATGAAAAGACCTGGCCCCCCGCCACCCAGCCGGGACCGTGGATGAGCCGGCCGATGCTGCAGGCGTTCGGGCTACCCCTGCCGGAGCGGCGGATCGGGCTGTCGGCGCACGACTTCTGCCAGGCGTTTGCCGCGCCGGAGGTCTGGCTGACCCGGGCGCGGCGCCAGGAGGGCGC
>JBDHSN010000118.1:0-10347 GCA_039808105.1 Rhodospirillales bacterium
CCTGCCTGCTGTCGCGCTGGTACAGCACAGCTCAAGTCATGAAAGCAAAAACGCGGATCGTTAAGCAGTAAACTTGCCATGGCTGCTTTGCAGGATTGAGTGTCAATAAATACTATTCTTGCGAGAGATCGTGTGTTGAGAAGTGTATATGGGCAATTGTATGGCACATATCGCGCAAATTTGTGATCAGCAGGGCAATTATGGCAATCAGCTCTTTGGATATTGCACAAAAGGCTTTGCAGAATACCCTCAATGTGCTAGGCTAGCGGTTCTCTTGACAATTCGTCCTGGGATAGGCGCTCTGACAGCGAGGTTGAAGTATGACTCGATGTTTGTCTTTGTTGTCCGCAGTATTAATCACCGCGCTATTTTCACCGTTTCTGACAATTGAGGCGCGGGCCGAGAGTCGCGATGGCAGCCAGGGGCCGGCGGCGACCTCGCCACAGCTCGCCCCGGGGGCCATCTCCCGCTACCGCGTTCCCTATATCCATTCGGAGACCGGCAGCTCCCCGCGCTCGGCAACCGTGGTTACCGTCGTCAATGAGGCGGCGGTGCCGTGCACCGTCAGCGTCGACTGGCGGAAAGGCTTTTCCGCCACCGGTCCGGGCGGCGTTATCTGCACCACGACGTTCGCCAATCTTCAGCGCGGCCAGTCTGCCGACCTGTGCAGCCGGCCGTTGCCGGGAGAAATCACCTCCTGCAACGCCGTGTGCTCGCCAGCCCTGACCTTCGATGAGGGCAACGCGGTGGTCGGCTCGACCGCCGGCCCCGACTGCGCCAAGATCAGCGTCAGCGCCCGCACTTACTATTTCGGCGCCACCGATACTGCCGTGAACGCCATCAGCGATCCCGCCGTGACCAAATTCGCGGTGGGCACCGTCGGCGACTGACCAGGTCAAGCCTTGTCCGGCGCCCTCGCCCCGACGTGCCGCGGGGCCAGGGCGCCGCCGGGCGCCGGGCTGCGGCAGCCGTGACGCCGCGGCTCACGGGCCTTCGCGGGACGCCGGCAGGAATTCCAGCCGGGATTCCGCATGCCGTCGCAGCGCCTCCCGGTCTCCGGTAAGGGGAACGCCGCCGCCGGCCATCCACAGATCGACGAGGTCGGACCAGTGCGCCGAGAACGGGTTGCCGGACTGGCCGCCGATGATGATGAAGCGCGAGGCGGCGAGGTTGGCAAGATCGTAAACGGCGCGGAAGCTGGCGCCATGGACCGCGGCGAACGGCTCCTCGGGATCGGCGATGCGGGAGGCGGCGCGCATCGGCGTATCGTTGCCGCCGCCGACCGGCCGCTGCACGCTCAGCAGTCCGCCCAGCAGCGGCACCCTGCTCCACAGGATGTTCTGCATCCGCAGGTAATGCAGGTCGCCCCAGCGCCACGCCTCGGGATCGGGGCCCAGCCGCTCGGCGAGACCGGCGACGGCCGCCTGCAGTGCCGTCTGCAAGGCATCGGCACAGGTCTCGGCGGCGGGCGTGGTGACGTCGTCGCACCATGCCGCATCGCCCGAGAGGACGTTGGCGACGAACAGCGGCCGGTAGTCCCAGTACTCGCTGAAGGCCGGACCCAGCTCGTCGGCGACCAGGACCCGCACCAGCTCCCGCAGCCAGGCCGCGAACAGCAGCGGCTGCGGCGCGTCAGCGCGCATCTCGCCGGTCCAGCCGGTCAGCAGCGTCACCGCGCGGTACTCCGGGGAGTTCGGCGCTTGCGGCGGCAGGCCGGCAAGCATCAGCGGCAGCACCCGTCGCGCCATCATCGAGACCGTGTCCTGCTGCAACGCGGCGCTGCCGGCGGGGGTCTGCGGGGTGGTCCCGGTCAGGACATCCGCGATCCTTGCGGCGCGGAAGCCGGCATCCCAGGCACCGGTGATGGGATAGGGCCAATTCTTCGGGACCAGCCGGTTGTTGGCGTTGACGATCAGGCCGGACGGCGGATCCAGCAACTGCGGCTGCGCGGGGAAGGGCATGAAACCCTGCCAGTCGTGGTTGCCGGTCCAGCCTTCCGCCGGCAGCCAGCCGGTACCGGCCGGCCGGATGGGGATGAGCCCGGCGCTGACGAAGCCGATCTCGCCGTCGCCGTCGGCGTAGAGGACGTTCTGCTGCGGTGCTGTCGCGGACGCGGTGGCGGTGCGGATTTCACCGGCGGAGCGCGCCCGCGCCAACTCGAACAGGGCATCCGCGGTGCGGTCGTCCTCGATCAGCGCCGTGGTGGCCAGGGCCAGGACCACGGTGCCGTCCGCTGGTGCGCCGGCGCTGGCGATCCCGCCCGGCAAGCCGGCGAGATCGGAGATCACCGGGCCATGGCGGGTTACCCGGACGGGGAGCATCTCCGGGTTCTGCCCGCGCACGGCGATACGCTCCTCACGCGACGCGAACGGCTGCGATCCGTCGGGTGTCAGGTAGCGGCCCGGATCGGCCGCATCGAGGCGCTCGATGAAGACGTCCTCGGCGTCGATGTTCGAGGTGGTCAGGCCCCAGGCGACGCTGCCGTTGTGGCCCAGAACCAGCCCCGGAAAGCCGGGGGCGGTGGCCCCTGCCAGCGTGCCTTCCGGCGTTTCGATGTGCACCAGGTACCACGGGCCGGGCAGCGCGAACGGCAGGTGGGGATCGTTGGCGAGGATGGCACCATCGGTGTCCGTCCGGGCGGCGGACAGAACCCAGGCGTTGGAAGCGCCGCGCCGGATCGGGTCGGCGTCCGGAATGGCGGCGAGGGTGGCGGCCAGCATCCGGTCGTCGAGCAGCGCCTTCACATCACCGGCGTCGATGGTGGTCGGACCGTCGGTGTCCTGCGGCCATAGCGCGGCAAGCTGCTCCGGCGACAGCCGGCGAGCGAGGCGGGCGCGCAGCAGTTCGTCACGCTGATCGACCGACAGCCGCAGCGCCATCAGCTTCAGCCACACCAGGGAGTCGGCAACCGTCCACGGCTCCGGGCCCACGCCCAGCAGGGTGTACTCCGGCGGCAGCGCGCCGGCGCGCCCCTCGAGCCAGGCGTTGACGCCGCGGGCGTAGGCCTCCAGCAGCGCCCGGCTCCGCTCGGACAGCCGGGGATACTGCCGCTTGGCGAGATCGTAGAGGCCGAGCGTGCGCATCCAGCGGTCCGATGGCAGCGCCATCGGGCCCGCCACTTCGGCCAGGCGGCCGGCGCCGGTGCGCCGCATCGCTTCCATCTGCGCCATGCGGTCCTCGGCGTGGACCCAGCCCAGCGCGGTCGCCGCGTCCACCTCGGAGGCGGCGAAGATGTGCGGGATGCCCCACTCGTCGCGGAGCACCTCCACCGGCCCGGTCAGTCCGGCCATCGGCCAGCGGCCCTGCGCCGGTGTCGCCGATGACGCCAGCCACCACGTGCCGGCGGCCATGGCGGCCACGACGACAAAGAGGAAGGTGAGGAGGGTGAGCAGCCAGCGGGACAAGCCTTGCATGGCGATGTTGTGCCGCGCCGGGCGCGCCGGGTGCAAGGCGTTCATGCCGGCCGCGCCGCCGGCGACGCGCGGACCGTCACCGCTGGCAGGACATGGTAGCAGGCGGAAGGCAGGCGGAGGCGGCACTTGGCAGCGCTCGCCCTGGTGCTCATGATGCCGGCTCAAAATGCGCAAGAACGCAGAAGGGGAATCCGGCGATGGCAATGAGGGAGAACAGTTACCTGAGCCTGGGGGCACATGGGTTTCATCGCATCGTCTACAGCGAGTGGGGGGCGGCCGACGAGCGGCGGACGGTGGTCTGCGTGCACGGCCTGACCCGCAACGGCCGTGACTTCGATGCGCTCGCGGCGGCGCTGGCAACCGACGTTCGCGTCGCCTGTCCCGACCTGCCGGGGCGCGGCCGCAGCCACTGGCTGCCGATTGCCGCCTCCTACAATCCCCAGGTCTATGCCGCCGACATGGCGACGCTGATCGCCCGCCTCGGCGTCGAGGAGGTCGATTGGGTCGGCACCTCGCTCGGTGGCCTGCTCGGCATGATGCTGGCGGCACAGCCGAACAGCCCCATCCGCCGGCTGGTGCTCAACGACATCGGGGCGTTCGTCGCCAAGGAAGCGCTGGCGCGGATCAGCAGCTACGTCGGCGCCGATCCCCTGTTCGCCGATCTGCCGGCGCTGGAAGGCTACCTGCGCGAAATCCATGCTCCCTTCGGTCCGCTCACCGACGCGCAGTGGCACCACGTCGCCGCCCACAGCGCCCGGCCCGATCCCACCGGCTATCGCCTGCACTACGATCCGGCGCTGGCCGAGGCGTTCAAGGACGGGTTCGATGCCGACGTTGACCTGTGGGCGCTGTGGGACATGATCCCGTGCCCGGTGCTGCTGCTGCGCGGCGGCGACTCCGACATCCTTTCGCGCGAGACGGCGACGACGATGCTGACCCGCGGCCCGCAAACCGAGCTGATCGAGTTCGCCGGTATCGGCCATGCGCCGATGCTGATGGAGGAGGCGCAGGTGCAGGCTGTCCGCGACTTCCTGCTGGCGGAGTAGCGGCGGGTCCGGCTGGCGGCGGCACCCGCCGCCGCCGCGGTCAGTGCCGCTGCAGCAGCCGGGCGGCCTCGAGCGCAGCGTAGGTGATAATGCCGGAGGCACCGGCGCGCTTGAACGAGATGAGCGTCTCCAGCAGGGCGGTCTCGCCGTCGAGCCAGCCGTTGGCAACCGCTGCCCTCAGCATCGCGTACTCGCCGCTCACCTGGTAGGCGAAGGTCGGCACGCCGAAGGTCTGGGAGACGGCGCGCAGCACGTCGAGATAGGGCAGGCCGGGCTTGACGATCAGCATGTCGGCACCCTCGCTGATGTCGAGGGCGACCTCGCGCAACGCCTCGGCGCCGTTCGCCGGGTCCATCTGGTAGCTCTTCTTGTCGCCCTTCAGCATCGCCCCGGAGCCGACCGCATCGCGGAACGGGCCATAGAACGCCGAGGCGTACTTGGCGGCGTACGACATGATCTGCACCTCGACGAAGCCGGCGGCATCGAGGGCATCGCGGATGGCGCCGATGCGGCCGTCCATCATGTCGGACGGGGCGACGACGTCACAGCCGGCCTGCGCCTGCACCAGCGCCTGCCGGCAGAGCACCGCGACAGTCTCGTCGTTGAGGACCCGGCCGTCCTGCACCAGACCGTCGTGGCCCTGGCTGTTGAACGGATCGAGGGCGACGTCGCAGATGACGCCGATGCCAGGGTAGGCGGTCTTGATCGCGCGCACGGCGCGGCAGACGACATTGTCGGGGTTGAGCGCCTCGGCGGCGTCGGGGGTCTTGAGCGCTGCGTCGATCGACGGGAAGACGGCGACGGCGGGGATGCCCAGCGCCACCGCCTCGCCCACCGCCTCGACCACCAGGTCGATCGACAGCCGGTGCACGCCCGGCATCGACGCGACCGGCTCGCGCCGCCCCTCGCCGGCGACGGCGAACAGCGGCCAGATCAGGTCGGCGACGGACAGCCGGCTCTCCGCCACCAGTTGGCGTGACCAGGCGGTTCGCCGGGTACGGCGCAGGCGGGTACGCGGATAGCAGCCGAGATGCTTCTGCGGAGAAGGAGGCATCGCGGTTACGCCGCCTCCAGCGCCTGCGTCAGGTCGCCGACGATATCGTCGATGTGCTCGATGCCGACGGAGAGGCGGACGTAGCCTTCCGAGACGCCGGTGGCGAGGCGGTCCTCCGGCGACAGCTGCGAGTGCGTCGTCGAGGCCGGGTGGATGGCGAGCGTGC
Source organism: Rhodospirillales bacterium (assembly GCA_039808105.1). Classification (GTDB taxonomy): domain Bacteria; phylum Pseudomonadota; class Alphaproteobacteria; order Rhodospirillales; family Defluviicoccaceae; genus Defluviicoccus. The sequence goes on from JBDHSN010000118.1 coordinate 5,680, forward strand.
GGGCATCGCCGATGTTGGCGACGTGGTAGACGAGCTGCAACGCATCGATGAACCGCCGCCCGGCTTCACGGCCGCCGGCGAGCTCGAAGCCGAGCAGGGCGCCGTAGCTGCCGCCCTCCAGGTAGGCATCGGCGCGGCGGCGCATCTCCCCCTCCTGGTGGCTCGGGTAGATCACCTTGACCACCTTCTCGTGTCCGGCGAGGAAGTTGGCGACGCGGGCGGCGTTCTGGCAGTGGGCGCGCATGCGCAGCGGCAGCGTCTCCAGTCCCTGCAGGAACATGAAGGCGTTGAACGGGCTCATCGGCGCGCCGATGTCGCGCTGCAGGGTGACCCGCATCCGCAGGATATAGGCGATCGGCCCGAGCGGCTTCGCTGCCTCGACCCAGACGGCGCCGTGGTAGCTCGGATCCGGCTGGTTGAGAGTGGGGAAGCGGGCGGCATTGCCCTCCCAGTCGAAATTGCCGCCATCGACGACGAGGCCGCCGATCGACGTGCCATGACCGCCGATGTACTTGGTCGTCGAATACATGACCACGGCGGCGCCGTGCTCCAGCGGCCGGCAGATGACCGGCGCGGCGGTGTTGTCGACGACCAGCGGGATGCCGAGCTGCCGGCCGCTCGCCGCCACCTCGGCGATCGGGAAGACGTGCAGCTTAGGATTGGGCAGCGTTTCGGCGTACCAGACACGGGTACGCTCGTCGCTGGCGCGGGCAAAGGCGTCGGGATCGGTGGGATCAACGAACCGGCACTCGATGCCGAGGGGGCCCAGGGTGTTGACGAACAGGTTCCAGGTGCCGCCGTAGAGGTCGGTGGAGCTGACGAAGTTGTCGCCCGCCTGGCACAGGTTGAGGACGCAGAAGGTGGACGCCGCCTGCCCGGAGGCGCAGGTCATCGCCGCCGCGCCGCCCTCCAGCGCCGCGAAGCGCTGCTCCAGCACGTCGCAGGTCGGGTTCATGATGCGGGTGTAGATGTTGCCGAGCTCGCGCAGCGCGAACAGGTTCTCGGCATGCTGGGTGCTCTGGAACTGGTAGGAGGTGGTCTGGTAGATGGGGACAGCCACGGCGCCGGTCGCAGGATCGCTGCGGTAGCCGCCGTGCAGGGCGATGGTCTCCGGGTGCAGCCGCTTCGTCGTCACGCTTCAATCCTCACTCGCCGCCCCGGCCGCTGATGACGGTTTCGCCTTGTGGCGGCAGCATTGACCCTTCGCCGGCCCGCTTTGTCGCCGCACCGGCGCGCGCACCATACACGCCCGGCCCTTCCGCCCCCAACCGTTTCGATCAGACCAGCCGGTGCAGCGGGCGCTGCCTCCCCCCGCCTGCGGTAGTGGAGGGAAGGGCGCACCGGCTTGCCGTCTGGCCGCGCGCAGGACCGCGCTGTCCTCGGCAAGTAGAAGCGTGGATGGCGAACGGCAATAACAGGCGCGCGCATTGTTCCGGCTCTTTACCGCGGCTGCACACGTGGTAGGCTATTGCCTGAACTTTGAGGACGGAAAGCGGCGCGGAATCACAGCCTCATCGTCGTCTGGCCAGCCGATGACCCTGACGCCGGCCAGCTACTGCCGTCCATAGTCAACGAGAGCTCCGGAGTTTACATCCTTGCCTGACGATCTCGCAGCCAGCCGCACCACCCAGGCCCCCGGCCCGTACCGCCCGAAGCACCCGGTGCGCTTCGTTACCGCCGCCTCGCTGTTCGATGGCCACGACGCTTCCATCAACATCATCCGGCGCATGCTGCAGGCAGGGGGGGTCGAGGTCATCCACCTCGGTCACAACCGGTCGGTGGATGACGTGCTGGAGGCGGCGCTGCAGGAGGACGTCAACGGCATCGCCGTCAGCTCCTACCAGGGCGGCCACGTCGAATACTTCAAGTACCTGCTCGACCGGCTGCGCGAGCGTGGCGGCGCCGAGATCCGGGTGTTCGGCGGCGGCGGCGGCGTCATCGTGCCGGAGGAGATCGCCGAGCTGCAGGCCTACGGCGTCTGCCGCATCTATTCGCCCGAGGACGGCCGGCGGCTGGGCCTGCAGGGCATGATTGACGACATGGTCCAGCAAGCCGATTTTGACATCGCCGCCGAGCTGCCGGCGGATCTGTCCGGCCTTGCCGGCGGCGACCGTCGGGCGCTGGCACGGATCATCAGTGCGCTGGAGAACGGCGCGCTCGACGACCATCGCCGCGACCAGTTGCACGCGCTGGCGCACCGCCGCGGCGTCGTGCCGGTAATCGGCGTCACCGGTACCGGCGGCGCCGGCAAGTCATCGCTCACCGACGAGATCATCCGCCGCTTCCGCCTCTATTCCGGCGACCCGGCGATCGCGGTGATCGCCGTCGATCCCACCCGGCGGAAGAGCGGCGGCGCGCTGCTCGGCGATCGCATCCGCATGAACGCCATCGACGGCGCGCAGATCTACATGCGCTCCATCGCCACCCGCGAGGCCGGCCGCGAGATCCCGGCGGGACTGCCCGACATCATCACCGCCTGCAAGGCGGCGGGCTTCCAGCTCGTCATCGTCGAGACACCGGGCATCGGCCAGGGCGACGCCGGCATCGTCCCGCACGTCGACTTCTCCGTCTACGTGATGACGCCGGAGTTCGGCGCGGCGAGTCAGCTCGAGAAGATCGACATGCTGGACTTCGCCGATGTCGTCGTCATCAACAAGTTCGACCGCCAGGGCGCCCGCGACGCGCTGCGCGACGTCGCCAAGCAGATCCAGCGCAACCGGCTGGCGTTCGCCCAGACCACCGAGGCGATGCCGGTGTTCGGCTCGATCGCCTCGCGCTTCGCCGACGAAGGGGTGACCGCCGTCCATGCCGAGATGGTTCGCCAGCTGGGCGAGCGCGGCCTCGGCGCCTGGGAGACGACGGCGGTGCGCCCCGCCGGCAAGGCCTCGGAGCCGGGCAAGGGCATCGTGCCGGCAGCGCGGCGCAGGTACCTTGCCGAGATCGCCGAAACGGTGCGCGGCTACCACGCCGAATGCGCCCGCCAGGTGCAGAAGGCGCGCGACTGCGCGCATCTGCGCGAGGCGCGCCGGCTGCTCGGTGAGAAGGCAACGGCGGAGACCGCGGCGGCCCTGGATGCGGCGCTGGCCAAGCGTCAGGACCAGCTCGATCCGCGCTGCCGCAAGCTTCTGGAGATGTGGCCGACGGTGAAGGAGGCGTATTCCGGCGAGGAGTACGTCGTGCGCATGCGCGACAAGGAGATCCGCACGGCGCTGACCCACACCTCGCTGTCCGGCTCGCGCATTCCCAAGGTGTCGCTGCCGCGCTGGCAGGACGACGGCGAGGTGCTCGCCTGGCTGCTGCGCGAGAACGTCCCCGGCAGCTTCCCCTATACCGCCGGCGTCTTCGCCTTCAAGCGCGAGGGCGAGGACCCGACCCGCATGTTCGCCGGCGAGGGCGATCCGTTCCGCACCAACGCCCGCTTCAAGTTCCTTTCCAAGGACCAGCCGGCGAAGCGGCTGTCGACCGCCTTCGACTCCGTCACCCTCTACGGCTTCGATCCGGATGAGCGGCCGGACATCTGGGGCAAGATCGGCAACTCCGGCGTCTCCATCGCGACGCTGGACGACATCAAGGCGCTCTACGACGGCTTCGATCTGTGCAACCCGACGACGTCGGTGTCGATGACCATCAACGGCCCGGCGCCGTCGATCTTGGCCATGTTCTTCAATGCCGCCATGGACCAGCAGATCGGTAAGTTCGAGGCGGAGAACGGTCGGCCGGCGACGGAGGAGGAGGCCGACAAGATCCGCGAGTGGACGCTGGAGAACGTCCGCGGCACCGTCCAGGCCGACATCCTGAAGGAAGACCAGGGGCAGAACACCTGCATCTTCTCCACCGAGTTCGCGCTGCGGATGATGGCCGACATCCAGGAGTTCTTCGTCCACAACCGGGTGCGCAACTTCTACTCGGTGTCGATCTCCGGCTATCACATCGCCGAGGCTGGCGCCAATCCGATCAGCCAGCTCGCCTTCACGCTGGCCAACGGCTTCACCTATGTCGAGACCTACCTCGCCCGCGGCATGCACGTCGATGACTTCGGCCAGAACCTGTCGTTCTTCTTCTCGGCCGGCATGGACCCGGAATACAGCGTGCTGGGCCGCGTCGCCCGCCGCATCTGGTCGGTGGCGATGCGCAACAAGTACGGCGCCAACGAGCGGGTGCAGAAGCTGAAGTACCACACGCAGACGTCCGGCCGCTCGCTGCACGCGCAAGAGTATGCGTTCAACGACATCCGCACCACCCTGCAGGCGCTGATCGCCACTTACGACAACACCAACAGCCTGCACACCAACGCCTACGACGAGGCGATCACCACGCCCACCGAGGAGAGCGTGCGCCGGGCCATGGCGATCCAGCTCATCATCAACCGCGAGTGGGGGCTGGCCAAGAACGAGAACCCCAACCAGGGCGCGTTCATCATCGAGGAGCTGACCGACCTCGTCGAAGAGGCGGTGCTGCGCGAGTTCGAGCGCATCTCCGAGCGCGGCGGCGTGCTGGGGGCGATGGAGACCGGCTACCAGCGCGGCAAGATCCAGGACGAGAGCCTGCACTACGAGATCAAGAAGCACGACGGCAGCTACCCGATCATCGGCGTCAACACCTTCGTCAACCCGGCCGGCGGCGAGATGCCGACGCCGGAGCTGGTGCGCTCCAGCGAGGCGGAGAAGC
>JBDHSN010000119.1:0-10318 GCA_039808105.1 Rhodospirillales bacterium
CGCGGCAGTCCGGAACGGAGGATACCGTCGATGCGGTTGCGCTGCAGCCGCTCGTTGATCTGGCCGGACAGGCGGGTGCACGCCGCGTTTTCGCGCAGGTGCCGCAGGATCTCGTTGACCTCGGCAGTGCAGGCGAACAGCGAGCGCGGCATGTCGCGGCGGAGCACCAGCAGTTCGGCGACCCGCCGTGGCTCGATGATGCCGGAATAGACCTCCCGGTAGGCCTTGAAGGCGCTGAACGCGCGCAGCAGCGCCCCCCACCGGTAGTAGTCCTCCGCCGCCATCGGCCGGCCGCCGGTCGACAGCATGTCCCACTTCACCGCAAGGAAGCGGGCGGTGTTGTCGGCGCGCTCCATGAAGGTGCCGAGCCGCGAGAAGGTAAAGGCATCGCCTCGCCGCATCGTGCCGTAGATGGCGCCGCGGAACAGATGCGAGCGCTCCTTCACCCAGTCGAAGAATTCGCGGAAGCCCTGGTCGACCATCTTGGCGTAGGACATGGTCTCCAGTTCGAGGTAGGTCTGGTTGATTCCCTCCCACACCTCGGTGGTGAGCTCCGGCCGCGTCGCCCGGGCGTTCTCGCGGGCGAGCCGGATCGACGAGCGGATGCTGGAGGCGTTGTCCACGTCCAGCACCATGTAGCCGAGCACGTTGCCCGGCGTGATCTCGCCAAACCGGTTGACGAAGTCCTCGCGTTCACCCGCGAGCTGCAGCGGTGCCTCCCATTGCTGGGCATCGTTGCCACTCGCCGCCGGCAGCAGCGACATGTGATAGGTGCTCGCCAGCAGGCGGGCGAGGTTCTCAGCCCGCTCGACGTAGCGAGCCATCCAGTAGACGTTGTTGGCCGTCCGCCCCAGCATCGCGTCAGGCCTCCAGCACCCAGGTATCCTTGGTCCCGCCGCCCTGCGACGAGTTGACGACCAGCGAGCCGTCGCGCAGCGCAACCCGGGTCAGCCCGCCCGGCACCACCTGCGTCGTCTCGCCCGTCAGCACGTAAGGACGCAGATCGACGTGACGCGGGGCAATGTGGCCATCGACCAGGGTCGGCACCGTCGACAGCTTCAGTGTCGGCTGGGCGATGAAATTGTCCGGATCGGAAAGGATCTTCTGGCGGAAGTCGCTGCGCTGCTCGGCGGTGGCCATCGGCCCGACCAGCATGCCGTAGCCACCGGAGCCGCCGACCTCCTTGACCACCAGTTCGTCGAGGTGATCGACGACGTAGGCGCAGTCGTCGGCGACGGCACAGCGGAAGGTGGGAACGTTCTTCAGGATCGGCTTCTCGCCCAGATAGAACTCGATCATGTCGGGGACGAAGCAGTAGATCGCCTTGTCGTCGGCGACGCCGGTGCCGATGGCGTTGGACAGCGTCACCCGGCCGTTGCGAACCACCGACAGCAGCCCCGGAACGCCGAGCATCGAGTGCGGATCGAAAGCGAGCGGGTCGATATAGTCATCGTCGATGCGACGATAGATCACGTCCACCCGGCGCGGGCCGCTGGTGGTGCGCATGAACATCGTGTCGTCCTCGACGAAAAGGTCCTGCCCCTCGACCAGCTCGACGCCCATCTGCATGGCGAGGAACGCGTGCTCGAAGTAGGCGCTGTTGAAGTGACCCGGCGTCAGCACCACCACCGTCGGATCGATGATGCCGGGCGGCGCCACCGAGCGCAGGGTGCGCAGCAGCACCTCGGGATAATGGTTGACCGGCGCCACCGAGTGCTGGGCGAACAGCTCCGGGAACAGCTTCATCATCGTTTCCCGGTTTTCCAGCATGTAGGACACGCCGGACGGGACCCGGGCATTGTCTTCGAGGACGTAGAAGTCCTCGGCGGAAACGCGAACGACATCGACCCCGGCGATGTGCACGTAGACACCGCGCGGCAGATCGAGGCCGAGCACCTCCGGGCGGAAGCCGGGATTGTTCAGCACCAGCGCCGGCGGGATACGGCCGGCCTTGAGGATGTGCTGCTCGTGGTAGATATCGTCGAGAAAGGCGTTGATGGCGCGGACGCGCTGGCAGACGCCGGTGCCGACCGTCTTCCACTCCTCGGCATCGAGGATGCGCGGAATGACGTCGAAGGGAATGAGCCGCTCGACGCCCTCTTCGCTGCCATAGACGGAGAAGGTAATGCCGAGCCGGCGGAAGATCAGATCGGCCTGCTGGTGCTTTTCCAGCAGCCGGGTGTGGGCGGTCGCATCCAGCCATTCCTGGTAGGTGCGGTAGGCATTCCGCAGGCCGTTATCGTGGCCGTGCATCTCGTCGAACGCATCACCGAGCTTCATGGTTTTCAAGCCGACCCTCGAGCTTTAGTTGGCCGCGTCTCAGCAAAGCCCGTGCCACGGGTGTCCGCATAGTGGCCAACCCGCTCGCTGGCAGCAAGCCGCAAACACGACAAACCACTAGCAGTCGCGATCAGCACGCCCTTCACAAAGGTCAGCGCAAGCTGCTGCTCATCTGGTTGGCAAAAGTAGCCAGAAGCTCACTTTTTATGCACCGCGCGATGCATTGCGGCGCGCCGGTGACCCGTCAGACTGGTGACGGGTCAGATCAGCCCGGCCAGCGGCGAGGACGGATCGGCGTACCGCTTCTTCGGCATGCGGCCGGCGCGGTAGGCGAGTCGGCCCGCCTCCACCGCCAGCCGCATTGCCTGCGCCATGCGCACCGGATCCCGCGCCTCGGCGATCGCCGTGTTCATCAGCACGCCGTCGCAGCCGAGTTCCATCGCCACCGCCGCGTCGGACGCGGTGCCGACGCCGGCATCCACCAGCACCGGCACGCCCGCCTGCTCGATGATCAGGCGGATGCCGACGGGGTTCTGCACGCCGAGGCCGGAGCCGATCGGCGCGGCCAGCGGCATGATCGCAACGCAGCCGAGATCCTCCAGCCGCCTGGCCAGGATCGGATCGTCGGAGCAGTAGACCATCACCTTGAAGCCTTCGCCGATCAGCGTCTCGGCGGCGGCCAGCGTCTCCACCATGTTCGGGTAAAGCGTCTTCTGGTCGCCGAGAACCTCCAGCTTCACCAGGTCCCAGCCGCCCGCCTCGCGCGCCAGGCGCAAGGTGCGCACCGCATCGGCGGCGGTGTAGCAGCCGGCGGTATTGGGCAGGTAGGTGTAGCGGCGCGGGTCGACGTAATCGACCAGCATCGGCTGGTTGCGATCGGTGACATTGACCCGGCGCACGGCGACAGTGACGATCTCGGCGCCCGACGCCTCGATCGCCCGCGCCGTCTCCTCGAAGTCCTTGTACTTGCCGGTGCCGACCAGCAGCCGCGAGCGGTAGCTCTTGCCGGCAACGACCAGCGGATCGGCGTCGGCCGCCGCCGTGTCGGGCAGGCCGCCGCCGATGAAATGGACGATCTCGATGCGATCGCCCTCCGCCAGCAGCGCCTCGCCGTAGCCGGAGCGCGGCACGATCTCGAGATTCCGCTCGACCGCGACCTTGCGGGCGTCGAGGCCACAGGTATCGAGCAGTTGCGCCACCGTCAGCGGCTGTGGAAAGCTTCGGGCTTCACCGTTGATCGTCAGGTGCATCGCCAGCACGGATCCGTCGGTCGGAGATCGGAAAATGCGAAGGCCGCCAAGCGGCCGGCATTCTGATAACATATTCGCGTGTGCGCCGGACACAAGGCTGGCGCGGGTCCGACAAAAGCCAGGGTCTGCCCCGGACGGCGATGATGCTTGCCAAGGTCCTTATCCTCAACGGCCCCAACCTCAACCTGCTCGGCACCCGCGAGCCGGAGATTTACGGCCGGACGACGCTGGCCGCCATCGCTACCGCCTGCGAGCGGCGGGCGGCGGTGCTTGGCCTTGCCGTCGACTTCCGCCAGAGCAACCACGAGGGCGAGCTTGTCGACTGGATCCAGGCCGCCCGCGGCACCCACGCGGCGGTGATCATCAATGCTGCCGCCTATACCCACACCTCGGTTGCCATCCTTGATGCGCTGAGCGCGCTCGCCGTGCCGGTCATCGAGGTCCACCTCTCCAACATCTTCCGCCGGGAGACCTTCCGCCACCACTCGTACATCTCCCCCGTCGCGCACGGCGTTGTTTGCGGCTTCGGCGGCTTCGGTTATGAGATGGCACTGGAGGCGGCTGCCCGGCTCATCGGCACCGTCTCCGCCCATGATCAGCCGGCGGATACGAAGCCATGACACCATCCAAGAAGCGCGCCGCCATTGATGTCGAGGTCGTCCGCCAGCTTGCCGAGATCCTGTCCGCCACCGGCCTGACCGAAATCGAGTGCGAAGGGGACGAGTGGCGGGTGCGCATCGCCCGCACGCCGGCGGGCACCGTGGTTGCTGCGCTCCCCGCAGCGGTGCCGCAGCTGCCGGCCACCGCCAGCGCCGGCGATGGCGGTGAGAAAGCCGACATCGAGGCGGTCGCCGATGATCCCGGACTGCTGAAATCGCCGATGGTCGGCATCGTCTATGTCTCGCCGGAGCCGTCGGCACCGGCGTTCGTCAAGTCGGGTGATACCGTGGCCGTCGGCGATACCGTGCTGCTGATCGAGGCGATGAAAGTGTTCAATCCGATCAAGGCGCACCGCGCCGGCCGCATCGAGCGGATCTTCGTTGCCAGCGGAACGCCGGTCGAGTACGGCGAGCCGCTGCTGCTGATCGTCTGATCGCTCCCGTGTTCAACAAAGTCCTGATCGCCAACCGCGGCGAGATCGCCCTTCGTATCCAGCGGGCCTGCCGGGAGATGGGCATCCGCTCGGTCGCGGTGCATTCCACCGCCGATGCCGATGCGATGCACGTTCGCCTCGCCGACGAGTCCATCTGCATCGGCCCGCCGCCAGCCTCCGAGAGTTACCTGAACCAGGTGGCAATCCTGACGGCGGCGATGATCAGCAACGCCGAGGCGATTCACCCCGGCTACGGCTTCCTGTCCGAGAACGCCGATTTTGCCGCGATGGTGGAGGAGCACGGCATCACCTTCATCGGCCCGACCGCCGAGCACATTCGCCTGATGGGTGACAAGGTGGCGGCGAAACAGGCGTGCAAGGCGGCGGGCATCCCCGTCGTCCCCGGCTCGGACGGTCCGATCAGCGATGAAGCCGAGGCCGCCCGAATCGCCGCCGACGTGGGTTATCCGGTGCTGGTCAAAGCCGCCGCCGGCGGCGGTGGCCGCGGCATGAAGGTGGTTCATGCTCCGGCTGAGCTGGCCTCGGCGATGGCGACGGCGCGCGCCGAAGCCACCGCCGCCTTCGGCAACGGCGAACTCTACCTGGAGAAGTACCTGGCGGAGCCGCGCCATATCGAGGTGCAGGTGCTCGCCGACAACCACGGCAACGTCGTCCACCTCGGCGAGCGCGACTGCTCGCTGCAACGGCGCCACCAGAAGGTCCTGGAAGAAGCGCCGTCGCCGGCGCTGGGTCCGCGCGCCCGCGCCCGCATCGGCCGGATCGCCGCGCAGGCGGTCGCGCGCATCGGCTATCGCAGCGCCGGCACCTTCGAATTTCTCTACGAAGGCGGCGAGTTCTACTTCATCGAGATGAACACCCGCCTGCAGGTCGAGCACCCGGTCACCGAGATGATCTGCGGTCTCGACCTGGTCCGCGAGATGCTGCGCATCGCCGCCGGTGCGCCGCTGGGGTTCACCCAGCACGATATCCGCCTGAACGGCCACGCCATCGAGTGCCGGATCAACGCCGAGAACCCGGAGACGTTCGTTCCCTGCGCCGGCCGCATCGCCGAATACCACGCGCCGGGCGGCCTTGGCGTGCGGGTCGATTCGGCGCTCTACGCCGGCTATCGCATCCCGCCCTATTACGACAGCATGATCGCCAAGCTGATCGTCTACGGCCCCGACCGCAACGTCTGCCTGATGCGGCTGCGGCGGGCGCTGGACGAGTACGTGATCAGTGGCGTCGATACGACCATTCCGCTGCACCGCCGGCTGCTGCAGGCGCCGCCCTTCATCGACGGCGACTACACCATCCACTGGCTCGAGCAGTTCGTGCGAGGCGGCAATTAGGCGGCTGACGCACGACCACCCGCTCACCCCGGAAATGGTGGTGCGGGCCTACTCCATCGGCATCTTCCCGATGGCCAGCCGGCGCAACGACCCAACGGTGCACTGGGTGGCGCCGACGATGCGCGGCATCCTGCCGCTGACCAGCTTCCACGTGCCGCGCCGCCTGCGCCGCCGGCTGGCGGACGGAACGTTCGACATCCGCTGCGATACCGCCTTCGCCGCCGTCATCGCCGCCTGCGCCGAGCCGCGCGACGGCCATCCGGAAACCTGGATCAACGCCGAGATCGCCCGCGTCTTCCGCGAGCTGCACGCCCGCGGCGATGCCCACAGCATCGAAACCTGGTGCGATGGCGAGCTGGTCGGCGGCCTCTACGGCCTTGCCCTCGGCGGCGCGTTCTTCGGCGAAAGCATGTTCTCCCGGCGCGCCGACGCCAGCAAGGTGGCGCTCGTCCACTTGGTGGCGCGGCTGCGGCTCGGCGGCTTCGCCCTGCTGGACATCCAGTTCGTCACCGCGCACCTGCGGCAGTTCGGTGCCGTCGAGGTGCCGGCCGCCGCCTACCTGCAGCTCCTCGACAAGGCGCTGCAGCGGCCGGCTCGCTTCTACCGCGATCCACCCTCGGACGCACTCGCCGGGGCGTTGGGCGCACTGGCGACGCAATCCAGCACCCACAAGTCGTAGACCGGATGCTGCAGCGGTGACAGGCCGGGGCTGGAGGCGAACATCCAGCCGCGAAACACGTCGGTCGGCGGCTGTCCCGGGCGATTCTCGACGATCTGCACGAACGCCGCCGATTCCGGCGTCTCCTCCGGCGGCCGCTTGTCACAGACATCGATGGTAACGTCGAGCGAGCCGAAATGGATGGTATCGCCGATCGGCGCGTAGACGGTCGAGACCCGCGCCGTCACCTTGTCCAGCGTCCGCAGCACCGCGAACGGATAGGTATCGGCGCTGACCAGCGCCGGCGGCGCCAGCAAAGGCAGGGCGAGCGCCAGCCGGCGGCAGGCCTTGACCACAACCGGACGCTGCGACGCCGGCGTCATGGTGCCGGCTCGTCGCGCTTGCCGGTGGCAAGAAAGATGATTTCGCCCACCTGATCCTCCAGCGAGCGGAAGCCGCGGGTCGCGCGGATGTGGCCGCCGGCCGGAATCGCCGCCGCAGCGCCGCCCGGCTCCAGCCGCACGTAGCGGCCGCCGAGCGGCCCTTCGCTGGCGATCGAGGCAACGGTGTCTTCCGGCAGCGAGACGCCGCGATCGATGCTCATCGTCACCACCGCCTCGAAGTTCTTGGTATCGAGATCGCGGCCGGTGACGGTGCCGACCTTGATGCCGCTGATGCGCACGTCGCCGCCGACGGCGATGCCGCCGGCCTGGCCGAAAGTGGCGGTCACGGTATAGCCGGGCGGCGTACCGAGATGGGCGGTGGTATAGGCCAGCCACAGGAACAGCCCCGCCACCAGCAGGACGACGGCACCCATCACCGTCTCGATGAGGTTGCGCCTCATGGCACCGCCGGCTGGGTCGGCGGCTGTGCAGCCCGCTGCGCCCGGCCCTCGGCGATGATCAGGTCCAGCAGCTCGCTCACGATCAGCGAATCCTGGGTAAAGGTGATGACACCGTCCGCCTTCAGCATGGCCTCGTCGCCGCCCGGCTGCAGCACCACGAACTTGCGTCCGAACAGGCCATCCGTGTGGATCGCCGCCGACGTATCCGTCGGCAGCAGGACGTCGTCGTCCACCAGCAACGTCAGCCGCGCGCGATGGTTCGTCTCCAGCGTCATCGCCGCGACGCGACCGACCGGCACGCCGGCGACTTCCACCTCATCGCCGACATTCAGGCCGTCGACGCGGTTGAAGGTGGCGTAGATGCGCATGCTGTCGGCGGCGGAGGCGTGGTGCATCCGCGTGCCGACGTAAGAGAACAGCAGCATACCGCCGATGGCCACGATCGTCGCAAATCCCACCAGGAACGCGCGGAACTCGCCGGGGGTCAGCAGGTCTCCGTCCGCTACGCCGTCCGCTGAGCTCAATCGGGCGTCCACGGCTCGTAGTCACCCGGCGCCCGCTGGCGACGGCCGCCGAGGAGCTGGTAGCCCGGGGGGAAGTACGCATGCTGAGTGCCGGTGAGATTGGGCAGATGCGGCTTCTGCCACGGCCGCGCCTTCTTCGCCCGCTCGGTCAGCGGCTCCGGGCTCATGTGGTGCAGCCAGGCGTGCCACTCCGGCGGCACCTTGCTGGCCTCGGTGATTCCCTTGAAGACGACCCAGCGCTTCTCGCGGCCATAGCGCTTCTGCCGGCCGCCGCGCGACCGGTAGTAGGTGTTGCCGAACTCGTCGCTGCCGACCCGTTCTCCGCACAGCCAGGTCAAAAGGAGCGTTCCGATCGTCGCCATTGTCGCTAATCAGCCGATCCGTCTGGAGAAAAAGCCACAGCCGGCGCAGCTGCCGGTCGCAGCACGCCAGGGTGGCGAAGCCGCGACACTATGGCATCCGCACCGCCGCCCGTCCAGCCCCGGCCGATGGGCACCGACCGCCCCGCATCCTGCCACAGCATACAGTGACACCGCAGGGTGCCGGTGAGCGGGCGAACCGCACCCGACCCCTCCCCCTGCATCGCCGGCAACGGGCGCGAGAACAGCGTCGCGCGGCATGAGCGCGCTTCGCTTTATTTCGCTCAGCGGCACCCTGCGAACCCGGCCGCTCCGCGGGTGGCGCGGCTCGGCAGGCATCGGCAGCCGATTCGCCGGACCCGAGCTCTCCAGGGCGCCAAAGTCAAGCGCAGGATATTGGGTATCTGAGCTGCTATCTCCCCACATCTAGTTGATCTAGGCGCTTCGCACAGGATATAGTGCGCCTTGCCGCAGGGGAGCGCGCATCTAGCGGGCCTCAGCCGGTGACCAAGGGTTCCGTGCCTTCCGGGCCGGCCCCGCAACGACGACAACGGAGGCTTCGTCCCATGCAGATCGCGCGCTTGTTCACGGTCGCCGATGCAGACGCCTACGACGGCATCGCCTTCCGCACCGCGCGCAGCGAGATCCGCAATCCGGATGGCTCCGTCGTCTTCTGCCAGGACGACGTCGAGGTGCCGGCGGCGTGGTCACAGGTCGCCTGCGATATCCTCGCCCAGAAGTACTTCCGCAAGGCCGGCGTGCCGGTGCGGCTGATGGCGATGCCGGAAGAAGGCGTGCCGGCGTGGCTGTGGCGGCGGATCGCCGACGAGAAGGCGCTGGCGCTGGTGCCGCCTGAGGTGCGCTGCCGCGGCGAGAGCAGCGCCCGCGAGGTGTTCGACCGGATGGCCGGCACCTGGACCTACTGGGGCTGGAAGGGCGGCTATTTCGACGACGAGGCCAGCGCCCGCGCCTTCTACGACGAGCTGCGCTACATGCTGGCGACGCAGAAGGCGGCGCCCAACTCGCCGCAGTGGTTCAACACCGGCCTGCACTGGGCCTACGGCATCGACGGACCGGCGCAGGGCCACTTCTGGCCGGAGCACCACACCGGGGAAGTGCACGCGTCCGCCTCCGCCTACGAGCGGCCGCAGCCGCACGCCTGCTTCATCCAGAGCATCGCCGACGACCTGGTCAACGACGGCGGCATCATGGACCTGTGGGTGCGCGAGGCGCGGCTGTTCAAGTACGGCTCCGGCTCCGGCACCAACTTCTCGGCGCTGCGTGCCGAGAACGAGCCGCTGTCCGGCGGCGGCCGCTCGTCCGGCCTGATGAGCTTCCTCAAGATCGGCGACCGCGCCGCCGGCGCCATCAAGTCCGGCGGCACCACCCGGCGGGCGGCGAAGATGGTGGTGGTCGACATCGACCATCCCGACATCGAGCAGTTCATCGGCTGGAAGGTGCGCGAGGAGCAGAAGGTGGCGGCGATGGTCGCCGGCTCGAAGCTCGCCCGCACCCACCTCGACGCGGTGAGGCACGCCTGCCGCGACTTCGATGGCAGCGGGGACGGCCGCTTCGATTCCAAGTCCAACCCGGCGCTGCGCCAGGCGATCCGCGGCGCCCGGCGGGCGATGCTGCCGGAGGCGACGATCCAGCGGGCCATCGAGCTGGCGCGCGAGGGCGATGACGGCGCTTTCCCGGTGTTCGATACCGACTGGGATTCCGAGGCCTACCGCACCGTCGCCGGCCAGAACGCCAACAACTCGGTGCGGGTGACCAACGCCTTCCTGGAGAAGGTGCAGCAGGACGGCGAGTGGGCGCTGTCGCGCCGCACCGACGGACGCATCGCCCGCCGCCTGCCGGCCCGCGCGCTGTGGCGGCAGATCGCCGAGGCCGCCTGGGGCTGCGCCGATCCCGGCCTGCAGTACGACACCACCATCAACGACTGGCACACCTGCCCG
>JBDHSN010000120.1:0-10297 GCA_039808105.1 Rhodospirillales bacterium
CCCGGCAGCGCCACCCAGAACGGCACGCCGCAGTCTTTCGCCGCCAGCGCCTTCAGGTAGGTGCCGATCTTGTTGCAGACATCGCCGCTGCGCGTCGTCCGGTCGGTGCCGACGATGACCAGATCGACGAGGCCGTGCTGCATCAGGTGGCCACCGGCGTTGTCGACGATGACGGTATGCGGCACGCCGTGCCGTCCGAGTTCCCACGCGGTCAGCGCCGCCCCCTGGTTGCGCGGCCGGGTCTCGTCGGCCCAGACGTGCACGGGGATGCCCTGCTCGTGCGCCTTGTACACCGGCGCCAGCGCCGTGCCCCAGTCCACCGTCGCCAGCCAGCCGGCATTGCAGTGGGTCAGCACGTTGACCCGGCCGCGCTGCCCCCTGGCCTCCCAGGCGGCCGCGATCAGCGGCAGGCCGTGGCCGCCGATGGCCTCGCACAGGGCGACGTCCTCATCGCAGATTTCGGCGGCGCGACGCGCGGCCGCATCGGCGCGCCGTTCGGCGGGAAGCTGGACGAGCACGCTCATGACGTCGTCGAGCGCCCAGCGGAGGTTGACCGCGGTCGGCCGCGTCGCCAGCAGCAGCGTCCGGGCTTCCTCCAGCGCCGCTTGCGCCGGATCGTCGCGGGCCGCCAGCGCCATCCCCCAGGCGGCGGCGGCGCCGATCAGCGGCGCACCGCGGACCCGCATGCTGCGGATCGCCTCGGCAACCTCGTCGACCGTTTTCAGCCGCCTGACGACGAAGGCGAACGGCAGGCGGGTCTGGTCGATGATCTCGACATCGCCGCTGCCGTCTGCCGCCGCCCAGATCGTCCGGTAGTGCCGGCCGTCCACCCGCATCGCCCGCTCCCTCTCGCCAGGCGACCAGCCTACACCATCCGGCGCAACTCCGGTCCCTCCGATCGGCGGTTCACCTGCGCCCGGTTCCGCGCTATCCCGGCATCGAGGGCATCGTTTGCGCCACCGGCGGGAAGGAGGAACCGAGCAATGGAATTGCACCGCTTTGCCGCCGACGACGGCGAGGAGATCCGCGTCCAGGTCGGCGGCAGCGGCCCGCCGATCGTGCTGCTGCACGAATGGGCATCGAGCCACCGCGTCTGGGAGCCGATCGCCCACCGGCTGACCGACCGCTTCACCGTCTACCGCTGGGACGCGCGCGGCCACCATGGCCACGGCGAGCCGCTGCCGCCGCCCTCCGGCCGCCCGGCCAGCGTCGAGCGCATGGCCGACGATCTCGCCTGCCTGCTCGATCACTTCCGCCTGCAGCGGCCGGTGGTCGTCGGCCATTCGATGGGGGCGCTGACGCTGTGGTGCTCCATCGCCCGCCACGGCTGCGGCCGGCTGGGGCGCATCGGCATCATCGACCAGTCGCCGCGGCTCATCACCGACGCCGACTGGAAGCTCGGCATCTACGGCGACTGGAGCCCCGCGCGCGACGCCGCCTTCGTCGCCGATATGCGCCGCGACTTCGTCGATGCCGTCGTCCGCCTCGTCTGCTGCGGGCTGAACGAACGGGCGCGCATCCGCTACCAGAACCATCATGCCGGCATCGAGCGGATGCGCACCTACCTCGGCATGCTAGACCACGGCCCGCTGATCGAGGTCTGGCAAACGCTGTCACCGGTGGACTTCCGGCCGCTACTGCCGACGATCACCGTGCCGGCGCTGCTGGTCTACGGCAGCGACAGCAACTACTACCCGCCGGCGACCGGCCCGTGGGTGCGCGACGCCCTGCCCGACGCCCGGCTTTGCGTCTACGAGAAGACCGACCATTCGCCGCACGTCGCCCTGCCGGAGCGCTTCGCCGCCGATCTCGCCGCTTTCGCAGCAGCGCCGTGACGGTCGGGGTCAGCCGCGGGGAGGAAGGGCGGCCATGGTGCCCTGGGCAATGGCGCACAGGGATTGGCTGCCGTCGTCGGCAATGGCAAGGATGTCGGCGCGACAGACGATCAGCCGGCCCGGCTTCAGCACGGTGCCGCGCGCCAGCAGCGTGCCGCGCCCGGGCGCCAGGAAGTTGACCTTGTACTCGGCGCCGACGACATTGGCGCCGGCTTCCACCAGCGTGAAGGCCGCCGCCCCCATCACCGCCTCGGCGATGCCGCCGATGACGCCGCCGTGGAAGAAGCCGTCCTGCTGGCCGATCGCCGGCTGGTAGGGGACGCGGTACTCGACCAGCCCCGGTTCGACGCGGGCGAGCGCGACGCCGATCAGTTCCAGGTATTTCTGCGCCGCGACGTAGCGCTCGACGGCGGCGTGGTAGTCGGGATTGCGGGGTTGCAGCGCCATGTCGGCTCCTCCGGCAGGAGCGCGAGAGTACCCGGGCGACCCGCCGTCCGGCAACGATTGCGGCGGCCGAATCTGGCCCGCAGCGCCCGCTGCCTGCCCTGCGGCATCGCCCCGTCGCTTCGCTGCGCTTTACGCCGGCACCGGCGCCCCTGTATGCCTTGCCGACCATCACGACGCGACCGCCGCAGCCCTGGCGCCGCAAAAGGGAATTCCCGGGATGAGCGTCCTTGTCACCGGCGCCGCCGGCTTCATCGGCCGCCACGTCGCCACCGCCTTGCTGGAGCGCGGCGACGCGGTGGTCGGCATCGACAACCTCAACGACTATTACGAGGTCTCGCTGAAGGAAGCGCGGCTGGCCGGCCTGCAGGCCCGCGCCGGCTTTGCCTTCGAGCGCCTCGACATCGCCGACCGCGAGGCCGTCGCCGCGCTGTTCGCCCGCAAGCCCGACATCGATCGCGTCGTCCACCTGGCAGCGCAGGCCGGGGTGCGCTACTCGCTGGTCAATCCCTATACCTACCTGCGCAGCAACATCGACGGGCACGTGGTGCTGCTGGAGGCGGCACGCCGGCTGCCGGCGCTCCGCCACTTCGTCTACGCCTCGTCGTCCTCGGTCTACGGCGCCAATCGCAAGATGCCGTTCGCCGTCGAGGACCGCTGCGATGCTCCGGTCTCGCTCTACGGCGCCACCAAGAAGGCGATGGAGGCGATCAGCGAGAGCTATGCCGCCATGTACCGGATGCCGCTGACCGGCCTGCGCTTCTTCACCGTCTACGGCCCGTGGGGGCGCCCGGACATGGCGTACTTCAGCTTCACCCGCAAGATCATTGCCGGTGAGCCGATCCCGGTGTTCAACAACGGCGTCATGCGCCGCGACTTCACCTACATCGACGACATCGTCGGCGGCATCGTCAACTGCCTCGACCGACCGCCCGGCACGGCGGCGGAACGCCAGCACCGGCTCTACAATCTCGGCAACCACCAGCCGGAGGCGCTGCTCGACTTCATCGCCACGCTGGAGAAGGCGCTGGACCGCAAGGCGGTGCTGGAGCTGCTGCCGATGCAGCCCGGCGACGTGTCCGAGACCTTCGCCGACATCGAGGCGTCGCGCCGCGATCTGGACTTCTCGCCGCGGATCGGCATCGCCGAGGGGCTCCCCCGCTTCGTCAGATGGTACCGGCGATACTACCAGACTTAGCGGCTCGGCGCGCGACCATCCTAGATAATAATCCTATTTGCGTCTATATAGTCTCATTTCTGGGAGCAGAGTGAGCCGAACGATGGACGTATCCCGCAGCACCGGCGCCCCCGGTGTCGATATCGACTTCCTCGTCCGCCTGGAGGGCGCGGTCACCTACGGCTATGTGCCGACCCATCGCAGCGGTGCCAGGAAGGGCCAGGCGATCGGACGCAGCGGCGTGACCATCGGCATCGGCTGCGACCTCGGCGGCCGCAGTGAGAACGATCTGCTGTGCCTGGGCCTGCCGAGCACCCTTGTCGCCAGGCTGAAGCCCTACCTCGGCAAACGGCGCCGGGAGGCGCAGCAGGCGCTGGCAAGCCAGCCGTTGCGTCTCAGCCACGAAGAGGCGGCAATGCTCAGCGCCGCCATCGCCGGCGAGATCTTCACCCGGCTGGCGGCGCGCTACGACGCCGCCGTTGCCGGAATGGCCGACCGGCTGCGGTTCCGCGAGCTGCCCTGGCAGGCGCAGACGGTGATCGGTTCCGTCGCCTACCAGTACGGCGAAAATCTGCCGCTGGCGGCACCGCGGTTCTGGACGACCGCGCTGACCCAGGACTGGCCGGCGCTGGCCCGCGCGCTGGAGAATTTCGGCGATGCCTACGGACCGCGCCGCCGGGCGGAAGCGCAACTGCTGCGGGCGATGCTGGCCGGGGCCGGGGACGGCAATGACGCCACGCCCTCGTCGCCGGCTCAGT
Organism: Rhodospirillales bacterium; assembly: GCA_039808105.1. Classification (GTDB taxonomy): domain Bacteria; phylum Pseudomonadota; class Alphaproteobacteria; order Rhodospirillales; family Defluviicoccaceae; genus Defluviicoccus. Next base: position 4,215 of record JBDHSN010000120.1, read on the forward strand.
CGTAGAGCGCCCGCAGCCGCTGGCCGTAGACCTTGCCGACGATGTGGCGGCGGACCTTCAGGGTCGGCGTCAACTGGCCGTTGTCGATGGAGAACGGCTCCGGCGCGACGGCAAAACGCCGGATTCTCTCGACCACCGAGAGGCTGCGGTTGACCTCCTCGACCGGCCCCGCCAGTGCCCTGAGCAGGTCCGGATCGTCGGCCAGCACAGCCAGATCGAACGGCTTGCCGGCCTCCTTCGCCCACTCGCCCAGCCACTCGGCATTGGGCACCAGCAGTGCCACAAGATGCGAGCGCCCGTCCCCCGCCACCATCGCCTGGGCGATCTGCGGATGCAGGGTCAGCAGCCCCTCGATCCGCGCCGGGGCGACATTGTCGCCGCCGGAGACGACGATGAGGTCCTTCTTGCGGTCGGTAATGCGGATATCGCCGTCGGCATCGATCTCGGCGATATCGCCGGTGTGCAGCCAGCCGTCGCGCAACGCCTCCGCCGTCGCCGCCTCGTTCCGCCAGTAGCCGAGCATCAGGTTTTCGCCACGCACCAGCAGCTCGCCATCCTCGGCAATCCGCACCTCGACACCGGCGACCGCCGGCCCCACGGTGCCCGGCTTCGGCCGTGACGGCCGATTGACGCTGATCAGCGGCGCCGCCTCGGTCTGCCCGTAGCCCTGGACCAGCGGCAGGCCGAGGGCGCGGAAGAACAGGCTTAGCTCCGGATCGAGCGCCGCGCCGCCCGATACCATCGCCTTCAGCCGGCCGCCGACGCGCTCACGGATCTTGTCGCGCACCAGCCGGTCGAGCACCCGGTCCAGCAGCCGTGTCCACAGTCCAAGGCTCTCCGGGTTCTCGTAGCGGCGGCGGCCGATCGCGAGGGTCCAGTTGAAGAACCGTTCCGGCAGGCCGCCCTGCTTGCTGATGCCCTGGAGGATCCGCTGGCGGAGCACCTCGTAGAACCGGGGGACCGCCGAGAAGACTGTCGGCCGGATCTCGCGCAGGTCGGTGGCGACGCGATCGACGCTCCCGGCGTAGTAGATCTCGGCGCCGATGGCGATCGGCAGAAACTGACCGACGGTATGCTCATAGGCATGCGACAGTGGCAGGAACGACAGAAAGACCTCTTCGCCGCCGGGGAGTTCGCTCAGCACGTCGACGGCGCCGCGGATGTTGGCGAGGATGGCGCGGTGCGACAGCATCACGCCCTTCGGTGCGCCGCCGGTCCCCGAGGTGTAGATCAGGCAGGCAAGCGTATCGAGGCTCAATGCCTGGGCCGCCGCGCGGATGTTGGTGTGGTCGGCCTCGCCGCGATCCATGACCTGCCGCCAGGTCAGCACGTCGAAGTGCGGCTGCTGCTGCAGCTTGACCTCGTCCATGACGATGACGAAGCGTACGTCCGGGCTGCGGAACGCGGCCGGCAGCACCCGGTCGGCCAGCGCCCGGGTGGAGACGACGACGGCGGCCGCGCCGCTGTTGTCGAGGATGTGCAGATGGTCGCCTTCGGTATTGGTGGTGTAGGCCGGAACGGTGACGGCGCCCGTCGCCATGATGGCGAAGTCGGCGACGAACCACGCCGGGCGGTTCTCACTGACCAGCATCACCCGGTCGCCCGCCCGGATGCCGAGACTGCTCAGGCCCCGCGCCAGCCGGCAGATGCTGACCGCCGTCTCCCGCCAGGTGAGGGGTGTCCAGCGCCCCTTGCTCTTCTGCCAGAGCAGGGGCCGCTCGCCGAAGCGGTCTGCCTGGCGAAAGAACATGGTGACGAGATTCGGCCAGTCGTCGGTCATCTGCGCCATCACATTCTGCCGGACACTGTCTTGCTGCTACGCCTGCGCCAGCGCAGGTTTGCCCCTATCTTAGAGGCGCCTCCCTCTTATAGGCGAGGCAGGCAAGCGGAAGGAACATTGATGACACAGGGCACTGCCGTCGCGGCGCGATGTGACGGAGGGATCGCGGACGAACCGATCACCTGGAATCTGGACGACCTCTACGCCGCGCCCGACGATCCGCAGCTCGCCCGCGACCTCGAATGGGCCGGCACGGCGGCCAAGGCGTTCCAGGACGAGTTCGCCGGCAAGCTCGCCGGGCTCACCGGCGAGGGTCTCGCCGCGGCGATCGCCCGCTACGAAGCGATCCTCGAGCGCATCTACCGCCTGCTGAGCTATGCCCAGCTGCGCTTTTCCGCCGACATGGCCGAGGCCGAGCGTGGCCGCTTCCTGCAGGACATGCAGGAGCGCTGCAACGACATCTCGACCGCGACGCTGTTTTTCTGCCTGGAGCTGAACAAGCTGGATGACGCGACGATCGCGGCGCAGCTCGCCAGCCCGGCGGCGCAGCGCTGGACGCCGTGGGTGCACGACAGCCGCATGTACGCGCCCCACCAGCTCGACGACGAGATGGAGCGGATGCTGCACGACAAGTCGGTCACCGGCGCCGGCGCCTGGCGCCGGCTGTTCGACCAGACTCTCTCCGACATGCGGTTCGCCGTCGACGGCGAGCGGCTGTCGCTGGCCGATACCCTCAACCGCTTCGACAACCCCGATGCCGGCGTCCGCCGGACGGCCGCGCAGGCACTGGGCGCCGGGCTCGGTGACAACATCGGCGTCTTCTCGCTGATCGCCAATACCCTTGCCAAGGACAAGGAGATCGAGGACCGCTGGCGGAAGTACCCGCGGCCGGTCTCATTCCGCAACCTCGGCAACAAGGTGGAAGATGGGGTGGTGGAGGCGCTGGTCGGCGCCGTCCGCAGCGCCTACGGCCCACTCGCCCACCGCTACTACGCGCTGAAGGCCGCGTGGCTCGGACAGGATCACCTCGACTACTGGGACCGCAATGCGCCGCTGCCGGGCGACGACAACCGCCATTACGCCTGGGCGGAGGCCCGCGACATGGTGCTCGGCGCCTTCGGCAGCTTCGAGCCGCAGATGGCCGAGGTCGCCCGACGATTCTTCGACCACAGCTGGATCGACGCGCAGCCCCGTCCAGGAAAGGATTCCGGCGCGTTCTGCCATCCGGTGATCCCGTCGGTGCACCCTTACGTGCTGATGAACTTCTATGGCCGGCCGCGCGACGTAATGACGCTGGCCCACGAGCTTGGCCACGGCGTCCACCAGGTGCTGGCCGGGGTGCACGGAACCTTCCTCGCCGATACGCCGCTGACCCTCGCCGAGTGCGCTTCCGTCTTTGGCGAGATGCTGGTGTTCCAGGCGCTGCTGGCGCAGCAGGACGATCCGCAGCGGCGCCGGCGGCTGCTCGCCAGCAAGGTGGAGAGCATGCTGAACACGGTCGTCCGCCAGATCGCCTTCCATGAGTTCGAGGAGCGCCTGCACGGCGAGCGCCGCAACGGCGAGCTGTCCGCCGACCGGCTCGGCGCGATCTGGATGGAGGTGCAGCGCGAGAGCCTGGGCCCGGTCTTCCGCTTCGATGACGACTACCGCCATTACTGGGCGTACATCTCGCACTTCATCCACTCGCCGTTCTACGTCTACGCCTACGCCTTCGGCGACTGCCTGGTGAACTCGCTATACCAGGTGTACAGCGAAGGCCACCCGCGCTTTCAGCAGAAGTACCTGGCGATGCTGACCGCCGGCGGGACCTTGCGGCATCGCGAGCTGCTGCAGCCGTTCGGGCTCGACGCCAGCGACCCCGCCTTCTGGCAGCGCGGCCTCAGCGTGATCAGCGGCTTCATCGACGAATTGGAGAAACTGGGCGCCTGAACCCGCCCCGCGCACCCTCTCCCTCCCGGGAGAGGGTGGGGCCCGCCGCGCAGCGGTGGGAGGGTGAGGGTTCCCCGCCGGCCAACCAAGCCAAGGCGTCCACCCACCCTCACCCGCTCGCTTTCGCTCGCACCCTCTCCCGCTAGGGGAGAGGGTTTCGCAGATGTTGCTGCTAGAGCTGGCGCATGAAGGCGACCAGATCGGCCTTGTCCTGCGCGCTCATCTTCGTCTCGAGCACGAGGTTGAAGAACTCGACGGTGTCTTCCAGCGTCAGCAGCCGGCCGTCGTGCAGGTAGGTGGGGGAGTCCTTGATCCCCCGCAGCGGGAAGGTCTTGATCGGACCGTCGGCGCTGGCCATCCGGCCGTTGATCATCTGCGGCTTGAAGAACCGCTCGACCTTCAGGTTGTGCATGGTGTTGTCGGTGTAGTACGGCGCCGGATGGCAGCTGGCGCAGTTGGCGTTGAACACCGCCTGGCCGCGCATCTCCTGCTCGCTGGCCTTGGCCGGATCGAGCGTGCCGTCGATCTTCAGCTTCGGTGCCGGCGGGAAGTCCAGCAGTTCCTCGAACTCCGCCATGAAGTGCACCTGGCTGCCACGCTCAAGGATGTTGACGCCCTTCTTCGTCGCGATGACCGGGTCACCGTCGAAATAGGCGGCCCGCTGCTCGAACTCGGTGAAGTCCTCGACCGTCTTCAGCGCCCGCTGCGAGCCGAACAGCCGCTGGATGTTCACGCCGCGCAGGGTCGGCGTATCGATGCGATGGCGGAACTCCTGCGGCCGGATGTCACCGACGAGGTGGGTCGAGGCGTTGGTGTGGCCATTGGCATGACAGTCGAAGCAGACGACGCCCCGGCTCGGCCGCTCGGTGCGGCGGTCTTCGGTCTGGTTGAACTGCTGCTGCGGGAACGGCGTGACCAGCAGCCGCAGGCCTTCCAGCTGCTTGGGATTAAGGATGCCGTTGAACGTCTCGAAGTAGTTCTCGATGGTGATCAGCTGGCCCTTGGAAACGTCACCCAGGTCGGGGCGTGTCGTCAGGTAGATCGGTGCCGGGAATTCCGGCAGCAGGTGATCCGGCAGGTCGAAATCGAGGTCGAACCGCGTCAGATCCCGCCCTTCCTGCTTCTTGATCTCATTGATGTGGAACTGCGGGAAGACCATGCCGCCTTCGGGGTGGTTGGGATGCGGCAGCGGCAGGAAGCCGATCGGGAAGACGCCCTTCTCGCGCACCTCGTCCGGGCTCATCTCGGCGAGCTTGTCCCAGGTAACGCCGCTCGGCAGCTTGGCGCGCACCCCCTCCTGGACGGCTTTGCCCTTTGACATCGTCACGCCCTTGGCCGGGCGGTCGCTCAGGTCATAGCGCTGGCTGAGCAGCGCCATCTGCCGCTTCATGATCTCCGGCTTCGCCGCCTTCATCCGGTTCATGATGGTGACAAAGCTTTCCTTGATAACCACCGGCGAATAGCTGGTCGGTGGCGCCGCATCCTCGGCAGTGGCGACGCCGGCGGTCAGCGATACCGCCGTCATCACCGATAGCGCCCACAGGTACTTCGAGGCCTTTTTTTTCATTTCGCATCCCTCATGGCACGACTTTGTCGTCTCATCACGCGGACGCGGGCAAGGACTTGGGGAAACAGCCCGGCGCATGCCGGCGGCTGTCGCCCATCCGCTCGCGATTCCGTGAATCGTATCCCATTCCCCATTGAAATCTAATAAGAATTTCTACGTAGGCGGGGACATCCAGAGGTTGGAGACCGCCCTGCGAACTCCCATATTTCGGAGGGCGTGCGAGCGGGCGACCGCGGACAACATCCCGGCGAGAACGGTCATGACCGAACAGGAGCCCCGCGACGAAGACGCCTTTGCCGACGCCGCCTCGCTCGGCGGCCGGCTGCGCCGTTACGCCCGTGTCGGCACGACGATGGGCGGGCTGGCCGCCCGCTTCGCCGGCAACCGGCTCCTCGGCATCGACATCCCCCGCCCCGAGCACGCCGCCGAACTGACCGCCGCCCTCGGCGGGCTGAAGGGCCCGCTGATGAAGGTGGCGCAGATCCTCTCCACCGTTCCCGACATGCTGCCGGAGGAATACACCAAGGAGCTGGCGCAGCTTCAGCACAACGCGCCATCGATGGGCTGGGCGTTCGTCAAGCGGCGGATGCAGGCGGAACTGGGGGCCGGCTGGCAGAGCCGCTTCGGCGAGTTCGCGCATGACGCCGCCGCCGCCGCCTCGCTCGGCCAGGTTCACCGGGCACGGGCACTGGACGGCCGCGCCCTGGCCTGCAAGCTGCAGTATCCCGACATGGGCTCGGCGGTCGAGGCCGACCTGCAGCAGCTCAAGGTGGTCTTCTCCCTCTACCGCCGCTACGACCGCGCCAT
>JBDHSN010000121.1:0-10244 GCA_039808105.1 Rhodospirillales bacterium
CAGCACCTTGCGCAGCGCCGCGTCCAGCGCGTTGACCGGCCCGTTGCCCTCTTCCACCGTCATGTACTGGCGGCCGGCCACCTCCATCTTCACCGTCGCTTCCGACAGGGTGACGAGGTCGCCCCTGGCGTTCCACCGCCGCTCGTCGATCACCCGGAAGGACGAGCAGCGGAAGTACTCCGGCAGCCCCTCCATCGCCTGCCGCGCCAGGATCTCGAAGCTGGCCTCGGCACCGTCGTAGGCGTAGCCGTCGAACTCGCGCGACTTCACCGTCTCCAGCAGCCGGGTCACCTTCGGATCACTGGCATCGATGTCGAGGCCGATGTCACGGAAGCGCGACAGGATGTTCGAGCGGCCGGCCTGATCGGAGATGACGATGTGCCGGTGGTTGCCGACCAGTTCCGGCACCACGTGTTCGTAGCAGCGCGGATCCTTCTCCACCGCCGCCACGTGCAGGCCGCCCTTGTGGGCGAAGGCGCTCTCGCCGACGTAAGGGGCGTTGCGGATCGGCGCCCGGTTCAGCCGCTCGTCGAGCAGCCGCGAGACGTGGGTGAGCCGGGTCAGATCGACCGAGCTCATCCCCAGCGCGTGGCCCATCTTCAGCGCCAGGGTCGGGGCGATGGCGATGAGATCGGCATTGCCGCAGCGCTCGCCGAGGCCGTTGAGCGTCCCCTGCACCTGGCGGGCACCGGCGCGCACCGCCATCAGGCTGTTGGCGACGGCGTTGCCGGTATCGTTGTGGCAGTGGATGCCGAGATGATCGCCCGGCACCACCGCCGCCACCTGGCTGACGATGTCGAACACCTCGTGCGGCAGGGTGCCGCCGTTGGTATCGCACAGCACGACCCAGCGGGCGCCGGCCTCGTAGGCGGCGCGCACGCAGCGCAGCGCATACTCGGGGTTGGACTTGAAGCCATCGAAGAAGTGCTCCGAGTCGAACATCACCTCCTCGGCCCGGCTGGCGGCGAGGCGGACGCTGTCCCCGATCATCGCGATGTTCTCGTCGAGCTCGATGCCGAGCGCGTCGGTCACCTGGTAGTCCCAGCTCTTGCCGACCATGCAGATGACGCCGGCGCGCGAGTCGAGCAGGGCGGCGAGACCGGGGTCATTGGCGGCGCTGCGGCCGGAGCGCCGGGTCATGCCGAAGGCGGACAGGCGGGCGCGGTGCAGCTGCGGCGGGTCGGCGAAGAAGGTGGTATCGGTGGGATTGGCGCCCGGCCAGCCGCCCTCGATGTAGTCAATGCCGATGCCGTCGAGTGCGCGCGCGATGGCCGCCTTGTCGGCGACGCTGAAGTCCACACCTTGCGTCTGCGCACCGTCGCGCAGCGTCGAGTCATAAAGGTATACGCGGTCACTTGACATCGGTACGGCTTTCATTGCGGTACGGAAGGCCGGCGAGAATGCCGAAAACCCCGCGCCGGCACAAGCTTTCGCCGCGCCTCTGCCGGCAATAGGCGGCGCAAAGCCCTTGCTGCAGCCGGAAGCTCGCCGCGCCGCGTTGTTTCCCATCGGGTCTCTTCCAGGCGGTGGGCGGAGCTGCGGTCGGGCGAGCCGCAAGACAAAGCTCAAGCTGTCTGCCGCTTCCATCTGCGGGTTGCTCCTGGCAATAGAGTTCAGTAGCCTTACATCAATAGAACGCTCGGCATTCTCTTAATTTGCCAGGGCACCGGCTGGGACAGAGGGCAGCAGCACTTCACACAGTGCTTCATCAAACCCTGCCCAAAGCACAGTGGGGAAAGCGATTTGCTGCTCAATTCAGCGACGATGCCGGCGTCTCTGACTTCGGAGGAGGCGGCATTCTACCGGGAGCACGGGTGGCTGCAGGTCCCTCGCGTGCTGGACTGCGCGCTGCTTGACGATGCGCTGGCCGGCCTCGAGCAGCATTGGGCCGGTCACCGCGACCACCGCCTGCCCGGCGCCGGCAGATATTTCGTCGACTGGATGCCGGGCGACGGTGCGGGCTCGCGCAACAACGAATACCTCTCCCTGCAAAACCACCGGGTCAGCCGGCTGGCCTGGTCGCCGGTTATCGGTGCGATTGCCGCCAGCGCCACCGGCGCCTGCGAAATTCGCCTGTTCGACGACCAGATGGTGTTCAAGCCCGGGGGCGGCGAGGCGGTGGTCGGCTGGCACGTCGACGCCGACTACTGGCAGACCTGCACCTCGCAGGAGATGCTCACCGCCTGGATCCCGCTGCACGACTGCCCGGACGAGATGGGGCCGCTGGTGGTGCTCGACGGCAGCCACCGCTGGTCGCACCTCCTCGACCGCTCGGCGCTATCATTCCACAGCAACGATCTGGAATCGCTGCGGGAACCGGTCGAAGCGCTGGGCTTCGCCTTCGCGCCGGTGAGCATGCCGTTGCGGCGCGGGCAGTTCAGCCTGCACCACTGCCGGGCAATCCACGGCAGCTATGCCAACCGCAGCGACCGGCCGCGCGTCGCCCTTGCCGTTCACCTGCAGGACGGGCGCAACCGCTACCGCCCGGCGGTCAGGCGCGACGGCCGCCCGGTCGAGCTGTTCAACGACCGCATCTGCCGCAAGAACGCCCAAGGCGAGCCCGACTACGCGGACAATGCCGTCTTTCCGCTCCTCTGGCGCCACGGCCAGCGGGAAGACCGTTGATCCTCGCGGCGACTGACGTCCTCACCACCGACAGCGCCCGCTGGCGAGCGCTCCTGCAGCGTCTGCCGCACGATATCTACCACACCCCGGAATACCACAGTGTCCCCGGCTTCGGTCAGACGGGAGAGCCGCTGCTGTTCGTCTACACCGAGGGCGAGCATCTTTTTCTCTGGCCCTACCTGCGGACGCCGATCGCGCAGACGGGTCTTTACGACGTGCGGTCCGCGTATGGCTATCCCGGCCCCCTCGCTTGCGGCGATCAGGCGTTCGCCGGCCGCGCCTGGCAGGCGTTGGTCGATCATTGGCGCAGCCAGCGCGCGGTCTCCGCCTTCACCCGCTTCCACCCGCTGCTGGGCAACTGCCGGCTGCTGGACGGCGTTGCGCCGGCGGCGGCAGGCGTGCGTGCCTTCGGCGCGACGGTGTCGATCGACCTGACGGCGCCGGCGGAAGCGCAGCTGCGCCACTACAACAAGAAGCTCCGCCAGGAGATCCGCAAGGCGCGCGAAGCGGGCTTCACCACCGTCGAGGACGAGACCTGGCAGCAGACGGATGCGTTCGTCGCCCTCTACCGCCAGACCATGGCGCGCCGCGGCAGCCTTCCCGAGTACGTCATCGACCGCTCCTGGGTGAACCGCTTCCGCCAGATCCTGGGACCGCACCTTCGCCTGTTCGTCACCCGCTCGCGGCACGATACGGTCGCCGCGGCGATGATCATCCTCAGCTACCCGCCCTTCATCCACTGCCACCTGCTCGGCAGCGCGCCGGCGTACGCCGGCAATTCGCCGGCCAAGCTGCTGCTCGACGACGTCCGCCTGTGGGGCACGCGCAACGGCTATGCGACGATGCACCTCGGCGGCGGCCTCGGTGGCCGTGAGGACTCGCTGTTCCTGTTCAAGCGCCGTTTCTCGCCGAACACCCACGCGTTCCACACCGGCGCCTGGGTCCTCGATGCGCCGCGCTACCAGGAACTGGAAGCCGCCCATCGCGCCCGGCTCGATGCGAAAGGAACCCCGGTCGGCGACATCCCGTTCTTCCCCGCCTACCGCTACCAGCCGCCCGCGGCCGCCGTCCCGGCGCAGCGATGACCACAGGGGGGCTTCTGCCGGGAACCCGGGCCGCTTGCCGGCGCCAGCAACTCCGGTGCCGCTGATCGTCCCGCTCTTGCTACAATGCGGCGCCGGCCAACAGCCGGACAATCAAGCGGCTGCCGGCCGATCCTGACGGCAGGAAAAGCTCGCAGCATCCGCCGATCAGGGAGCAACGACAATGCGGGTCTTTCAGGTGGAGGGCGGCTGGAGCCGCGGGAACCTGCGCATCTCGGAACGGCCGGAGCCGGAGCCGGGGCCCGGCGAGGTGCGCCTGAAGATGCAGGCAGCGGCGCTCAATTACCGTGACCTGCTGGTGCCGGAAAAGGGCTACGGCGCGCGGATGAAGGCGCTGCCGCTGATCGTGCTGAGCGACGGCGTCGGCACCGTCGACCGGCTGGGACCCGGTGTGACCGCACCGGCGGTCGGCACCCGCGTCTGCCCGCTGATGTGCCAGAGCTGGCTCGCCGGTGAGCCCGACGACGCCAAGCTGGGGCTCACCCTCGGCAGCGAGCTGGACGGCACCATGGCCGACTGGATGGTCCTGCCGGCCGCCGGCGTCATTCCGGTTCCCGATCATCTCAGCGATGCTGAAGCGGCAGCGCTGCCGACGGCGGCGATCACCGCCTGGCGGGCGCTGATCAGCGAGGGGCGGCTGCAGCCGGGCGAGCGGGTGCTGGTGCAGGGGACGGGCGGCGTCTCACTGTTCGCTCTGCTGTTCGCCAAGCTGGCCGGCGCCTTCGCCGTCGTCATCTCGTCTTCCGACGAAAAGCTGGAACGGGCCCGCGCCCTCGGCGCCGATGCCACCCTCAATTACCGCAAGACGCCGGAGTGGGGCCGCCCGGTCCGCGCGCTTGCCGGCGGTGGCCTCGACCAGGTCGTCGAGGTCGGCGGGCAGGGAACGCTGCCGCAGTCGCTGCGAGCCGTGCGCGCCGGCGGCACTATCAGCCTCATCGGCGTGCTCGCCGGCGGCTCGATGGACGCCCGGCTCGGCCTCGTCGTCACCCGCCACGTCCGCCTGCAGGGGATCACCGTCGGCAGCGGCGATGATTGCCGGGCGATGATGCGCGCCATCGGCGAGAGCCGCCTCAAGCCGCCCATCGACAGCGAGTTCGCCTTCGAGAACCTGCACGCCGCCCTCGATCACCTGGCGAGCGGGCGCCACTTTGGCAAGATCGTCATCCGCTTCTGAGGTCTGATGCGCGAAGGGCGGATCGCACGGCCCGGCGAGCAACGAAGCCCTGCCGCCGGGCTACTGCGCCAGTACCGGCAGCAATCCCTTCAGTCCCTCCGCCAGCATGCCGGCGGCGATGGCGGTCAGGACCATCCCCATGACCCGCGTCACCACGCCCATCCCGGAGGCCCCGAGGCGGCGGGCGATCGGACCGGAGAAGTGGAACAGCACGCCGACCACCGCCGACATCGCGACGACGACCACGGAAATCTCCAGCTTGCTGAGCACCGCCGAATGCTGCTGGGTTGCCACCAGCAGGGCCGCCATCGTGCCTGGACCGGCGACGATCGGGATCGCCAGCGGGACCACGGCGATCGACTCGCTGCCACGGGCATCATCCAGCTCGGCTGATGATTGCTTGTGATCCGATTTGTTGAACAGCATGTGGAGGCCGATCAGGAAGACGATGACCCCGCCAGCCACCCGCAGCGAAGCGATGGTGATACCGAAGAACCCCAGCAGCCACGACCCGGTCCAGGCGACGATCAGCAGGGTAAGCGCGACGGCTCCGGCGCAGGTCCACGCGATCTGTTTGGCCTCGGCCGCGGTTCGATCGGCGGTCATGCCGGCGAAGATGCCGACGTTGCCGATCGGGTTCATCATCGAGAACAACGTGGCGATGAGGCTGGTCAACGCGGCTTCGGGTACCATCGACGTCTCCGCAGAAATCTGTCCGATCATCCCGGGGATGCAAACGGAAGGCCCACCGACCCTGGGCGAGCCTGCGCCATGCCTCTCCGACACCATGAGCGGAGGCGCGGCGACGCCGTGCGCCGGGTCAGACGGGCACAGCCGCGCGCGCGGCAGCACGGCGTCGTGCGCGGGTGTGCCGCTGTCCAGCCCGAGGCGCTATCGCGTCGGGATCGGCTTGTCGCCCGAGTAGTCGTAGAAGCCGCGCAAGGTCTTGCGTCCGAGCCAGCCGGCCTCGACGTACTTCACCAGCAGCGGACAGGGGCGGTACTTGGAGTCGGACAGGCCGTCGTGCAGGGTGTGCATGACACCGAGACAGGTATCGAGGCCGATGAAGTCGGCGAGCTCCAGCGGACCCATTGGGTGGTGGGTGCCGAGCCGCATGGCGTTGTCGATGCTTTCGACCGAGCCGACACCCTCATAAAGGGTGTAGATGGCCTCGTTGATCATCGGCATCAGGATGCGGTTGACCACGAAGGCCGGAAAGTCCTCGGCGCTGGTCGGCACCTTGCCCAGCTTGATGGCGAAGTCGTGCAGCTCCCGATAGGTCGCTTCGTCGGTCGCGATCCCGCGAATGAGCTCGACCAGCTCCATCTTCGGGACCGGATTCATGAAGTGGGTGCCGAGGAAGCGGCCGGGCCGGTCGGTCATCGCCGCCAGCCGGGTGATCGACAGCGTCGAGGTATTGGTGGTGATGATGGCGTCCTTGGGCAGCACCGGACACAGCGCCTTCAGGATCGCCTTCTTGACCGCCTCATCCTCGACCGCCGCCTCGATGACGATATGGCAGTCGCGGAAGCCGTCGTATTCCGAACCGGAGGCAATGCGGGCGAGCGTGGCCTGGGCCTGCTCGGCGGACAGCTTGCCCCGCTCCACCTTCTTCGCCAGATTGTCCTCGACGAGGCTGACCGCCCGCGACAGCTTGGCCTCGTCGATATCCATGAAGTAGACGTCGAGACCGGCCTCGGCACACACCTCGACGATGCCGGTTCCCATCTGTCCGGCGCCGATCACGCCGACCTTGTTCACTGCCATGCCCGGCTCCCGCGCCTGCCGCCCTTCCGCGTCCGGCCGGCCGCGGCTACTTTTGCAACTCGGCTGCCAGTTCCGGCAGGGCCTGGAACAGGTCAGCGACGAGTCCGTAGTCCGCCACCTGGAAGATCGGCGCTTCCTCGTCCTTGTTGATGGCGACGATGACCTTCGAGTCCTTCATGCCCGCCAGATGCTGGATCGCGCCGGAGATGCCGACCGCGATGTAGAGTTCCGGCGCCACCACCTTGCCGGTCTGGCCGACCTGGTAGTCATTGGGGACGAACCCGGCATCGACCGCGGCGCGCGAGGCGCCGACGGCAGCACCGAGCTTGTCGGCCACCGCCTCGATCAGCTTGAAGTTCTCCGAGTTGCCCATGCCGCGCCCACCGGAGACGATCACCCGCGCTGCGGTCAGCTCCGGCCGCTCGCTCTTGGTCAGCTCCTGGCCGGTCACCCTGGTCAGGCCAGGATCGCTGCCGGCGTCGGTCGCCTCGATGGGCGCCGAGCCGCCCTCTGCCGGCGCCGCATCAAAGCCGGTGGTGCGCACCGTGATCACCTTGATCGCATCGCTGCTCTGCACCGTCGCCAGCGCGTTGCCGGCGTAGATCGGCCGCACGAAGGTGTTGGCATCGACGATCGCGCTGACGTCCGACAGCATCGCGACGTCGAGCAGCGCCGCCACCCGTGGCAGCACGTTCTTGCCGGAGGTGGTCGCCGCCGCCAGCACGTGGGTATGACCGGGCGCCAGGCCGGCGACCAGCGGGGCCAGCGCTTCGGCCACCGGGTGTTCCAGGAACGGCGCGTCGGCGACCAGCACCTTGGTGACGCCGGGGATCTTCGCCGCCGCTTCCGCAGCGGGCTGGCACCCTGATCCGGCGATCAGCAGCACCGGCTCGCCGAGCGCGAGGGCGCAGGTGACGGCATGCAGGGTTGCGGACTTCAAACCATGGTTGTCATGGTCGGCCAGGACAAGGACGCTCATCAGATGACCTTCGCCTCGTTGCGGAGTTTCTCGACCAGTTCGGCGACACTCGCGACCTTGATGCCGCCCTTGCGCTTGGGCGGCTCTTCGACCTTGAGCGTCTTCAGCCGCGGGGCGATGTCGACACCGGCCTCGGCGACCTTGATCGTCTGAATCGGCTTCTTCTTCGCCTTCATGATGTTGGGAAGGCTGGCGTAGCGCGGTGTGTTCAGACGCAGGTCGACGGACAGCACCGCCGGCAGCTTCAACTCCAGCGTCTCCAGCCCGCCGTCAACCTCGCGGACGACGGTGGCGGCATCCCCTTCGATCGTCACCTTGGAGGCGAAGGTCGCCTGCGGCCAGCCGAGCAGGCCGGCGAGCATCTGCGCCGTCTGGTTGGAATCGTCGTCGATGGCCTGCTTGCCGAGGATGACGAGCTGCGGCTGCTCCTTCTCGACCGTTGCCTTCAGCAACTTGGCGACGGCGAGCGGCTGCAGTTCGTCCGCTGCCTCGATGAGGATGCCGCGGTCGGCGCCGATGGCCAGCGCGGTCCGCAGCGTCTCCTGCGCCTGTGCCGGCCCCATGGAGATGGCGATGATCTCGGTGGCCTTCTTGGCCTCCTTCAGCCGCACCGCCTCTTCCACGGCGATTTCGTCGAAGGGATTCATCGACATCTTGACGTTGGCCGTCTCGACGCCGGATTTATCGCTCTTGACTCGGATCTTCACGTTGTAATCGACAACGCGCTTGACGCAGACGAGAATTTTCATGGACGAGACCGCGCCCTTTGCTGTTGGTTTTCCCGTTCTTCGGAAGCGGCGGAGCGGTCTCCACTCCGCGCCGCGAGTGTCCTCGGGAAACCCCGGTTGCTCCCGGACCCCGCAATGGCACACTAAGGGTGCGATTATGCAACGTCAAGGATACGGCATGCTGGCGCCGCCGCAGGCGCAGCAATGAACGCGGCGAGGACCGCACCCGCGGTGCAATCGGCCATGCCCGGTCCATCCGAGGCCGCGCTGGTACCGGTGACTGCCGGGGTCGAGTGGCTGGCCAGCCGGGCGCTGGTGGACTACGAACGGGCGCTTGCGTTCATGCAGCAGCGGGTGGCGGCGATCGCCGCCGGACGCGCGGCCGAAGCCGTCTGGCTGCTGGAGCACCCGCCGATCTACACCTGCGGGACCAGCGCCCGCGACGAGGAGCTGCTCGACCGCCTGCGCTTTCCCGTCTACCGCACCGGCCGGGGCGGCCGGATCACCTACCACGGGCCGGGGCAGCGCGTCGGTTACGTGATGCTGGACCTGCGGCGGCGCGGCGCCGACGTCCGGGCGTTCGTCGCCACGCTGGAAGACTGGCTGATCGCAGCGCTCGCCCGGCTCGGCGTTGCCGCCCGGCGCAGCGAGGGCCGCATCGGCATCTGGGTGGATATTCCCGGCGGCCGCGAGGCAAAGATCGGCGCCATCGGCGTGCGCATCCGCCACTGGGTCAGCTTCCACGGCTTCGCCCTCAACGTCGCCCCCGACCTCTCGCATTTCGGCGGCATCGTGCCGTGCGGGCTGGCCGGCAGCGCTGTCACCTCGCTGGCCGCGCTCGGCCTTCCCGCCGGGATGGCGGAGGTGGACGCGGCGCTGCGCGCGAGCTTCGAGACGGTCTGGGCCGTGCGGTCTTCGGCGGCACCGCCGCGGACCGCGGGCAAGGTCACCGCGGGACAGGAGTGACGCCGACCCGGCGCACGGGAGGATGCCGCAGCACCTCCCGGCGCGCCGCGGCGACGCCGGCCGCTACTGGCTGAGCTTCTCGGCCGTCTGCAGATGGGCCTGCAGGTGCGGCAGGGTCTTGGCGGCCCACTCCTTCAGCGCCGGGTTGTCGCCGCCGGCTGCGTACCGCTCGAACAGCGACACCGCCGCTGTGTGGGCTTCGACCTGATCGCTGCGATACTGCTTGTCGAAGTCCGCCCCATGCAGACCCGCGAGGTCATCGAGGGTCCCCTGGTGGGAGCTGTCCAGCTTCATCGGCAGGCTTTCCTTGACCTTGCCGCTGGAGATCAGCCCTTTCAGCTCCTCCGACGTCTTCTTGTGGTCGGTGATCATCTGCTGGGCGTAGGCCTTGGTCGCCGCGTCACCGCGCTCGACAGCCAGTTGCCCGGCCTGGATCTCGAACATATCGCTCATCGCCGCCTGGCTGACGAAATCGGCGGTCGTCGGCGTCACGCCGAGAACCTGATTGACCCCCGTCTGCTCGCCCAGGCTCTTCGCCTTGTCGCCCATCGACTGGGCAAACGCCGGGGCGCTCAGGAATACGACAACGGCGATTGCCGATAGTAATCTTGCGGTCATCGATCGTTCTCCTTTCAGGTTGCGGATGAACGAACGGCCCCCCGCGATGTTCCAGCGGCGCCAGGCCGCCGGCGGCCCTCCCTGCCGCGAGACCGGGCCGTGACTGGACCGCGCCGCAAAAGGCGGCCGGTGACAAACGCCCTTGCCCGCGCTTGTGGGAACGCTAGCATCGACGGCCGCGGAGGGAGGGGTTTGCCGATGCCGGATCTGTCCTACGAGGCCGCCGCGCGCTGCGATGCGGTCTGCGGCATCGACGAGGTCGGGCGCGGGCCGTGGGCCGGGCC
>JBDHSN010000122.1:0-10180 GCA_039808105.1 Rhodospirillales bacterium
GTTGCCCGCGTCCTCGATATCCGGCTGATCGAAACCCTGTGCATGGCCAGCTACGATGGCATCGAGAAGGGTCCGCTCACCGTACTCAAGGGCGCGCCGGAGCGGGCCGGCGACGGCAGCGGCTGGCTGCTGATCGATGACGTCGCTGACAGCGGCAGCACCGCCGAGGCGGCGCGGCGGATGTTGCCGGCGGCGCACTACGCCACCATCTTCGTCAAGCCGGTCGGCCGTCCGTTCGTCGATACCTTCATCCGCGAGGTGGAACAGGACGTCTGGATCGACTTTCCCTGGGACCGCGACCCGGCGAAGATCGGCTGACGCGGACCGCATCCGGCAGCGACCGGATGGGCAACAGCAGGCTCTGAGCGGCGGTGCGGGCTTAAACGCCGGGCCCCGTGCCGCATCGGCAGGCACCGGCGGGCTTAAGGCAAACACAACCTGGGAGGAACGGGACCATGTCGGGGATCATCGCCGATATCGGTGGGACCAACGTCCGCTTCGCGCGCGTCGCCGACGATTCGACCATCTCGCTGGTCAAGCCGATGAAGGTGGCCGACTTCGACACCCTCGCCGATGCGTGCCAGGCCTATTTCGAAGCCGGCGGCAACGCCGACGGGCTGCCGCGGCACGCCGCCTTCGCCGTCGCCTCGCCGGTGCTGGGCGACGAGATCCGCATGACCAACCACCGCTGGGCCTTTTCCATCGAGGAGACGCGGCGGCAGCTCGGCTTCGATACCTTCGACGTGGTCAACGACTTCGCCGCCGTGGCGCTCGGCATCCCGTTCCTCACCCGCGCCGACTTCCGCCGCGTCGGCGGCGGCGATCCCGATCCGCATGCCGCCATCGCGGTGCTGGGCGCCGGCACCGGCCTCGGCATGGCCGGCCTGGCGCGGCCGCGCGGCGGCGGCTTCGTGCCGCTGACCAGCGAGGGCGGCCATGTCACCATGCCGGCGTTCACCGACCGCGAGGCGGCGGTGATCAACACCCTGCGCAGCGAGTTCGAGGGCCACCATGTCTCGGCCGAGCGCCTGATCTCCGGCCCCGGCCTCGTCCATCTCTACCGGGCGCTGGCGACGATCGACGGCCGTACCGCCGATCCGGCGACCACCCCCGCCGACTGCACCCGCCGCGCCCTGGACGGCAGTTGCCCCGTCTCCCGGGAGGCGCTGGCGATGTTCTGCGAGATGCTGGGGACGATCGCCGCCAATCTGGCGCTGACCCTCGATGCCCGCGGCGGCATCTACATCGCCGGCGGCATCGTCCCGAAGCTGGGCGAGGCGTTCGACAAATCCGGCTTCCGCGCGCGGTTCGAGGACAAGGGGCGCTTCAATAAGTACCTGCGGCCGATCCCGACGTCGGTGATCACCCGGCCGGAGCCGGCTTTCGCCGGCCTCGCCGCGCTGGTGGCGACCCACTAAGGCCGGGTTGGCGAGCCCCGCCAACCCAGGGGGCTCGCGCGGAGCGGCGCAGTCCGAGGGCGTCCTGCCTGCGGCGCCGTCGGGGGTGACGACAGCCCTGCCGGCCATCGACCGGCCGGGCCGGGGTGGGCCGTGCGCCCATCCGACTGATCGGCGCGTCGCGCGCACCATTCGGGATGCGCCTGTGGCGAACCGTCCGAGGCTGCGGCACCGTGCTCAGCCTTGGGGAGCGCTGCCAGCGCAGCCGCAACAGCGATCCGGGAAGCTGAAAGCAGAGCAGGAAAACGCCGGGAGATCCGCCGGCAGTGGGGCTGGAGCGACCTTTAGGAAGAGGTGGCTCCGGAGGAGGGATTCGAACCCCCGACCCAGCGGTTAACAGCCGCTTGCTCTACCACTGAGCTACTCCGGAACGAACTGGAGGCGCGGACCGGACTCGAACCGGTGTACACGGCTTTGCAGGCCGCTGCGTAACCACTCCGCCACCGCGCCTCGGCAAAAATCCGTGCGAACCGGCTACGTCGCCGACCACCCGGGCCCACGCGACGCGGACCCTAACCCGCCATTCCTGCCACGGTCAAGACGATGACGCGTCCCGCCGGCGCGTTGCGCATGTTCCCGCCCGCCGGTGCGCATTGTACAATCGCCGGCCTGTTCGGTATATGCTGCCGGCGCTCTGTAGAGCTGACGCTGCTTGAGGTCGAGATGGATTTCGCCGCTGCCCGCTACAAGATGGTCCAGAATCAGCTCCGTACCAACCGGGTGACGGACCCGCTGATCATTGCGGCGATGAGCGAGCTGCCGCGCGAACGCTTCCTGCCGGAGAATCTGCGGGGCGTCGCCTATGTGGACGAGGACGTCCCCCTCGGCGGCGGCCGTTTCCTGCTGGAGCCGCTGGCCTGTGCGCTGCTGCTGCAGGTGGCGGCGATCGATGCCGACGACGTGGTTCTCGATGTCGGCTGCGGCTCGGGCTACCTCGCCGCCATCGCGGCGCGGGTGGCCAGCGCCGTGGTGGCGGTGGAAAGCGACGAAGCGCTGGCCGCGCAAGCGAGTGCCACCCTTGCCGATCTCGACCTGAACACGGCGACGGTGGTCACCGGGCCGCTGCGCGACGGCTGGCCGCCGCAGGCTCCCTATGACGTGATTCTGTTCGGCGGGGCCGTTACCGAGGTGCCGCCGCACTTCTTCGGGCAGCTGGCCGATGGCGGGCGCCTGGTGGCGGTCGTCCCCGAGGAGGGCGTCGTCGGGCGCGGGACCTTGTTCCTGCGCTGCGGTGATACCGTCTCGCGGCGGCCGATGTTCGACTCCGCGGTCCCGATGCTGCCGGAGTTTACCCCGCAGCCGGTTTTCCGCTTCTGAAGTCCCCATCGATGCGCAGGTCCACGGCGACGCTGCTGGCAGCGGCAATATCGGTCGGCTTGATTCCGGGCGTCCCGCTGGCGCAAACGCTGGAAGAAGCGCTGGTCGATGCCTACGCCCTCAACCCGACGCTCAACGCCGAGCGGGCGCGCCAGCGCGCCACCGACGAGCAGGTGCCGCAGGCGTTGTCGGGATATCGCCCGACGGTTTCCACCAGCGTGCAGGCGGGCGGCCGCTGGCTCGACTCGAACGAGGCTTCGGTCAGCGGCCAGCAGGACGATGCGGTTTTCACCCGCTCCTACGGTGCATCGATCGAGCAGCCGCTCTACCGCGGCGGGCAGACGGTGGCGGCGGTGCGCGGTGCCGAAAATGCCGTGCTGTCGGGACGGGCGCAGCTGGAGTCGGTGGAGCAGACGGTGCTGCTCAACGCGGCGACCGCCTACTCCGACGTCTATCGCGACCAGGCGGTCGTCGAGCTGAATGTGCGCAACGAGCAGCGGCTGGCGCGGCAGCTGGAAGCGACCAGCGACCGCTTCCAGGTGGGCGAGGTGACCCGGACCGACGTCTCCCAGGCCGAGGCGCGGCTGGCCCGGGCGGTCGCCGAGCGCATCAGCGCCGAGGGCAACCTCGCGCGCTCGCGGGCGGTGTTCCGCAATGTCGTCGGCCGCATGCCGGAGAAGCTGCCGCGGCCGCCGCTGCCCGAGGGGCTGCCGGCAAGCCTGGAGGAATCCAACGGCATCGCCCTCGACTGGAATCCCGACGTCACCGCCGCCGAGTTCTCCGAGCGCAGCGCCCTCGACGGCGTCGATCAGGTGAAAGGGGAACTGCTGCCGTCGGTGAGCCTGATCGGCCGGGTGCAGCGCGACATGGACGTCAGCCGCAGCGACTCGCGCTTCGATACGGCGGAGGCGCTGGTCAGCCTGCAGGTGCCGCTCTATCAGGCGGGCGCGGTCTACTCGCGCCTGCGCGAGCGCAAGCAGGTGGTCATCCAGCAGCGCCGGCGCCTCAACCAGACGCAGAACGACGCCGTCGAGGGCTCGACCCGCGCCTGGAACGCGCTGGAGACCGCCGTTGCCGCCATCGGCTCGCTGCAGAAGCAGGTGCAGGCCAACCAGCTCGCGCTCGAAGGCGTCGAGAAGGAGGCGGAGGTGGGGGCCCGCACCGTGCTCGACGTTCTCGATGCCGAGCAGGAACTGCTGGATTCCGAGGTTTCGCTGGTCAGCGCCGAGCGCGACGAGGTCGTTGCCTCCTACCAGCTCAAGTCGGCGGTCGGCCAGCTGACGGCGCGGCGCCTGGGCTTGCCAATTGAACCCTATAGCCCGGAGCAGCATTATCGCGAGGTGCGCGGCGCCTGGTTCGGCGGCTCCAGCAGCGGCGATTCCTCCGGGGACTTCGCTCCGCCCAGCGGCCGGCGCTGATCGCCGCGGCGGCGGGACACTCCCGGTCGGCGGGTGACACGATCCAGGGTGGCAATTCGCCGCTTCCTGAATTACCCTCGCGCGCAGTCAGATCCGAGCAGGCCAGCGATCACCCGATGGCAGCCGACACCGGTGGCAAGCCCGAGCCGCCCGAGCCTTCAATGGAGGATATCCTCGCATCGATCCGCCGGATCCTGGCGGAGGACGGCGGCCTTGCGCCCGCGGCACCGGCACGGCCGGTGCGCCCGCAACCGCCGCGCGCCGCCGCCATGCCGCCCCCTGACGCGGACGATATCGGCGCCGGGCTGGAGGAGGCCGACGATGCCCCGCCCCGGCCGGAGTCGGGGCCGGCCGATCCCTTCGATGACGGCGAGGCGGCCTACACGCGGTCATCTGCTCCGGATAATGGCGGGGCGGGGGCGCTGGATGAGGACATCTTCATGCTCTCGCCCGACATGCGCGCCGCCGGCCATACGCTGGTTTCGGCGCAGGCGGCGGTGGAGTCGACCGACGTGCTGTCGCAGCTCGCCCGCGCCATCCTCGACCGGCGCGATATTGCGGTGGGGACGCGCACCGTCACCCTCGAGGACATGGTGCGCGAGATGCTGCGGCCGCTGCTGCGCGAGTGGCTCGATCGCAACCTGCCCTACCTGATCGAGCGGCTGGTCAAGAAGGAGATCGACCTGATGATCAACCGCGCCGAGCGGCTGGAGGATTGACCCGGGCCGCCGCCAGCCGCTAACACCGGCACGGCGCGTTCCGACGCGCCTGAGATTCCCCTGCCGCTGCCGGACCGACGCATGCTGGACAAGACCTGTTCGTTTTCCGAGATCGAGGCCGCCTGGTACGCGCGCTGGCAGGCCGAAGGTGCCTTCGCCGCCGGCCGGCATCCGCAGGCGCAGCCCTACACCATCGTCATCCCGCCGCCGAACGTCACCGGCAGCCTGCACATGGGCCACGCGCTCAACAACACGCTGCAGGACATCCTGATCCGCCGCGCCCGCATGCAGGGTCGCGACGCGCTGTGGCAGCCCGGCACCGACCATGCCGGCATCGCCACGCAGATGGTGGTGGAGCGGCGGCTGGCGACCGAGGGCCTCGGCCGCCGCGATCTGGGGCGCGAGCGCTTCATCGAGCGGGTCTGGCAGTGGAAGGCGGAGTCGGGCGGCACCATCGTCGGCCAGCTCAAGCGGCTGGGGGCGTCGTGCGACTGGTCGCGCGAGCGCTTCACCATGGACGACGGGCTGTCGGCCGCCGTCCGCAAGGTGTTCGTCGAGCTGCACCGGCAGGAGCTGATCTACCGCGATAAGCGGCTGGTCAACTGGGATCCGCTGCTGCACACGGCGATCTCCGACCTCGAGGTGGAATCGCGCGAGGTGCGCGGCAAGCTGTGGACCATCCGCTATCCGGTCGAGGGTGAGCAGGGGCGCTTCCTTGCCGTCGCCACCACCCGGCCGGAAACGATGCTGGGCGATACCGCCGTCGCCGTTCATCCCGACGATCCGCGCTTTGCCGACCTGATCGGCCGCCGCTGCCTGCTGCCGATCGCCGGGCGCGCCATTCCCATCGTCGCCGATCCGCACGCCGATCCGGAGAAGGGGACGGGCGCGGTCAAGATCACTCCGGCGCACGACTTCAACGACTTCGAGGTCGGCCGCCGTCATGGCTTGCCGATGATCAACGTGCTCGATGGCAACGCCGCGATGCTGGCGATCGCGGAGGTGCCGGAGCGCTTCCACGGCCTCGACCGTTACGAGGCGCGCGATGCCATCGTCGCCGAGTTGCAGGCGCTGGGCCTCCTCGCGGCCGTCGAGGATCACACGCTGATGATGCCCTACGGCGATCGCTCCGGCGTCGTCGTCGAGCCGTGGCTGATGGACCAGTGGTTCGTCGATGCCAAGAAATTGGCGAATGATGCAATAGAAGCTGTAGAGGAAAGCGATACAGAGGAGGAGGACGACGACGACGAGAAAAAATACAAAAGGTTCAAATTCGTGCCGTCCACATGGAAGAAAACATACTTGATGTGGATGCAGAACATCCAGCCATGGTGCATCTCGCGGCAGATCTGGTGGGGACACCAAATCCCTGCCTGGTATGGGCCCGATGGCTACGTTTTCGTCAAGGAGACTGAAGAAGAGGCGAACGCGGAGGCGGCTGAACGCTACGGCCACCCGACTGAGCTCGAACGTGATCCGGACGTACTTGACACTTGGTTCTCGTCGGCGCTGTGGCCGTTCTCGACGCTCGGATGGCCGGAGAAGACGCCGGAGCTCGCCCGCTACTATCCCACCGACGTGCTGATCACCGGCTTCGATATCATCTTCTTCTGGGTCGCCCGGATGATGATGATGGGCCTGCACTTTCTGGGCAAGGTACCCTTCCGCACCGTCTACGTGCACGCGCTGGTCCGCGACGAGAAGGGCCAGAAGATGTCGAAGTCGAAGGGCAACGTCATCGACCCGCTGCAGCTGATCGACAAGTACGGTGCCGACGCGCTGCGCTTCACCCTGACCGCGCTGGCGGTGCAGGGGCGGGACGTCAAGCTCAGCGAGGCGCGCGTCGCCGGCTACCGCAACTTCGCCACCAAGCTGTGGAACGCGGCGCGCTTCTGCCAGATGAACGGCGCGCTGCCGGTGGCGGGGTTCGATCCTGGAACGTGTCAAGAACCGGTCAACCGCTGGCTGGTTCTACGGACTCAAGAAGCCGCTCTCAAAGCGAACCAGGCGCTAGAGCATTTTCACTTCAACCTCTACGCCGAGACGCTCTACCACTTCACCTGGGGCACCTTCTGCGACTGGTACCTGGAGTTCGCCAAGCCGATGCTGACCGGCGGCGATGCGGCGCAGCAGGCGGAGACCCGGGCGGCCGCCGGCTGGGCGCTCGACCGCATCCTCGCGTTGCTGCACCCGGTAATGCCTTTCGTCACCGAGGAGCTGTACCAGGCGCTCGGGGATCGCGGTGGCCGGCTGCTCATCAATGGCCCATGGCCGGTCGAGGGCGATGAGCTTGAATACCCTGTGCAAGCGGATAGCGATTGGAAGCGGCAAGGAGCCGAGATCGACTGGGTAGTGCGGCTGATCACCCAGGTGCGCGCCGTCCGCGCCGAGCTGAACGTGCCGCCCGGCGCCCGCGTCCCGCTGCTGCTGAAGGATGCTGACGACGCGGCGCGGGCGCGGCTCGCCCGCTACCACGGGCTCATCACCACGCTCGCCCGCCTGTCGTCGGCCGAGCCGCTGATTGGTTCAATTCCGGCAGGAGCTGTGGAAGATGCGATGGATGGGGCAACGCTGGTTCTGCCGATAGCCGACGTCATCGACATCGCAGCGGAGCGTTCTCGACTCGGTAAGGAAATTGGCAAGCTTGATACCGAGATTGAGCGGACCCACCGCAAGCTATCAAATCCCAATTTTCGTGCCAAGGCAGCGCCGGAGGTCGTGGAAGCCGAAGAGGAGCGCTGGCGTCAGTGGGGAAGAGCGCGCAGGCGCTTGGAGCAAGCCCTGCGCCGCCTGGCGGCGCTGTGACGGACGGCTCGCCCAGCCGCCCGTCCGCCCGGGCCGAGATCATCAAGAAGGCCGTCATCATGATCGCCGCCGCCGGCATCCTCGCCTGGCTGATCTGGCTGATCGACCTGTTGGCGCTGGCATCATAAGCACAAAGTGTGCGTGCCGTCACAGGGAGCCGCTGGGGTACGTCGCGTGCTTCAGTTGCGCTTCCACCGCAGCCAGCTGCGAGCCGGTTGCATTGACTTTGTTTCGGGTTTGGTCGGGACGGCCGCGTCGGCGGTCGCTGACGGTTGCTGCAACTTGCCAGCCGTGCCGAGCCCGTCGAGCCACTTGAATACTATTCCAACGTTGTACCCTACAATGAAACCCAAACCTGCGAGGGGAACACTTGCTGCGGTGGTGCCAATTGCGGTAGCTGTATTCAGAAATCCAACTATCGATCCAAGTGCAGCAGCAAGAGATAGCCTCGCAATGGGAAATGTCAGGTCGCTTTCAATCAGATTACGTTGTTTCATCCTTGCGTATCGATCTCTGATGACCCATACCCATGCTCCAAGCATCGAATAAAGCACTGGAAGTACAATTACGTCTAAAATTCTCACTATATATCGCGCTTCAAATTCTCCACCATACGCAATTTGACAGCCAGCATGATTACGCGTAACACAATCTTGTTGTTTTGCAAAAAATATCTTGCTTGCCCCTATAAGGGAGACATTTTGATTCTTGGTAGGGATGTCCTCAGAGAGACAGAGTTCTTCACCCCAATAGCTCCGGGGGTTGCGGAGCTGGCCAAATGCCACGGCGATGCCCCATGGCCAGTTAAACCTATATATTGCCTGGTAGGCGTTGCACTGATTATACTCGGCACCTTTCAGTGAATCTTGCTTATGTAGATATGTTGTCAACTGGCTATTACTTACGTTATAATTGCTGCTTATATAAGTAAGTAATGAGTCGTGGGTAGCTATCATTTGCTCTTTTGCATCACGAAGCGCGGGCAATGCAGCTTGCATGGCCTGTATTTCCCGTTGAATACCCGCAATTGTATCTGAATTCTTATCAATGTTTGTAATAGCAATACTTCCAAATAATGCATAGCATTGTAAAGTTACCGTTATAAACAATAATCCAAAAATATAAAATACCTGTAATGTACTGATAAGTTTGATATTATTGTTTTTTGCGTAAGCAAATCTGAGCCCATCTAACGTAGCAGGGGATAAATAGCGGCTAAAATAGTCGAGACTCTTAAATATCTGAGATGCGTTTTGTGTATTGAGTTTTGTCGTATCTGCTGATGCTATGGCAATAGCTTGGATAATCTCCTCATTTGGAAGTGATCTGCACGGTGGGGTACGAACAGCATGCCCAACCATTAATATCAAGTCCCGCTGTGCACCAGAATAATTATCCTGTGTATTCATGGCTATCCATCTGCAAAGTAAATATTTGATTCTCTGCCTTCTGTTCTCAAAGCGCGTAATCTGGCTCGGACTAACTAAACGTAACGGTGTGGCTGTCTCGAGCAGTCGAATGATGACTAAGACCTCAATTACCTACACTCAAACGAAGTGAAATGGCGTTTTTATACAATGTGACCCCCATATGAGGTAATGGTGTTATGGTCGAGGTGCTGCCCATGCTGTGTTGGCGGATATCTGCAAACTCCGCTCTCCGCTCGGATATGCACAACCCGGCTAACCGTGTGGCATTGTGACGGGCCATCTCTTTGTAGTCGGGGCGGCTGAGATTTTTCGCCAGTCATTCCGCGTTTGCCTAAGGGAGGATACTTTAGCTCAATTTGCGGTTGACACGCAATTGCCATGAACGGTGCAGTGGTAGCATTGCAGGTCCAGATCGTCTGTCCGATCCACGGCTCCTCGGGCCCGAGCTAGCGCGCCGGATCTACGGCTTCGCTGCCAGCGACAGCCCGCTTGTGCCTGCGGCGGCAACCGTGCATAAAACGCCCGCTAATCCGAAATCCAACCCACCGGGATAACGATCAACAACGAGCGCGGGGGATATCCGAGATGAAAATTGCGGTACCGAAAGAGCGGATGCCTGGCGAGACCCGCGTGGCGACGTCGCCCGACGTCGTCAAGAAGCTGGTCGGCCTGGGCGTAGACGTGGTCGTCGAGACCGGCGCCGGCGACGGCGCCTCGATCACCGATGCCGAATTCAAGGACGCGGGCGCCACCATCGCCGCCGACGAGGCGTCGGCGCTGAAGGACGCCGACGTCGTCGTCAAGGTGCAGCGGCCGATCCTGAACGGCGCCGAGAACGAGCTGGCGCTGCTGAAGCCGGGCTGCGTGCTGGTCGCCCAGCTCTATGCGCTGACCCACCCGGACGACGTGGCGGCTTATGCCAAGGCCAACATCACCACCTTCGCCCTGGAGCTGATGCCGCGCATCTCGCGGGCGCAGTCGATGGACATCCTGTCGTCGCAGAACAACCTCGCCGGCTACAAGGCGGTGATCGA
>JBDHSN010000123.1:0-10031 GCA_039808105.1 Rhodospirillales bacterium
CAGCCGATTGCCAGCCGCGATGTGCGCATGATGGAAGGCATCGTCGGACCGCAATCGAGCTTTGCCGGGCAGGGGGTGGTCGACCTCAACCTGCGCCGTCTCTACGATACCTACATTCTCGCCATTCACCGGCAGAACGAGAACCTGCACGGCAACTTCGACCAGGTGCGCCTGCAGTTCGGCGATACGCTGCTCCTGGAGGGGCCGCCCGCCGGCCTGAAACGCCTGTTCGAGCGCGGCGACCTGATCAACCTCACCGAAGTGACCGTGCGGCCGTTCCGCCGTCACAAGGCGTGGCTCGCGGTTATTGCCGTGCTGATGGTGATCATCCTTTCCGCCTTCGATGCCCTGCCAATTGCGGCGACGGCCTTCATCGCCGCCACCGCGGTCGTCGCCCTCGGCTGCCTCGATGCCGACGAAGCCTATCGGGCCATCCACTGGCCGATCCTGATGCTGATCTTCGGAATGCTGGCGCTGGGCAGCGCCATGGAGTCGACCGGTGCCGGGGCGCTGATTGTGACCGCCGCGGTCGGCATCATCGGCGGGTTGGGGCCGGTGGCGGTGCTATCGATCGTCTATGCCCTGACCTCGTTCCTGACCGAGTTCATGAGCAACAACGCCACCGCCATTCTGATTACGCCCATCGCCATCGGGCTCGCCCACGAGCTCGGGGTCGATCCCCGGCCGTTCGTGGTGGCGGTGATGTTCGCGGCCTCGGCCAGTTTCGCCACGCCGATCGGCTATCAGACGAACACGTTCGTCTACGGCGCCGGCGGCTACCGGTTCATGGACTTCGTCAAAGTTGGCGTGCCGCTCAACCTCATTCTCTGGGCGGTCGCAACGCTGATCCTGCCGATCTTCTGGCCGCTGTAGGGACCCCTCGGGCACCGCCCCCTGCAGGCGGTGCCGCTGCGGCGAGGGGGGGGGGAAGAAGCGCCGTTCAGGCGATGGCAGCAGCCGGTCGCGATGCCCGGGTCGGCAGCGGATCGAGATCGAGGCCGATGTCGAGGATCGGCGCGGAGTGGGTGAGCCAGCCGAGCGAGACGATATCGACGCCGGCCGCCGCCACCTCGCCGAGGTTGGCAAGGGTGATGCCGCCGGACGCCTCGGTGACCATCCGGCCGCCGACCAGATCGACCGCCTGGCGCAGTTCCGCCGGAGTCATGTTGTCGAGCAGTACCGCATCGGCGCCGACCTTGACCACCTCCTTGAGCTGCTCGAAGGTATCGACCTCCACCTCGATCTTCACCATGTGGCCGAGCCGCTTGCGGGCACGGCCGATCGCCGCCTCGATGCCGCCGGCGGCGACGATATGGTTGTCCTTGATGAGGACGCCGTCGTCGAGGCCGAAGCGGTGGTTGACGCCGCCACCGACGCGGACCGCGTACTTTTCCAGCACCCGCAGCCCGGGGGTGGTCTTGCGGGTGCAGACGATGCGGGTCCGCGTGCCCTGCACCACCTCGGAGGCGGTGCGGGTGGCGGTGGCGATGCCGCACAGGCCGCTGAGCAGGTTGAGGGCGGTGCGCTCGCCGGTCAGGATCGGCCGCGCCGGTCCCTCGATGGCGGCGATGGTGCCGCCGATGCCGACGTCGCTGCCGTCGGGGTGATCGACGACGATGGCGATCTGCGGATGCAGCAGCTTGAACGCCGACAGCGCCACCGGCAGGCCGGCGACCCGGCCGGGCCGGCGCGCCACCAGCCGGGCACGAACGAAGGCGTCTTCGGGAACGACGGTGTCCGAGGTCAGGTCGCCGGCGAGGCCCAGGTCTTCCTGCAGGGCGCGGCGAACGATCTCTTCGTACATCAGCGGGTACAGTTGTCCCACATCGGCCATGGCTTTGCGGTCTCCGGAGGGCGGTCGGCTAGGAGGCGTTGACGCGGGGACGCGCCGAGCCGGTGAGCGGGTCGGCAGCGTCCAGGTTGGCAAGGCTGAGCACCTGCCGCTGGCGCCACTCTTCGCGGGCATTGGGGAAGTCGCTGCGGAAGTGTGCGCCGCGGCTTTCCTCGCGGCGCAGCGCGGCGAGGGTCACCAGCCGGGCGACGGCGAGCATATTCTGCAGCTCGCAGCCGTGCAGCAGCGCGGTGAAGTCGAAGTTGCTGCCGGACCCGGCGGCGTCGGCCTGCCGCTGCAGGTCGGCAAGGCCGTTGGCGGCGAGGCGCAGGCCGTCGGCGTGGCGGACGATGCCGACGTGGGTCGCCATCATCCGCCGCAGCGTCTGGCGCAGCCGCACTGCCTCCGTCGGCGGCATCGGGGCGAACCCGGGAACCGCGCGCCGCGGCTCGGCCGCTGGCTGGGTCGAAGGACCGGCACGGTGGATGTCGGCGGCGACCCTGCGGCCGAACACCAGTCCTTCCAGCAGCGAGTTGCTGGCCAGCCGGTTGGCGCCGTGGACGCCGGTGCGCGCCACCTCGCCGCACGCCCACAGGCCCTCGACCGATGTGCGGCCGTCGGCGTCGGTGACGATGCCGCCCATGTGGTAGTGCGCCGCCGGAACGATGGGAACCGGATGCGCCGTCGGCTCGTAGCCGGATGCCCGGCACAGGCTCAGTCCCTGCGGGAACGCGGCCTCGCCTTTGGCGGCCAGCGCTGGCCGCAGGTCGAGCAGCACCGTCTCGCCGGCGGCCGCCCGGCGGGCAATGGCGCGGGCCACCACGTCGCGGGGTGCCAGTTCCGCCAGTGGATGCTCGTCCAGCATGAACCGGCGACCTTCGCCGTCCAGCAGCAGGGCGCCGGCGCCGCGCAGCGCCTCGGTCAGCAGCGGCAGGCGCGAGCCGTCGGTCTTGCCCGCCGGCAGCAGCGCCGTGGGATGGAACTGCACGAACTCCAGGTCGGCGAGGGTGGCCCCGGCGCGCAGCGCCAGGGCGAGACCATCGCCGGTCGCCTCGACGGGATTGGTCGTCGCCAGCCAGATGTTGCCGCTGCCGCCGGTGGCGAGCACGACGTGGTTGGCGTGGACCTGCACCCAGCCGGTGTCGGCCTGGAAGGCAAGCAGTCCGGCGATGCGGTCCTGCTGGCGGATCAGGTCGACGACAACGCAGTCGGGGACCATCCGGATCGACGGCGTCGCGTCGACCATCTCCAGCAGGGCGTTGATCAGGTTACGGCCGGTGGTATCGCCGCCGGAATGGACGATGCGGGCGAAACTGTGTGCCGCCTCGCGGCCGAGGGTGACCTCGCCGTCGGTGCCGCGGTCGAAGGGCACGCCCGCCTCAATCAGGTCACGCACCGCCGCGGCGCCCTCGCGGGCGAGCAGCACGGCGCGGTCGCCATCGACTAGGCCGGCACCGGCATCGATGGTGTCGACGGCGTGGCTCTCGGCGGTATCGCCCCGGCCGACGGCCGCGGCAATGCCACCCTGCGCCCAGACGCTGGAGCCGCTCTGCGGCGCCGGGGTCTTGGTCAGCAGCAGCACCGGGGTCGGCGCCAGCGCCAGGGCGCAGGCCAACCCGGCCACGCCCGAGCCGACGACGACGACAGAGGTGCGCCAATGCTGCAACGCGGCGTCCGTTTCCGGCCGCGGGCGGTGGCGGTCCGACATGGTGGCGTTCTCCTCAGCGACCGACGGCAAGCATCCGCTCGACGGCGAGCCGAGCACGTGCGGCAACGTCGGCATCGATCTCGATACGCGGCGTCAGCGTCTGCAGGGAGCGGTGGATATTGCCGAGGGTGATCCGCTTCATGTGCGGGCAGAGGTTGCACGGGCGGATGAACTCGACGTCCGTGACTTCGGCGGCGACGTTGTCGCTCATCGAGCACTCGGTGACCATCAGCACCTTCGGCGGCCGGCGGTCGCGGACATAGTCCACCATCTGTGCGGTCGAGCCGACGAAGTCGGCGGCCGCCAGCACGTCCGGCGGGCATTCCGGGTGGGCGATCACCAGCAGGTTGTCGTAGCCCTTGCGGTAGTTGCGGATCTCGTCGCCGGTGAAGCGCTCGTGGACCTCGCAGTGGCCCTTCCACTTGATGATCTGCACGTCGGTCTGGGTCGCCACCCAGCTCGCCAGATACTCGTCGGGAAGGAAAATCACCCGATCGACGCCAAGCGATTCCACCACCTTGAGGGCGTTGCCGGAGGTGCAGCAGATGTCGCACTCGGCCTTCACCGCCGCCGAGGTGTTGACGTAGGTGATCACCGGCACGCCGGGATAGGCCTGCCGCAGCAGGCGGATGTCTTCGGGCGTGATCGATTCGGCGAGCGAGCAGCCGGCGGCCTCATCGGGGATGAGGACAACCTTGTCCGGGTTGAGCAGCTTGGCGGTCTCGGCCATGAAGTGGACACCGGCCAGCACGATCACGTCGGCGTCGGTATCGACGGCGCGCTGCGCCAGCGCCAGTGAATCGCCGACGATGTCGGCCACGCAGTGGAAGATCTCCGGCGTCTGGTAGTTGTGCGCCAGGATCACGGCATTCCGCTGCTCCTTCAGACGATTGATCGCCGCAACCAGGGGCGCGTGCACCGGCCATTCAAACTCGGGGATGATCCGGCTGACACGGTCATAGAGCGGCGCCGTGGCCGCGGCCACGGCGGGCGTGTAGGCGAGAACGTCGTCGGCGAGTACGGTCATCGGAAACCTTGGCCAATCAAAACAAGTGAGCAGCGCCGGCCTTACGGCGACCTTATTATGCTCAATGAGAGCATAATTCGGCTCTACTATCCCTTCTCATGTCGGAAAGTGTCAAGGCGGTTTCACCGCACTGCAACGAGCGGTAACATAAAGTGACCGCAACGCGTTCGCGTGACGCGCGGGTCCGCGTGCCGCAAAACGCCTGCCTTATGGCGCAGGCCGCAGCGTCGGCATGGCGACGCCGGCGGTCGGCTTGGCGCGCAGCACGGCGCGGCGGAAGCGGAACAGCTCGGCCGGACGGCCGCGGCCTTCCGACTGCATGCGCCCGGTGGGCTCGATCAGGGCGTTGGCCACCAGCGTCCGGCGGAAGTTCTGTTTGTGCAGCCGCTGCCCGCCCAGCGCCTCGACCACCCGTTGCAGCTGAAACAGCGTGAACTCGCCGGGCAGGAGGTCGAAGACCAGCGGCCGGTAGGCGAGTTTGCCGCGCAGCCGGCCGAGGGCGGTGGCAAGGATGCGGCGGTTGTCCAGCGCCATCGCCACTCCGGGAAGGGCTTCGGGGGCGCTATCGCTGCGGTTGCCGGGCGCCTCGCCGACCAGCGCCGTCTCATAGAGCAGTTCGTAGCGCTCCAGCACGCGGACCGGGTCCCAGGGGGCGATGCCCAGTCCGAAGCAGATGCCGGCGCGCTCCTCGCGGCCGCGCCGCTCGCCGGCGTCGTCGGCTGCGTCGATCCAGCGCAGCAGCGTCGGGCGGATGGGATCGTCGATGCAGCCTGGCCGGCCGAAGCGCCAGTCTTCCCAGGGCAGAAAGCCATACCAGTCGCGCCAGCGGACGTCACCGCTACCGTGCACCGGCTGTTCGCGGGTCAGCGCCAGATAGGCGACGGAGAGCAGCCGGGCACCGCCGGTACTCTCGTCGGGGTGCCGGTCCTTGTCGCCGAAGGTGTAGAGCTGTTCGACGTAGCGGACATCGAGGCCGGTCTGTTCGGCGACCAGCCGGCGCAGGCCGGAATCGAGGGTACGATGCCGGTCGGGGTCAAACGGGCCGAACGGCAGGGCATCGCCATCACCGCCATCGCTGCGGGAGAGGTCGGCCGGCCGCACCGACAGGATGCGCGGGACCTCGTCGGTGACGGCGACGATCACCGCGGTCAGGCCGACTGCCGCTACGCGCGGGGGCCGGCCTGGCGCGGTGGCGGGGATGTCGGTGCTGTGCCCGTCACCATCCGCGATCACGGCGACAGGCGGCCGCGCAGCCACTTCACCAGATCGTCACCCGAGGAATCGGACGAAGCGGTGGCGGCGGAAGGGGGCCGACTCGCCGGTTGTAGCGTTGTTGCCGGCCGCCCGGCTGCCGCCGTCGCCGCGGGCCGGGCAACCGGAGCGGCAGGCTGCCGGACCGCCACGGTGCTGCTGGTGGCGGCGGCACTGCGTCCGCTGGCGGTGGTTGCGGCGGCGGGGGCGGCTGCGCTCGACGGGGGCGGTGCGGATTGCGCGCTGGCGATCGCCGCCGGCGGCTTCGGGTGGGTGATGAGGGTGACGATGCCGCGGCGCTCGGCCAGCGCCCGGTCAACCTCCGCCCAGTCGATGCGGTCGGCCTCCTTGCCGGCCTTGCGGCGCACGAGATCGCGCGCGCCAGGATCGGAGACCGGATCGAAGCGCCTGCCGTCCTCCCACTGCCGCACCTGCCCGATCGTCGGCGACGCCTCGATGTAAAGCTCTTCGCCGATCCAGCCCACCTTCACCGGTTGGTCAAGGGTGGTCACCGGCGTGCCGACCGGGACGCGCTCGTAGAGCGCGCGCACGTCGTCCTCGTACATGCGGATGCAGCCGCGGCTACCGCGACGGCCGATGCTGTACTCCTTGTTGGTGCCGTGAATGAGGTAGCTGGACCAGCCGAGATAGAGGGCGCGGCTTCCCAGCGGATTGTCGGGCCCGGCCTGAACCGCCGCCGGCAGCTCCGGATCGTCGGCGCGCGCCGACGGAGTCGGCCGCCACGCCGGGTTGACCGTCTTGCGGGCGACGGTGGTGGTGCCGACGGGCGTCGCATGACCGTCACGGCCGATGCCGATCGGGTAGGAATGCGCCAGCTTGCCGCCCTGATAGTAGTACAGGCGCTGCTCGGGCAGGTTGATCACGACGCCCTGGCGCGGGCCGTCGGGGGGCAGGTGCAGCTGCGGCAGCACCACCTGGGTGCCGTCTCCCGGCAGCCAGGGATCGACGCCCGGATTGGCGATCGCCACCTCGAGGAAGCCGAGGCCATGGGCGACGGCGATGTCGAGCAGCGTGTCCTCCTGGTGCGTGGTGATGATGTCGATGCCCCGCCACGCCGGATCGATCGCCGGCCTTGCCGGGCCGGCGGTTTTCGATGCCACCATCTTGCCGGGAGCGCCGGCCGGCGTCCCCGGCGCCGGTAAGGGTGCCGCCGCCGATCGCGCGGGCTTCGCGGGCACGGCGGATGGCGTCGGCCGGGCTGCCGCACCCGGCGGCGGGAGCATCTGGCGCTCGACCGCCGTGTTCGCCGGGGAGGCCGCGGCGGACTTCGCCGGGGCCGCATAGGGTGTGCTCGCCGCGGATCGCTGCGGCGCCGTCGAGCCGACGCGCTCCCACGCCGGGCGGTCGTAACCGGTGACACAGCCGGCGGTCAGCAGCAGCACGAGGGGGGCGGCTGGCCATCGTTGGCAGCCCGACCGGCGGCCGCTCCGATGTTTGCCGTCTCGTCCCAGTTGGAGCATCGTCGACGTCATCCTCTGATCGCTTTGCCCCACTCGGGACTTCCGTTGCCGCACAGGGTCCGCGCGCAAGGGCGCAGGCACGCGCTGCTTGCGTAAGAGAATAGATCGAGGTTGCGTCAGTGCAACAGGGGCGGGACGCTGCTCCACTATGCCGGCCGGGAACTTCCGGCGATGTCCGCAACCTGGCGTGGCCGCAGCGCGTCGATGGTCGCCCGGTAGTCGCCGCCGCGGAAGACCGCCGAGCCGGCAACCAGCACATCGGCACCGGCTTCGATCACCTGCGGTGCGGTCTCGGCGTTGATGCCGCCGTCCACCTCGAGTGCGATCGGCCGGCGGCCGATCATCGCGCGAATGCGGCGAATCTTCTCCAGCTGCACGGGCATGAACGCCTGTCCGCCGAAGCCGGGATTGACCGTCATCACCAGGATCAGGTCGAGCCGGTCGAGCACGTACTCGATCACCGTCTCCGGCGTGCCGGGATTGAGGGAAACGCCGGCCTGCTTGCCGAGACCGCGGATGACCTGCAGCGAGCGGTCGAGGTGGGTGTCGGCCTCGGCGTGGACGGTGATGACGTCGGCGCCGGCCTCGGCGTACGCGGCGAGATAGGGCTGCGCCGGATCAATCATCAGGTGGACGTCGAAGGGCTTCGACGAGTGCGCGCGGATGGCGCGAATCACCGGCGGCCCGAACGTCAGGTTCGGCACGAAGTGGCCGTCCATGACATCGATATGAACGAAGTCGCAGCCGGCGGCGTCGATGGCGCGCACTTCTTCGCCCAGCCGGGCGAAATCGGCGGAGAGTATGGAAGGCGCAATTCTGACGTCACGAGCCGGGATAAGAGGCTCAGCTGACTGCTGAGAGGGCAGATCATTCATGCGCGGTCCAGGCATGTGCAAACTCACGGCCCATCATACGACCGCTTGCACTGGTTGCGAGCCGCGATTTTCCGACCGGCGCAACATCTTTCTTGCGCAAGTCGTGCGCGGCTGATGCCCGGCGGGGCCAAACCGGCCGACGTAAAGGGCCGCAGATCTTCCGCGCCGGCACGCCAACCCGCAGGGGGGCCGCCGGGCGATCGCCCAGTTACTTGGGATCGGCGGTGAACCGACTGGTCTGCTCCGGCGGATCGCTGGCAGGGAAGCTCTCGCGCAGCGCCTCGTCCAGAGCCGCCTCCTGCTCCTGCCGCCGGCGCTCCTCTTCAGTCTTCTCTGCGGGAGCGTCGCTGTTCTGCGGTTTCTCGGGCTGGGTGGACATCGGCAATGATCCTTCGGTTTCACCTTTCAGTAACGCCGGAGAAGGCCGCGGGTTGCGGCCGACGGGGGACATCGGCCGCCGCCGGACTTCAGCCCTCCATGAACCAGTCCACACGACCGTCGTCGAGATCGTAACGGGCTCCGACGATACGAAGATGGCCGCTTTCCAGCGGCTCGCTCAGGATCGGCTCGGTGGAAGAGCGCAGCCGCGTGACCGTCCGCCGGACGTTCTCGCGGACAGCGTTCTCCAGCAGGTCGCCGCCGTCGCCCTTGGCCCTGAGCACCGCCGGGACGATCGGCTCGACCATCTGGCCGATGCTGCCGGGGAAAACGGCGTTCTCCTCGACCACCGCGACGGCTGCCTGTACCGCGCCGCAACGGCGGTGGCCGAGGACGACCACCAGCGGTACTCCCAGGTGCTCGACGGCATACTGGATGCTGCCCATGGCGACGGTATCGACGGTATTGCCGGCGTCGCGAATGACGAACAGCTCGCCCAAGCCGCGGGTGAACAGCAGCTCCGGCGGCACCCGCGAATCGGAGCAGGCAACGATCACCGCAAACGGCGTCTGTCCGCCGGCAATGGCCTTGCGCTTCTGCGCAATGTCGTCGAGGCACTCGGAACCGGCCGCGACGAAGCGCTCGTTGCCCTCCTTCAGCGCCGCCAGGGCCTGGTCGGCGGAAAGCTCGGTATGCTTGGCGGGCGAAGCATGGGCGATGCGGTCGGGGATGAGCGTCGCCGCCGCTGCGGCCGTGCAGCAGGCCGCCGAGAGGAACCTGCGGCGGCTGGGATCGGGGACCATGGACGTTGCTCCCTGTTCACTTTGATTGAAGCGATGGTACAGGGTGCCCCGGATGCGGTCAAAAGCGCCGGACGTCCGGCTCAGGCCTGCTTGGCCTCGACAATGCCGCGGCGGATGGCGCGGGTGCGGGCGAACCTGTCTTCCAGCACGTCGCCTTCGCCCCAGCGGATCGCCCGCTGCAGCGCCATCAGGTCCTCGTTGAACCGCGCCAGCATCTCCAGGACCGCCTCGCGGTTGTTGAGGAAGATGTCCCGCCACATCACCGGATCGGAGGAGGCGATGCGGGTGAAGTCGCGGAAGCCGCCGGCGGAAAACTTGATCACCTCCGAACGCGCCTCCTCGGCGAGGTCGGTGGCGGTGCCGACGATGGTGTAGGCGATCAGGTGCGGCAGGTGCGAGGTGATCGCCAGCACCCG
Organism: Rhodospirillales bacterium; assembly: GCA_039808105.1. Taxonomy (GTDB): domain Bacteria; phylum Pseudomonadota; class Alphaproteobacteria; order Rhodospirillales; family Defluviicoccaceae; genus Defluviicoccus. The sequence continues at coordinate 9,771 of JBDHSN010000123.1, forward strand.
GTCGTGGTGGGCGGCGGGCATCGTCTCGACGATCATGCCGGCGGTGCGCCACAGCGCGGCGATGCGCTCGACCGCCGCGGGGTCGGTCTCGGGCGGCGGCGTCAGCAGGCAGTAGCGCCCCTGGAACAGCTCGGCAAAACCGGATTCCGGGCCGGAGTACTCGGTGCCGGCGATCGGGTGGCCGGGGACGAAGGCGACGCCGGGCGGCAGGTTGTCGCCGACATCGGTCAGCGTGCACACCTTCGCCGAGCCGACGTCGGT
>JBDHSN010000124.1:0-9999 GCA_039808105.1 Rhodospirillales bacterium
CGCAGCACCGCCGCAAATCTTGGCGATGATTGGCTCTGGCCCGAACAGGGAATTGCCTCATTAAGGCGAATCGGGTATTTTACTTTTGCCGTTGCTTCGAACCTGGGGAGGTTCTGTTGGAACTGCTTTTGGGGAGATGAACCGGACCGGATGCTGCACACGTTTGGCATTCGCAGGTTCAGAGGCCGCAGCGCTGTAAGTAATTCTGCACTGCATCCTGTCCCTGACAGCCGTGAAAACAGCTGTGGTGCAACGACCCCAAGGGATTGACGCCCGAGGGAATTGCTAAGTTGCTTGTGGTAGATGGGGTCAAAACGAGCCGTCCTCGGTCCACGACGTCGAAAGGGTTGGTGGGTGGGACTATGTGGGTGCGCAACCGACAGGCGGCCACGCGTGGGGTAGGACAGTTAAGCAATTAAGCTACGCTCGCGTTGCAGTAATCGGGATACGTCAACGTTTGCCGAAACTGTGTTGCTATCGGTCCACTGCTAAGGTTTCCGATGGAGACCTCGCTGTGGGTGCAAACCGATAGCAGCCTTTTCGCTTCCCACTCCGCCGCACCAGCCCCGCCATCATTCGCTGCGGTTTCCCGACACGGCCGTACCGGCGCAGTCAACGCCGCTCTCGTCGCCGCAGATGGCCGCCGCCGGCGCGATCGCCGGCCGCCAGCAGATCGAAACCTGCAGAATGCACCTCGCCCTCCGCCGCCACCCCCGCAAAACCGCCCGCCTGACCACGCGCGGCGATCCGTGATCCGCGGCCACGCCGGCTACCACACGCGGTCGCGCAGTTGGTTGAGGATCCGCTCGAGCAGGAACAGCGCGCCGTTGCTTCCCAGCAGCGCCTTGGGCAGGACATCGATGTGCTCTGTGGCGGGCATGCTCAGCTCGATGCCGGCCGCCGCCAGACCATCGGCGACAAGGCTCGCGACGATCGGGCCGTTGGCCAGGACGAGATCGCACGGCTCGGCATCCCAGGCGGCCTCCCAGGCCTCCTCGCAGCCGATCGTCCGCAAATAGCTTCGAACATCGGCGGCGTGCGGACCGCCGGCACCGCCGCTGATCTGGATCGCGACCGGCACCATGCCGAGGTAGCCGTGCAGCCAGCGCACCAGCGGTGCAACGGTCGAGGCTTCCGCACGGACGGCGAACGTCGCCCCCTTGGGCAGGCCCGTCTGATGGTGAAACCGGTAGAGATGGCGGAAGGCGATGCGACGCGCCTGTTCCACCAGGCGGAGCGCCGGCGCCGGATCGCACCCGAGCGCCGCCGCGACCTCCCGCAACCACTGCTCGGTCGCCTCGAAGCCGATCGGAGCGCCGGCAGCAGGGAAGATCGTCGGCACGCCGTAGCACTCCTCGACCCACGGGCCGAGGGTGTCGGCATACTCGCGCTGGAGCACGACGTTGTGTCGCGCCGCGCGCAGCGACCTGATCTCCGCCACCGAACAGCCGGCACCCAGCGCCGCGCCGACGCGAATACCCATGGCGGCGAGCAACTCCCGCAGCCCGGCGAGGTCCCCCTGCCAGTGCCGCTGGTAGATGGAGGTGCCGAGGAGATTGACGCAGTGGGGATCCGGTCGGCGGACGGGCGGATCGATGGCGGCGATCGCCGCGCGCAGCGCCTGCTGGTGGGCCGCGGTCATGCTGGCCGAGAAGCCCGGCGTCTCGATGGCGATCGTCGGCACGCGCGGCTGCGCTTCGGCAAGAAACCGCTGAAGGTCGTCGCCGATCAGGGCGGCGCCCGGCGAATTGACGATGCCGATCAGGCCGTGGTCTTCGGCCGCTATGGCCGCGAAGATCCGCGCAAGCTTCTCGCTGCCGCCGAAGATGTAGTCCTGCTCGTCGAGATAGGTCGTCGGAACGCGCGCCTGCCCGAAGTAGAACTCCTGTTGGTGGCGCGCCGGATCAAGCTGATCGGCGCGTGGATACTGCAGGCCGGAGATCCAGCCATAGAACGTCTTGCAGCCGGTCGGCCCGTTGAGCAGGACGACGGCATCCTCGATGCCCTCGAGAGCCATGATCGCCCCCATCAGGCTGTCCGGCTCGGAGGCCTCAAACGGCAAGTCGGGCATCGCTTTTCCATGTTTCGGCAAGCGGCGTCCGCAGCAGACGGCACCAGCGCCGGGCGAGCGCCAGGTTGGCCTGCGGCCCGACCTGCGGATGCGACGGAAAGGTGTCGTAGTGGGCAACGGCGGGCAGGTCCTGCCAGATGAAGCCGGTGATCACCAGGTCGGGGCGGAGAGTCTCGATGTCGCTCGCCCGTTGTTCGGGCAGGTAGCCGAACTGCACGGGGACGCGGTCGGCATGGCGGCTGGAGAAGGCGGTATCCTTCGCCAGCTGCAGCACCGCCAGCTTGACGACCTCCATGCCGCAGTCGAACGCCGTCTCGATCATCCAGTCGATATCGGCGGCGTAGGTCACCAACAGCATGACCCGCCGCCCGTGCAGGTGACGGCGGAGTTCCTGCAGTCCCGATTCATACTCCTGCCGCAAGTTTGCGACCAGCCTGCCGGCGGCGGCTTCGCAGCCGAAGTATTCGGCGATCTCCACCAGCCAGCGCCGGGTCTGGTGAAAGCCGATGGGGAAGGTCTGCCGGGCGAAAACCGCGCCGAAGCGCTCGCGCAGGAATGCCGTAATCTGGGCGGTGGCTAGGCCCTCGTAGGCGAGCAGGTTCAGCCGCGCCTTGCGGAAGCCGCGCAGCGACTCGACGGTGGTGTGCTGAACGAAGCGGGTGTTGACCTGCACCCCCAGGCCGGCCAGCAGCGCGCGAACCTGCGCGAAGTTCTGCTCGACCGAGCCGTAGCTCGCCTCGCAGATCAGATTGACCGCCTTGCCGGCCGGCTCGCAGGAGTCATCGATCAGCGCGGCGGCGCCCTTCAGGTATGCATCCAGCCAGCCCTCGATGTAGCCGCCGCTCAGGTTGCCGCCGACGTCGAGGGCGATGATCGGCAGCTCCGGAGAGAGCGGCCGGACCTCCCGGATGGCGGCGTCGATATCATCGCCGATCAGGCCGGAGGGACACGTGGTGACGACGAACACCGCGGCCGGCTCGTTCGCCAGCGCCCGGCGCAGCGCATCGCGCAGCAGCGCGCCGCCGCCGTAGACCATGGCATCCTCATCCATGTCGGTGCTGATCAGGGCCGGCGCCGGCGACAGCGGCAGGCCGTGCCGGATGGTGCGGCGGCGGCCGGCGCTGAACAGATAGTGGGCGTCCATATGGGCGCAGCTTCGCGGCCCGTGCGAGACCAGCACCGCGTCCTTGATCTGGGCGAGCAGCGTTACCGCGCCGGTGTAGGCGCAGCCTTGCACCGGCGGCCGCACCGGCGCCTTCCTGTAGTAGTAGGGCGTCGGCGGCGGTATCTGGGCGCGGATGCGAGCCCGGTGCGGCTCCGCGCCGGGGCGGACAGCAGGTGCCGCCGCCTCGCGCCGCTGCTCTGGCTGCCCGGTCACCGGTTCGGGGAGCGCGCCGACGTCCGCCCGGCGCGGCGGCTTGCGCGACAGGACGATCTCCTCCAGCGCTTCCTCGTCGAGCGGTAGCGCCGGATGACGTTCGATCCCGTTCAGCAGCTGACCGGCGAGGTGCTCGAAGGCCCGCGCCTCGCGGCTTTCGGGAAAGGCCTCGATGACCGTCCTGCCGAGCTGCTCCGCCCGCCCGATGACGTCGCTGCGCGGCAGGGTGGCGAGGATCGGCAGCCTGACCTCATCGGCGAAACGGCGGACGGCCGCGAGGTCAGGCCGGCGCTCGCGCAGATTGACGATGAGGCCGGCGATCCCCAGCCCGTGATGATCGAAGTTCTTGATCCCGCGCAGGATGTTGTTGGCGGCATAGATCGGCATGAATTCTTCGGAGGTCACCAGCACGACGGTGTCGGCGTAGTCCTTGCGCAGCGGCACGGCGAAGCCGCCGCAGACGACGTCGCCGAGCACGTCGAACAGCACCATGCCGTAGGCATCGCGCCGGATTTCCAGCCGGTCGAGCAGCGAGAATGTGCTGAGGATGCCCCGCCCCGCGCAACCGACGCCGGGCTCCGGCCCGCCGGCCTCGATGCAGTCGACGTCGGCAAAGCCGCGGCTGACGATGCCGTCCAGGCGCTGGTCGGCAGCGGGGACGAGGCGCAGGAAGTCGAGCACGGTCGGCATCTTCCTGCCGCCGGTCAGCAGGCGGGTGGAGTCGTGCTTGGGATCGCAGCCGATCTGCAGGACGGAGCGTCCCTGCCGGCCGACGGCCGCGGCAAGGTTGGCGGAGATCGTCGACTTGCCAATGCCGCCTTTGCCGTAGACGGCGATCTGCAACGATCGCGGCCGCGGCTGATCACTCGGCGCTGCTGTTTTCATGGAGCGGGGACTCCGCATATCGGGCCCTGGGATGGCGCCCAGCCTAAACGATCCGGCCCGCAGCAGGCAAAGCCTAAACTGAAACACTGTTTCAGGATGCGCGCGCCGCGATGCCGTGCAGAGTGCACCGCCTCCGCCGGCTGTTCTGCGGCGGGTCCCGCTCTCGATCACCCGGACGAGTAAGGAGCGAAGCGCCGGCTGGTCTCGTCCACGCGCAGCGGCTTGCCCAGCGGGGGAAAGGCGCGCTGCGGGCAGTTCGGCCGTTCGCAGACCTTGCAGCCGGCGCCGATCGGCGTGGCGGTGGACGGGTTGGTCAGGTCCAGGCCGTCGGAATACACCAGCCGGCCGGCATGCCGCAGATCACAGCCCAGGGCGACCGCGAACACCTTGCGCGGGGTCCCGTGGCCGCCGCGGCCGCGCGACAGGGTGCGCGCCACCCACAGGTAGGTGCGGCCGTCAGGCATCCGCGCCACCTGCGTCAAGGTTTCGCCCGGTCGGGCGAACGCCGCATAAACGTTCCACAGTGGACAGCTGCCGCCGATCCGGGAGAAGTGGAAGTCGGTGGCCGACTGGCGTTTCGAGATATTGCCGGCGCGATCGACGCGGATGAAGAAGAACGGCACTCCGCGCGCTTCCGGCCGCTGCAGGGTGCTGAGACGATGGCAGATGGTCTCGAAGCCGACGCCGAAACGGCGCCCCAGCAGATCGATGTCGTAGCGCTCCGCCTCGGCGGCCTCCAGCATGGGGCCGTACGGCATGACCAGCGCCCCGGCGAAATAGTTGGCGAGGCCGATGCGGCCGAGAGACCGCGACTCGTCGGTCAGGAAGCCGCCGTCGGCGACCAGCTTGTCGAGAACCTGCGAGGCCTCCAGGAACGCCAGTTGCGTCGCCAGCTGAAACGCCGCCTGGCCCGGCAGCAGGGTCTTGGACAGCCGCAGGACGCGCGCTTCGCGATCGAGGCTGCGGAGCGCGCCGGCGCTGTCCGCGTCCCGGCGCTCCACCCGGATGCCGTGCTTTTCCCGCAACAGCGCCGCCAGGCCCTCGGTCATGTCGCCCAGCGGCAGGCGGGCGTCGGCATGCAGGCCCTCGGCCATGCGGTCGAGAACATCGATGTAATTGTGGCGGCGATAGAAATAGTCGCGCACCTCCTCAAACGGCATCGGCGTCGTTGTCACGCCGCCGTCGGCGCCCAGCCGCGCGGCCAAGGCATCGGCGCGCTCGGTCGCCTCGCGCGTTCGCCGGTGCAGCGTCAGGATCGCGCGCGCCAGTCCCGGCATGTTGGCGACGAGGCTGCGGATATCGCCCGAAGAGACTGCCTTGGCGAAATCCTGCTCGGCAAAGACGTCGCGGAGGTCGGCAATCAGGCGCTCCTCGTTGTCTTCGGAAAAGACCTGGACATCGACCGAGAACACCGCGTTGAGCCGCAGCAGCACCGGCACGGTCAGCGGCCGCTGGTTTTTCTCCAGCTGGCTCAGGTAGCTGGGCGACAGCTCCAGCATCCGCGCCAGCTCCGCCTGGGTCAGCCCGCGATCTTCCCGCAATCGCTTCAGGCGTCCGCCGATAAACGCTTTGCGCATGGCCAGAATTCACAACGTTTGCAAAATTGCGGATCTTCACACTCAAACCATAACATTTTTAGCCCTTCACCGATGCGAGGTTTGTGAATATTGCACTGCAGCAAGCGAAGTGAAGGCTTCCGGCCCCCATCGAGAGAGCGCAACAGCATGATAGTGCACCCGGTAAAAACCTATCCATCCGCAGCGACGCCGCCGCGCACCGAGCAGCTGGCGTGGAAGATCGCAACCGTTGCCGCCGACCCGGTCCCGGTCGACGACAAGGTGGTCGAGATGATCGGCAACCGCATCATCGACAATGCTGCCGTCGCGGTGGCGTCGCTCAATCGCCGCCCCGTCGTCAGCGCCCGCGGGCAGGCTCTCTGCCACCCGTTCAGCGCCGGCGCGACGGTGTTCGGAGTGCCGCCGCGCCGCCGGTTCTCCCCTGAGTGGGCTGCCTGGGCCAACGGCGTCGCCGTGCGCGAACTGGACTATCACGACACCTTCCTGGCCGCCGACTACTCGCACCCGGGGGACAATATTCCGCCGGTGCTGGCCGTCGTGCAGCACTGCGGGCTATCCGGGGCCGACCTCGTCCGCGGTCTGGCCGCCGCCTACGAAATCCAGGTGAACCTCGTCAAGGGGATCTGCCTGCACGAGCACAAGATCGACCACATCGCTCACCTCGGGCCGTCGGCCGCCGCCGGCATCGGCGCTGCGCTCGGCCTGCCGGTGGAGATCATCTGGCAGGCCATCCAGCAGGCTCTGCACGTCACCACGACCACCCGCCAGTCCCGCAAGGGCGAGATCTCGAGCTGGAAGGCTTACGCTCCCGCCTTCGCCGGCAAGATGGCGATCGAGGCGGTGGACCGCGCCATGCGCGGTGAGGGCGCGCCGACGCCGATCTACGAAGGCGAGGACGGCTTCATTGCCTGGATGCTGGGCGGCCCCCAGGCCGACTACACCGTGCCGTTGCCGGCGCTGGGCGAGGCAAAGCGCGCCATTCTGGAGACGTATACCAAGGAACATTCGGCCGAGTACCAGAGCCAGGCGCTGATCGACCTGGCGCGGCGCCTGGGTCCGCGCATCGGCGACCTGTCGCAGGTGCAGGAGATCACGATCCATACCAGCCATCACACCCACCATGTGATCGGCACCGGCGCCAACGATCCGCAGAAGATGAGCCCGGCAGCCAGCCGCGAGACGCTGGACCACTCGATCATGTACATCTTTGCCGTCGCCCTGCAGGACCGCGGCTGGCACCACGAGACTTCCTACACCCCCGAGCGCGCCGGCCGGCCGGAAACCGTAGCCCTCTGGCACAAGATCCGGACGGTCGAGGATCCCATATGGACGGCGCGCTACCACAGCGCTGATCCGAACACCAAGGCGTTCGGCGGCCGCGTGACCGTGGTGCTGAGGGACGGCCGCACCATCACCGACGAGATTGCCGTCGCCGATGCCCATCCGCTCGGCGCGCGCCCCTTCGCCCGGCCGCAGTACATCGCCAAGTTCCGCGCATTGACCGACGGGCTGGTGGCGCCCGCCGAGCAGAAGCGCTTTCTCGACACGATCGAGCAACTCCCCCAGCTGGGTGCCGACAGGATGGCCGAGCTGACGGTCACCGTACCGCCGGAACGGCTGCGCGCCGGCGAACGTCCGGGTCTGTTCGAGACCACCCGCCCGAGCGGCAGCAAGCCGCGGGTTGCTCCTATCACCGCGCAAGTCATCTAATCAGGGAGGAAATCACCATGACCGACCAGCCTGTTGCTCCCCAGATCGCCAAGCCCAAGAAGGGCGTCGCCCTGTCCGGCATCGTCGCCGGCAGCACCGCCCTGTGCACCGTCGGCCGCAGCGGCAAGGAGCTGCATTATCGCGGCTACGACATCTTCGATCTGGCGGAGAACTGCACGTTCGAGGAGATCGCGTATCTGCTGATCTATGGCACGCTGCCGGATGTCGTCGAACTCGCCGCCTACTCGGCACGCCTCAGGAAGCTGCGCGGGCTGCCCGATGGCGTGCGCCGCTCCTTGGAGATGCTGCCGGCGGCGACCAATCCGATGGACGTCCTGCGCACAGGTGTCTCGGTGCTCGGGTGCGCGCTGCCGGAGGCGCCCGACCACAATCATGCCGGTGCCCGTGCCATCTCCGACCGGCTGCTGGCTTCCCTCGGGTCGATGCTGGCCTACTGGTACCACTACAGCCACAATGGCCGGCGCATCGAGGTGGAAACCGATGACGACTCGATCGCCGCACACTTCCTCCACCTGCTGCACGGCAAGCCGGCGAGCGAAACGGTCGAGCACGCCATGCACACCTCGCTGGTGCTGTACGCCGAGCACGAGTTCAACGCGTCAACCTTTACCGGACGGTCGATCGCCAGCACCGGCGCCGATATGTATTCGGCGATCACCGGGGCAATCGCCGCGCTGCGCGGGCCGAAGCACGGCGGCGCCAACGAAGCCGCCTTCGATATTCAGAGCCGCTATGCCACGCCCGACCAGGCCGAGGAAGACATCCGCCGCCGCGTCGCCGATAAGGAAGTCGTCATCGGCTTCGGTCACCCCGTCTACACCGTCAGTGATCCCCGCAACGCGATCATCAAGAAGGTGGCACGGCGGCTGTCGCTTGCCGACGGTGCCATGCGGCTGTTCGCGGTTGCCGAGCGCATCGAACAGGTGATGTGGACGACCAAGCGCATGTTTCCCAATCTGGATTGGTTCAGCGCCGTCGCCTACCACCGCATGGGCATTCCCACCGAGATGTTCACGCCGTTGTTCGTCATGTCGCGGACGGCAGGCTGGTGTGCGCACATCATCGAGCAGCGCATCGACAACAAGATCATCCGGCCATCCGCCGATTACGTCGGACCGGAGCACCAGGTCTTCACGCCGCTGCGGGAGCGCTCGCATCCCGGTGCCATCTCTCATGCGGCTTGAACACGAACAGCGCGAGGCTTGAAATGCCCTATCTCGTCGGCGCCGATCATCACGCCGCTCCCGCCGGGGTGCGATTTCGCGCCCTGGTCGAGGCCGGCAGCATGCTCGGCCTTCCCGGAGCCCACAACGGCATGGCCGCGCTGCAAGCGCGGGCAGCCGGGTTCGAGGCTCTCTACCTGTCCGGCGCGGCCATGAGCGCGTCCATGGGCCTGCCCGACCTTGGCATCATGACGATTGAGGATGTCTGCTTCTTCATCCGCCAGGTGACACGGGCGAGCGGCCTGCCCGTGCTGGTGGACGGCGATACCGGCTACGGCGAAGCGCTCAATGCCATGCACATGGTGCGGGCATTCGAGGACGCCGGAGCCGGCGCGGTCCACATCGAGGACCAGCGCCTGCCGAAAAAGTGCGGCCATCTGAACGACAAGACCCTGGTGGACGCGCGGGAGATGGCCGCCAAGGTGGCAGCCGCCGCCAGGGCGCGCCGTCACCTCTACCTGATCGCCCGCACCGATGCGGCCGCCAGCGAAGGGCTGGACGCGGCGGTGGCACGCGCCCGGCTCTATATGGAGGCAGGCGCCGACGCCATCTTTCCGGAGGCACTGACCACCGCCGAGATGTTCCGGACCTTCGCCGAGCGTATGCCGGGGGTCCCGCTGCTAGCGAACATGACGGAGTTCGGCCGCACGCCGATGATGACGAGGGCCCAGTTCCAGTCGCTGGGTTATCGCATGGTGATCTGGCCGGTGTCGTCGCTGCGGGTCGCCAACAAGGCCCAGGCGCGCCTCTACGAAACCCTGCGCCGCGATGGCTCCGCCCAGGCCCGTCTCGCCGACATGCAGACCCGCAAGGAGCTGTACGATCTCATCGATCTCGCCGGATACGAGGCCCTCGACCGATCGATCGTCCGCACCGTGCTTCCCGACCCACTCGCTGAGCGCACCTTAGATGAAAGCGCCGCATGACCTCCACGGGCTCGGCAGAGAACTGAACGGGCTTGGGCGCGTCGGCCCCCGCAAGGGGTAAAAAGGAACCCTGGCCTGCCTGCCGCCTTCCGGCAAAGGGCGGCCGGATGCCGGTTGTTCGCACCAGCCGGCGACGAGGATGGTACGCCCTGTGTGTCCCGGACCACCCGAATGGTCCCTCGGCTGGTCTCCGCATGGCGCGCCGTAC
>JBDHSN010000125.1:0-9925 GCA_039808105.1 Rhodospirillales bacterium
AGAACCGGCCGGTCCGTAATCCGGGAGCAAGGTCATTGCCCCTCGGCGATGCGATCCAAGGCTAACCGGATCGACGTGCCGACTTGCTCCTCATTCAGAAGAAGCATTGCGTCAAGCAAGGTGGCGGCGTTTGCGCGGTCGCCCGCGGCGGCAAATTGATCTAGCCACGCCGCGCCAATCGCTGTCTGGCTTAACGTTCGTCTGACGGCCAAAAACTATTCCATATTGCGGGTTTACGCTGCGCCTAGCAAGCGTATCCTGGATAAAGCGTGAGAAAAATCTGGTTTTACTTGCCGCAAGAGGTTCCTGCATTCCGCTTCGCTTCATGCAGTCTACAATCTACAACAAGTTACCGATGTGCGTCTAACCGGACGTTATGCAAGGCGCGGATCGCATGTCTCCTTGTGGGATAATGCGTTGGATCACGTTCAGTTGGAATCGGAATTGCCAACTGGGACACGTGACCGGACTTGATGACAGGCGGAGATGTGCTTCGTTCACCGTCAGGGTGGGTGGTGGAGCGGAGGAGTTGTTAGGGGTGAGAGGGCCCTGGAGACGGTGCAGTGCGCCGTTAGGATGGGGGCGGGGTGGCGGTGGTGGTGCGCAGCAGGAGGTAGCCGAACAGGGCGGAGGGGATTGAGCCGAGCAGGACGCCGACGCGGACCGCGGCGTCGTGGTCGGAGTACGGCCAGGCGAGGCCACCGATGAACAGGCTCATGGTGAAGCCGATGCCGCAGAGGGCGGCCATGCCGTACACCTGCAGCCAGGAGACGCCGGGCGGAATCCGGGCGACGCCGAGGCGGTCGGTCGCCCAGATCGTCCCGAAGATGCCGATCTGCTTGCCGGCGAACAGGCCCAGCCCGATGCCGAGGGTGATGGGGTTGAGCAGGTAGCTCCAGCTCAGGCCGGCGAAGGAGACGCCGGCGTTGGCAAAGCCGAAGATCGGCAGCACCCCGTAAGCCACCCACGGATGCAGGCCGTGCTCCATGTGCTTCAGCGGCGAGTGCCCGTCGGCGTCGGCCTCGAGCGGGATGGCCGCCGCCAGGGCGACGCCGGCCAGCGTCGCATGCACGCCGGACTTCAGCACGCAGACCCACAGCAGGATGCCGACGACGACGTAGGGCGCGATGTTCCTGACGCCGGCGCGGTTGAGCGCGAACAGGACGAGGAGGGCGACGGCGGCCAGCGCCAGCGACAGGAACGACAGCTCGTAGGTGTAGAAGACGGCGATGACGACGATCGCGCCGAAGTCGTCGAAGATGGCGATGGCGGTCAGCAGCACCTTCAGCGACACCGGCGCCCGCGAGCCGAGCAGCGCCAGGACGCCCAGCGCGAAGGCGATGTCGGTGGCCGACGGGATCGCCCAGCCGTTCAGGTTTTCGCCGATGCCGACGTTGAGGGCGGCATAGATGGCGGCGGGCACCGCCATGCCGCCGATGGCGGCGATCGCCGGCAGCATCGCCCGCTCGCGCGACGACAGCTCGCCCTCCAGCAGCTCGCGCTTGATCTCGAGGCCGACGAGCAGGAAGAACACCGCCATCAGCCCGTCGTTGATCCACAGCGTGAACGCCTTCTCGATGGCGAAGCTGCCGATGCGCACGCCGGCCGTCGTTCCCAACAGGGCCCCGTACCATGACGCCAGGGGCGAATTGGCGACGATCAGCGCCAGAGCCGCCGCGGCGACGAGCAGGATGCCGGCCGCCGCTTCCAGCTTGAAGAACTCGGCGATGGCTTCGATCGGGCGCGAAACGTTCACCGCGATGCCCCCCTTGCCTGCGCTTGCCGGACGCCTCCGGTCGGCCTTCGTCCTGGTCAGTCGCCGAGGCAGACGCCGATGCGGCGCGCCGCCTGCACCATCTGACCGTCGAGCTTCAGGCCGCGGGTCTTGCCGGCGACGGCGTCGAGGGGAACGTCGGTGACCTTGCCGTTCTGCCAGACGACGAAGCGGTCGGTCTTGCCCTGCGCCAGGATATCGACGGCGTGGGTGCCGAGGGAGGTGGCGAGAATGCGGTCGAAGGCGCACGGCGAGCCGCCGCGCTGGACGTGGCCGAGCACGGTGACGCGGGTCTCGGCGCCGGTCTCGCGGGCAATGATCTCGGCGATCGCGGCGCTGACACCGCCGTAGCGCACCTGACCGTCGGCGTAGGCCTGGGAGACGGTCTCGCCCGAGCAGAGACGAACGCCTTCGGAGCAGACGACCATCGCGTGGTTCTGGCCGCGGGCGTGGCGCGCCCGCAGGTGGGCGCACACCTTCTCCATATCGAAGGGGATCTCGGGAATGAGAACGACGTCGGCACCGCTGGCGAGGCCGCTGGCCAGCGCGATCCAGCCGACATCGCGGCCCATCACCTCGAGGACCATCGTCCGCCGGTGGCTCGCCGCCGTCGGCTGCAGGCGGTCGGCGGCGTCCACCGCCACCTCGACGGCACTCATGTAGCCGATGGCGAAGTCGGTCTCGGCGAGGTCGTTGTCGATGGTCTTGGGAACGCCGATGAAGGGGATGTCGCCGGCCTTGGCGAGACGGGCGAGGATACGGGCACTGCCGTCGCCGCCGATGCCGATCAGCGCGTCGACATCGAGCGCCCGGAAACCTTCGATCGCCTCTGCCGAGCGGTCCTTCACCGTGCCGTCAGGCATCGGAAATTCGAACGGGTTGCCCTTGTTGACCGTCTCCAGGATGGTGCCGCCCAGCCGCAGATAGTCGCTGGTGACGTTGTCGAGGGTCAGGTCGCGGAAACGGACCGGCCGCTCCAGCAGGCCGGCGGTGCTGGCGAGGATGCCGACCACCGACAGGCCGTGGTTCTGGATGGCCCGATAAGTAATGGCTCTGATCGCGGCATTCAGTCCGGCGCAGTCGCCGCCGGAAGTGAGCACGCCGATCCTGTTGCGCTTCAGCTTGAATCCGCTCACCGTCATGCTCCCCTTGCCTGATCTGCACGCGCGTATAGCACGGGCAGATCAGGGTCGGAAGGCGGCTCCGGTTCACGAAGGCGGGGCGCGTCGAAAAAGTACTTTCGGTTGAGCTAGGGCTGATACGAGATGCGCCAGATGGTGGCGTTGCCGTCCTCGGTCATCAGCAGCGCGCCGTCCCGGGCGACGGCGATGCCGACCGGACGACCCCAGACGCGGTCCTGGTCGACGACGAAGCCGGTGAGGAAGTCCTCGTACCAACCGGTGCCGCGGCCGTTCTCGATGGGAACCCGCACCAGCTTGTAGCCGGTCCGGCGCGAACGGTTCCACGAGCCGCGCAGGGTAACGAAAGCATCGCCGCGGTACGAAGCCGGGAATTGGCTGCCGGTATAAAAGGTGATGCCGAGCGGCGACGAATGCGGCTGGACCAGCACGTCGGCGGGCTTGACGTCGCCCCGAAGATCGGGCCGCTTGCCGGCGAGGGTCGGCTGCTCGGTGGGGCCCGGGTAATACCAGGGCCAGCCGTAGAAGTTCTTCCAGCCGACCCGGGTGATCAGATCCGGTACCAGATTGTCGCCGAGGCGATCGCGCTCGATGACCGTGCACCACAGGTCGCCGGAGTTCGGGTTGACCGTCATCGATGAGCAGTTGCGCAAGCCCGTCGCCATGGTGCGCACGCCGTTGAAGCCGGTCGGCCCGGTGGCGAGGACCACGGCGCGGTTGGTCTCGTTACCCCAGGCGGCGCCGCGTCCGTACTGTCGCTCGATATCGGCGATCTGCGCCGGGGTTCGATCGCCCATGCCCTCGCCGGTGTTGGTGGCCGAGCCGACGGAGATGAACAGAGTCTGCTGACTGGGACCGAAGACGATGTCGCGGGTCCAGTGTCCGCCGGTGGGCAGGCTGGAGATGATGACCTGCGGACCGCCGCGGGCAGTCATATCGCCGGTGCTGTAGGGGAAGCGGACGACGCGGTTGGTCTCGGCGACGTAAAGGTATTGCGGATTGTTCGCCGGGTAGAAGGCCATGCCGAACGGCATGTTCAGCCCGGTGGCAAAGATCGCGTTGGTGTCAACGCCCTGGTTGTCGCCGGTCGGCCGCAGCACCCGGATCCGGCTTGCCGGGCCTTCACTGACGAAGATATCGCCGTTCGGGGCGATCTTGATGTTCCGCGGCTGCGCCAGACCGGCGAAGAACTTCTGCACGCGGAAGCCATCGGGCACGCGCAGCTGCGCGCCGGCTGGCTGCGGAACGACGGTCGGGCCATCGGCAACCGAAACTGTATCGTAGGGCGCGGGCAGATCCTGCGGACGGATCAGCCGCCGCGTCCCGGGTGAGTCAGCGGTCCAGTCGCCAAAAGCGCTGGGACCGACAAGGTCGACAGCCGCCGCCTGAGATGGCGCTAACAGGCCAGAGAAAAGCAGGCCGCCGAGGACGACGGCGGAAGCAGATGGCCTCATTTGTCCCTCCAACGTTCTGATCAGGCATGATTATGCCGCTTCAGCGGTTGAACAGCGGCGCATCCTGTTCAATTAGTGATAATCTACAGTTGAAAGTCTATCCTATAGCACGTACTAAAAATAGACTCATATCAGGATCATGGGGGGTTTGTCGCGATAATCGTCCCGGTTATAAAGCCTTATGTATATCACAAGTTGTTGTAGCATGAGCAAGACCGGATATTATGGGATCCGTTTGGGCCGCAATCCCATGGAATTGCTTCGTTTGATCCAATACCAATCCCGGTTGGAAGTTCCCGTGTCGGTATAATATATCCTGGAAAAGGGGATTATGCCGACAGTATGGGTGAGTAGTTCTTCCCATCGCTTCCCCCCACCCGGGGTGCCGGGGAGAGTCGATGTGGTCGCAGGGGGATCGGGCGGTGGCGGCCCGGGGATCAGGAGAAGCGGCTTTTTTCCGGCGCGGTGGTGATGCTCCCCGGATGATCTGCGCTGGGAGGGGAGCGCGGATGCCGATGCCCTGGGTCCCCGCCGGAGCCGCCGGCCTGAGGCCGAAGAAGTGCCTACCTCCTCGGCATCTGCCTCGTCATCGTCCAGTGCGGCGCGGCAATAGCGGGCTGCAGGCCATGCCCAGGCAGAAACACGGGCGTGGGGGGACGCTGCGCGGCAGCCGCGCGATGCGCAGCCGCTGCCGTCCGCCGGCCGCGACCGCCCCAAGGCGGGGCGGCGACGGCAGAAACCGGGAGTGCGGCGGCGGCCTCAGTGGAATTTTGCGGCCAAGGGGCGTGGTTGGCACGCGACCTGCAAGGAAGAACGCGGCAACCAGGGTGTTCCCTACCCTCCGCCTGTTCGCCCATGGTGACGGGCCGCCGCGTTGCCCCCTCAGAGACCCGGAAAACTCCGAGGCTCCGCGAACTCCGCGGAGCCTCTTTTTTCTTTGGCCGACTATGATAGCGCATACTGCGGCCGGGTTCTCGGCGATTCGGCACAGGGAGGAGGGAAAAGCGGAATGTCGGCTTCCGTCGTCTATGTCACAGCAGCATCCCGGGACGAGGCCCTGGCGATCGGCCGCACCGTGATCGGCGAAAGGCTCGCCGCCTGCGCCAACGTCCTCCCCGGAATGCGCTCGATCTACTGGTGGGAAGGGCAGGTTGCGGAGGACGACGAGGCGCTGCTCGTCCTCAAGACCCGTGAGGCGCTGCTGGCGGCCCTGATCGCGCGCATCCGCGCGCTGCATTCGTACGCAACCCCGTGCATCACCGCCTGGCCGATCACCGCCGGCAATCCCGACTATCTCGCCTGGATCGCCGCGGCGACGGCGGCGACGAGCTGACCCTTCAGTCCGGCTCGATCGGCAGCTCGACGCTGGCGACCGCCTGGGCGGCGATGCCTTCGCGCCGGCCGGTGAAGCCCAGTTCCTCGGTGGTGGTGGCCTTGACGCTGACCCGCCGTACCGGGATGCCCAGCAATTCGGCAATGCACTGGCGCATCGCCTCCCGGAAGCGCCCGACCTTCGGGCGCTCGCAGATCAGGGTGACGTCGACATTGATGATGCGCCCGCCGGCAGCGGCGACCAGCGCGGCGGCGTGGCGGAGGAAGACGTCCGAGGGCGCACCGCGCCAGCGGGCCTCGGTTGGCGGAAAGTGGCTGCCGATGTCGCCGGCGGCGATGGTGCCGAGCAGCGCGTCGGTGAGGGCATGCAAGCCGACGTCGGCGTCGGAATGGCCGAGCAGGGCCTGATCGTGCGGCACCTTGATGCCGCACAGCATGACACCGTCGCCCGCGCAGAAACGGTGCACATCGAAGCCGGAGGCGGTGCGGGTTTCGTGTCCGGCTGCCAGCAGCCGCTCGGCCCGCCGCAGGTCGTCTTCCGTCGTCACCTTCAGGTTGTCCTCGTCCCCTGGCACCATCACCACTTGCAGGCCCGCGGCTTCGCCAACCGCGGCATCGTCGGTCAGCGCCGCGCCCGCGGCCGCCCGATGGGCCGCCAGCAGGGCGGGGAAGCGAAACCCCTGCGGGGTCTGGGCGCGCCACAGCCCGGCACGGTCCTGGGTGCCGGCGATCACCGCGACGGCGCCGGCTTCGGCCTCGTTGCCGCCGGCGCGCTTCAGCGTGTCGACCACCGGCAGCGCCGGGATCACGCCATCGCTGTGGTCGAGGGCGCCGATCACCCGGTCGAGCATCGCCGCTGCCACGAACGGCCGGGCGGCATCGTGCACGAGCACCCGCTCGGGCGGTGTGTCGGCGAGGCTTTCAAGGCCGCGTCGCACCGATTCCTGGCGGGTGGCGCCGCCGGTGACCGGCGGCAGCAGCGGCAGATCGCCGACCGCGCTCTGGTAGGCCTCGCCGTCGTCGGTATGGATGACCACCCGGACAGCGTCGATGCGCGGGTGCGCCAGCAGCGGTGTGACGGCGCGCCGCAACAGGGCCTGTCCCGCCAGCCGGCGATACTGTTTGGGTTCACCGGGGCCGAGGCGGCTGCCGCGCCCCGCCGCGACCACGAGCGCCACGCACTGCGCCATAGCCTCTTCCCCTCTGGTCGTGCCGCGCCGCAGCGCTTGCGAAAGCGAAACTAGAACGGCCAAGACATCTTGCCAAGGGCGCGGCCGGAAGCGGATGCTGCGGTTGCGCTACGATGGCGGACCCGGCAGGAACGGAAAAGCGCATGTGGCTGAGCGTGATTGCATTGACCAGCATCGTACCGGCAGTCGCGCAGGCGTTTCGCGAGCAGTCCGGCCGCGACGCCGTGTTCTGGGCGAGCCTGGCAGCGGCGGTGGCGGGTCCACTTGCGTGGATCCTGGTGCACAACGCCTCCGCATGGCAGACCGACCTGGCATCGACGCTATGGGTGACGATTGCTGCCAGCCTCGCGTTGTTTGCCGTCGTCGCCCTGTGGTTTCCGCAGGCGTGGCGGCTGTTTCCGTTGCTGGCCGGCTACATGCTGCTGCTCGGCCTCGGAGCGGTGATCTGGCACGACATTCCCGGTGAACCGCTGCGGGCGACCCCCGGTGAGCGCGGCTGGGTGACCGTGCACGTCGTCCTCGGCGTCGCCACGTACGGGCTGGTGACGATCGCCGCCGTCGCGGCGTTCGCCGCCTTCCAGCAGGAGCGGGCGGTCAAGCGCAAACAGCCATCAGCATTGACCCGGCATCTTCCGTCGATCGCCGATTGCGAACGGCTGCAGTTCAGCTTGCTGCAGACCGGCTGGTCGGTGCTCGGAGTCGGCCTGCTCACCGGCATGGCGCTGCAGTGGGAGGAAAGCCGGCAGTGGCTGCCGCTCAGCCATAAGGTCGTGCTGACGCTCACCGCCTTTACCGTCATCGGCCTGCTGCTGGCGGCGCAGCGCTGGGCAGGGGTCCGCGGCCGTCGGGCTGCCCGCTTCGTGCTGCTGGGCTATCTGCTGCTGACGCTGGGATATCCTGGCGTCAAATTCGTCAGCGACGTGCTGATTGGATAGCGCATCCCTGGCAGGCGTGCAGGTCATGCCTGCGTCGAGGGCATTACCCTTGATTTTCCTCGGAAATGCCTATGTAATGCGCACAAACAGATCGGCGCCAGGGAGAAATGGGCCGGATCATCAGCCGGTATCGGGAACCCGCCTCCTGCGTCAAGCCTTGAGAACCGAGCTGATGCGTGGCTGAGCAGGCGGTTCCCGCCCGCCAGGTGATCTGCCGCCTTCAAGCGTTTGACGAGCCGTGAAGCCGGTCTGTGGCAGCGGCCACGGGGCCGGGTGATGCACGATGGAGTATCCGAACTGCGCAAGCCGCCACGGCGGATCGAGGTCGATGCCGATCTGATCCTTCACGTTGTTGCGTCGGTGATCATTGCCGTCGACGCCAACGACACCATCCTTTACGTCAACGATGCTGGCGAGCAGCTTTTCCAGAACAGCGCCGGCAACCTCGGCGGCCAGCGCCTGGACCAGCTCATTCCTGCCGACAGCCCTTTGTTCTCGCTGATCCGGCAGGTCCGTGGCGCCGCCGGCCCGATCGTCGAATATCAGGTGACGCTGGCCAGCCCCCGCATCGGCCATCATGTCGTCAACGTCCAGGCGTCGCCGATTCCGGAGCGCGACGGTGCTGTCGTGCTGTCGATGCAGGAGCGCTCGCTTGCCGCGAAGATCGACCGGCAGCTGACCCATCGCGGTGCCGCCCGGTCGGTCGGCGCGATGGCGGCGATGCTGGCGCACGAGGTGAAGAACCCGCTGGCCGGCATCCGCGGGGCGGCGCAACTGCTGGAGCAGAGCGTGCGCCCGGAGGACCGCTCGCTGACGCGGCTGATCCAGGACGAGACCGACCGCGTCTGCTCCCTGGTCGATCGCATGGAGGTGTTCTCGGCCAGCGGCCCGCTGCAGCGCGAGGCGGTCAACATTCACGAGGTGCTGGTGCGGGTGCGCACCCTTGCCGAGAACAGCTTCGGCCGGCACCTGCGTTTCCACGAGAATTTCGATCCTTCGCTGCCGGAGGTGCATGGCAACCGCGATCAACTGGTGCAGGTCTTTCTCAACCTGGTGAAGAACGCGGCGGAGGCGGCGCCCGCGGACAGCGGCGAGGTCACCATTTCCACCGCCTACTGGCATGGCGTTCGCTTTGCCGTCTCGGCCAATCATGCGCGGATGCACCTGCCGCTGATGGTCTCGATCCAGGACAACGGCGAAGGCATCCCCGAAGACCTCAAACCCCACCTGTTCGAGCCGTTCGTGACCTCCAAGCCCAAGGGCAGCGGCCTTGGGCTGGCGCTGGTCGCCAAGATCGTCGGCGACCACGGCGGGATCGTTGAATTCGAAAGCGAGGACAAGCACACGGTGTTCCGGGTGATGCTGCCCATGCACCCGCCGACGGAGGACTCCCATTGACCACATCCACCGTCCTTGTCGCCGACGACGACGCTGGCATCCGCACCGTCATCGGCCAGGCGCTGGAACGGGCCGGCTATCAGGTCCGCATCACCAGCAACGCCGCGACGCTGTGGCGGTGGATTTCCGATGGCCAGGGGGATGTCGTCATCACCGACGTGGTGATGCCCGACGAGAACGGCCTCGACCTCATTCCGCGCATCCGCAAGATTCGCCCCGAGCTGCGGGTGATCGTGATGAGCGCCCAGAGCACCCTGCTGACCGCGGTCAAGGCGACCGAGCGCGGGGCCTTCGAGTACCTTCCCAAGCCGTTCGATCTCAACGAGCTCATCGCCGTCGTGCGGCGGGCGCTGGAAATTCCCCGTCAGGCGCCGCGTTCGGCCGCCGACGACGGCAGCGGCCCGGAAGAGAAGCTGCCGCTGATCGGCCGCTCGCCGGCGATGCAGGAGATCTACCGGACGCTGGCGCGGCTGATGGTCACCGACCTGACGGTGCTGATCAACGGCGAGTCCGGCACCGGCAAGGAGCTTGTCGCCCGCGCCCTGCACGACTACGGCAAGCGCCGGGCCGGACCGTTCGTTGCCATCAACATGGCGGCGATCCCGCGCGAGCTGATCGAGAGCGAGCTGTTCGGCCACGAGAAGGGGGCCTTCACCGGCGCGACCCACCGCAGCGCCGGGCGCTTCGAGCAGGCCGAAGGCGG
>JBDHSN010000126.1:0-9914 GCA_039808105.1 Rhodospirillales bacterium
GGCGGCCGCCGGCGTCAGGCCGCGGCATGGCGCACCCGCTTGGCAAGCGGGCGGGCCAGCAGGCGGCCGCCGCGCGCCTCGCCGTCGGCACTTCGCTCGTCGCCGGCGACCGGCAGGGCGAGGGCTGCGGCGAGGCAGGCGGCGAGATCGCCCTCCCACAGGCCCTTAATCCCGCCCATCCGCTGGTAGTTCTCGACGCCCGGGGCGAACACCGGCGACGTCTGGCTCAGCTCCTGCAGCCGCGGCAGCGGGATCTTGGTGATGCGCGACATCGCCGGCAGGTTCATCACCTTGATCTCGGCCTCCGGCAGGGCGAAGCAGACATCGGAGAACAGGCTGGTGGCGAGGAAGCCGCCGCTCACCGCCTCGGAGTAGACGATGCCGATGACGCGGTGGCCGTTGCGGCGGGCGAGATCGACGCACTTCGCCAGATGCGCCATGTAGCCGTTGACGCCGAGCAGTTCGTCGCGGCGGCTGAGCCGCTGGCCGGAGGTATCGATCGCCAGCAGGATCGGTCGGCCGGGGTGATTGCGGACGACGCCCAGCACTTCGCCGGCGATGCGGCGCGCCAGCTCGACGCCGATCGGCGCCTTGTCGATGGTGCCGATGACGTGCACGGCGGTATTGCCGCTGGTGCCGACGCCGGAGAAGAAGACGCCGTCGAACTGGACGTCGGGGTGCTGCGGAAACAGCTGCTGCAGCAGGGTTTTTGCATCCATGGTTCAGGCCCTCCGGTCGGCGACGGCAGCAAGGAACGCGGCGGTATCGAGCGCCGGCAGGCGCTCGGGCTCGGCGATGCCGAGGTCGCGCCAAATATCGAGCGCATCGGCGCAGGCGCCAAACCGGGCGATCCGCTCGCCGAGGCGGGCGTGCTCGGCCTCCAGCGCGGCAAGGCCGAGGTCGGGCTTGGCGGCGGCGATGGCCTGCAGCGCCGCCTCGCGGAACGCGGCGATCGCATCGTCGACCAGGACCGCCGCCTCGCCGAGGATGTAGCGGTGCTTGCCGCCGACGGTGCGCCAGACCAGCGCGCGGTCGCGGGAGTCGAACTCCTCGACGCCGCAGGTCGTCTCGATCACCTCGGGGCCGGAGAGGCCGAGGCGCCCTTCCTCGCTGATCAGGATGGCGTCGGCCAGGCGGGCGACGATGCCCATGCCGCCGAAGCAGCCGAACTGGCCACCGTCGAGGACGATCACCGGGATGCCCGCGGCCCGCACCGTGACCACCGCGCGCATGATCTCGGAGATGGCGATCAGCCCGGCGTTGGCCTCATGCAGGCGGACACCGCCGCTTTCCACCAGCAGCAGCACCGCAGCGGGGCGCTCGTCCAGCGCCCGCTCCAGCAGGCCGGTGAGCTTGGCGCCGTGGACTTCGCCGACGGCGCCGCCCATGAACCAGCCCTCCTGCGCGGCGACCAGCACCGCGTGTCCACCGAGGCGGCCGGCGCCGACGATGATGCCGTCGTCAAAAGCGCCGGGGGTATCCAGCGCCCGCAGGTGCGGGCTGGAGCAGCGCTCAGTCGGCGGAACGAATTCGCGGAAGGTGCCGGGATCGAGCAGGCCGGCGACGCGGCCGCGCGCGCTCGCCTCATGATAGCTGTTCATCGGGAGACTCCAGTGAACTCTTCGAGGGCCTGGTCGAGGCGCAGGGACACCACCGCCGGGGTGGCGCCGGCGTCGTTGATCGAAATGCGCAGGTCGGCGAGCGGCCAGCGGGCGAAGGCGTCGTCCATCACCGCCTGCCAGATGCGGCCGAAGCCCACCGCCGCCGTTGTCACGTCGATCTGCAGCCGGCCGTCGAGGGAGGCGGGCTCGACCAGCACCTCGAGGTTGCCCGATCCCAGCACGCCCGCCAGCACCGGCTGCCGGGGAGCGGCGGCGGGAGTGCCGCCGCGGTAGGTATATGCCAAGGTTTCCATGGCGTCAGGGTCTCCGGATTACCAGTTGCGGAAGCGCTTCGGCGGGTCGTAGAGGCCGCCCGAGGCACGAACGAGGTCCTTGATCGACCGCGCCGCGAGCAGATCGCGGGTGGCATCGCGGTGATCGATGCCGAGGTCGGCGGGCCGGCGGATGACGCCGCGGTCGCGCAGGTTCTCGACCATCTGCCGGTCGCGGCCGAGGCCGACCGGGGTGTAGCCGGCGACACCGCGGATCGCCTGTTCGCGCTCTTCGGCGCTGCGGCACAGGAGCAGGTTGGCGATGCCCTCCTCGGTCAGGATGTGGGTCACGTCATCGCCGTAGATCATCACCGGCGGGATGGCCATGCCGGCGCTTTCGCCGAGCTCCCAGGCGTCCAGCCGCTCGACGAAGGCGGGTGCCATGTGCTCGCGGAAGGTCTCGACCATCTGCACCACCAGCTTGCGCCCGCGCGGGATCGCATTGCCGTTGGCGGCCTCGCGCCCGGCCTTGAGCCAGGCCGCGCTGGCGTGCCGCCGTCCGCGCGCATCCGCGCCCATGTTGGGCGCGCCGCCGAACCCGGCGATCCGCCCGAGGGTGGCGGTCGAGCTGTTGCCGGCGAGGTCGATCTGCAGGGTCGAGCCGATGAACATGTCGCAGGCGTAGTGCCCGGCGTGGCTCGCCGGCATCGGCCTGATGGGTGGGGCGATGCTGCGCGACTTCGCCATCGTCGCCACCGCCTTCGAGGTGGATGTGGTCGAGGCGAAGAAGGCGGGGCTGCTCGGCGTCGTCGCCCTTGGCATCGGTACGGTGGTGCCGTTCATCATCGGCGCGCTGGTGGCGCTCGCCTACGGCTACAACGACGCCATCAGCATGGCGACGATCGGCGCCGGCGCGATCACCTACATCGTCGGCCCGGTGACCGGCGCCGCGCTCGGCGCCAGCTCGCCGGTGATCGCGCTCAGCATCGCCACCGGCGTGTTCAAGGCGGTGCTGGTGATGATCGCAACGCCATTCGCCGCCAAGTACATCGGCCTCGACAACCCGCGCTCGGCGATGGCCTTTGGCGGGCTGATGGGAACGGTGAGCGGCGTGACCGGCGGCCTCGCCGCGACCGACCCGCGGCTGGTCCCCTACGGCGCGCTGACCGCCACCTTCCATACCGGCATCGGTTGTCTGACCGCGCCTTCGATCCTTTATCTGGGACTGCGCGCGATCGTTGGGTGAGTAACAGGAGGAGGCAAGCGTGAGCGTCATCAGCCCGCCCGACGGCGAGCCCGTCGCAGAGGAAAAGCTGCTGCTCTCGGAGCAGATCCGCAACGCTCTCGCCGACGACATCACCTGCGGGCTGCTGCGCCCGGGCGAGCCGCTCGACGAGCAGCAACTGGCCGACCGCTTCGGCGCCTCGCGCACTCCGGTGCGCGAGGCTTTGCGCCAGCTGGCGGTCAGTGGTCTGGTGGAGATGCGGCCGCGGCGAGGGATGATTGTCGCCCAGGTCACCACCGAGACGATCATGAACATGTTCGAGATGACGGCGGAGCTGGAAGCGATGTGCGTGCGGCTGGCCACCTGGCGAATGACGCCGCTGGAGCGTTGCCGCCTGCAGCAGCTTCACGAGGCCTCGGCGGCGATGGTCGAGGCAAGCGATGTCGATGCTTACGACACTTTCAACTGGCAATTCCACGAGGGGATCTACCGGGCGACGCACAACGCCTTCATGGCCGAGCAGGCGATCGCCCTGCGCAGCCGCATGGCGGCGTTCCGCCGGACGCAACTGCGGCAGGAGGGGCGGCTCGTCCGCTCGCGGGCCGAGCATGAGGAAATCATGACCGCCATCTTCCGCGGCGACGGCGATGAGGCGGCACGGCGGATGCGCCAGCACCTGCTGAACGCCTCCGGCGCCCTCGAAGGCTTTGTCGCCACCCGCGCCGCCGCATCATAGCGACGGGGGCCGCCGGCGAGGGGCGCGCTCGCGACCCTGCCTGCGGCCTCCCGCCGCACTCCCCCCGACGGCCTTGCCAGGGCGCGCCAGCGCCGCGCCGCGGGTGTCTGCTGCATGAATACCACAGAGGCTACATCATTGGTCCGCGGATGACGCTGACCCAAACGTGGTAATACCGGGCATACCAGCCCCGGTAAACAGCAGTAAAATGATGATATTGGCTCATATGAGAAGGATTACCCGTGCCGAACGCTAGGGACCGGGTGAACAATGTCCAGCGACCGTCCTTTTAATACCTGGGGAGACGGCTATCGTGTCTTCTGGCGCCGCGGTGGGGATTGTGAGCCGGCGCGAGGAGGGGATATGCCGAAGTACCTGCTGTTTGCTGCGGTCATCGCCGCAGCAGTGATGGCTGCCCACGCGCCGGCGCGGGCGCAGGCGCAGTCTGCCGAAGCGCAGCGGCCGAACATCGTCATTCTGCTGACCGACGATCAACGCTGGGATGCGGTCGGCGTCGTTCAGCGCGCCAGCCGCGGCCGCTTCCCGTTCTTCCGCAACAGCACGCCCAATATCGACCGCATTGCCGCCGGCGGCGTCTGGTTCAACAACGCCTTCGTCGTCGATTCCCTGTGCTCGCCCAGCCGGGCGGCGTTCCTGACCGGGCAGTACAATCACATCAACGGCGTCATCGACAATACGACACCGCTGCCGGTCAATTCCGAGACCTACGCGACGCTGCTGCACGCCGCCGGCTATCGGACCGGGTTCTTCGGCAAGTGGCACATGGGAAGCCAGCGCGCTCGCCCCGGCTTCGACGAGTACGCGAGCTTCGTCGGCCAGGGGCAATACAAGGACGCGCCGCTGCTGGTGAACGGCAAGGACACGTCGACGAAAGGGTGGGTCGACGACGTGACCACCGGTTATGCCGTCGATTTCATCCGCCGGCAGGCGCACGGCGCGCAGCCGTTCCTGATGGTGTTGGGCTTCAAGACGGTGCACGGCCCGCTCAGCGAGAACACCTCGCCGCCGCGCACCGATGGCCTGTTCACCGGCCAGCAGATCGACACGCCGGCCAACGCCACCAGCTACCCGCCCTACTTCGTCAACCCGCGGCCCTCCACCTTCGGCGGCGAGGAATTCCGCAACTACTTCCGGGCGGTCGCCGCCATGGACCAGGACGTCGGCAAGGTGCTCGATGCGCTCGACGCCGAGGGCATCGCCGACAACACCTTCGTCGTCTTCGCCAGCGACAACGGCTGGCACATGCGCGAGCACGGCTCGGTCAGTCCGGTGCAGCGCGACGGTGAAAAGCGCAGCGCCTACGAAGCCTCGATCCGCATTCCGCTGTTCGTCCGCTATCCGCCGCTGACCGGCGGCAACCGGCGCATCGCCGCGACGGTGCTCAACATCGATCTGGCGCCGACGCTGCTGCAGCTTGCCGGGCTGCCGCCCCGCCCGAAGATGCAGGGCAAGAGCTGGATCCCGCTGCTCACCGGCGCCGTCCAGACACTGCGGCCCAGCCTGTTCTACGAGTACTTCCAGGAGCAGGGCTTCATCGTTCCGCGCATCCTCGCCCTGCGCAGCAACAAACTCAAGCTGATCGTCTATCCCGATCACCCCGAGTACGGGCAGGAACTCTACGATCTCGCGTCGGATCCGGACGAGCGCCACAATCTGATCGGCGATCCGGCGGCGCGCACCGAGCTCCGCGGGCTGGAAGATGCGCTGGCCGCCGCTGCCCGGCAGTTCCACTATCGCGTCCCCACAAGGGCGGCGCCGGCGATTCCGCCGATTGAGTGAGTAAGCCGGGGCGGGCGGCGAACCGCCCGCTCCGGCGGCTCGGCAAGGGAAGGACGGCGGGCCGGGCGGCTCCCGCCGGAGACGTCCTCGATCAAGCTCAAGCTGAGGTGAGATCGACCCGCGATCGGCCTGTTCGGCCGTTCGGCCGCCGCAGCGGCCGCAACCGACCCGCCGCTGGCGCAACCGCTTCTCCCCGGTCCGGCACGGCGTCCACCGGTCGTGCGAACACAATCCGCCCCCAATCACGCAAAATTCACCTGCAGCAGCGCGGTCGCTGTTATGCAGATATTCATCATCCCTGGTAGTCCATTCGGAGCGATAGTCCGGTCCCGCTGAAATGACTTTCGCCGTTGGGTTGGTGGAAGGCGACATTTCTGCGCAACAAAAGCGATAAGCCTTATATGAGGGAGATGAAATGGACAAGAAGGGCGGATTCCGCTGGTTCGTGATCTTTCTACTTTTCTACATTACTGTCGTGAACTACGTCGATCGCTCGGCCATCGCCTTTGCGATCGGCGACATCCAGGTCGATCTTGGTCTGGACACCAAACAGATCGGCCTCATTCTCGGCGCGTTCGGTCTGGGCTACGCGGTCACCACCTTCCTCGGCGGCATCGCCGTCGACCGCTGGGGGGCGCGCTCGGTTCTGCTCATCGCCGCCGTCCTGTGGTCGGGATCGATCGGTGTTACCGGGCTGGCGATGGGTTTTGCCACGCTCTATGTCGCCCGGACGGTGCTTGGAATTGCCGAGGGTCCCAACTTCCCGGCGCTGACCGGAGCCGTGGGCCGCTGGCTGGCGCCGCACGAGCGGGCGATTGCGCTGGGCAACACCCTGGTCGCCGTGCCGGTCGCGCTGGCGATCGGGGCACCGGTGGTCACCCAGCTGATAGGTGCTTTCGGCTGGCGCGGGATGTTCTTCGCCCTGACCGCGCTCAGCGTGATCTGGATTCCGCTGTGGCTGATCTTCTTCCGCAATAATCCGGCCGACTCGCGGTTTGTCGGCGACGCCGAGCTGGCGCATATCCACGGCGGCGCCGAGGTCGCGCGCGGCCGGGTGGCGCGGCATGCTCCGCGCAGCACCGACTGGCGCTTCCTTCTCACCAACCGGACTTTGGTGGCGAACAACTGGGCGTTCTTCGTCTTCGGCTATTTCCTGTTCTTCTTCATGACCTGGCTGCCCAACTACCTCGCCCAGAGCTACCACCTCAACGTGCGCGAAGTCGGGCTGTTCTCGATCCTCCCCTGGGTCTGCGCCGCGGTGCTGCTGGTCGCCTGCGGCTATCTGTCCGATTACCTGCTGGTGCGCACCGGCCGGCTGCGCATCTCCCGCAGCTTGCTGATCGCGGGGAGCCAGCTGCTGGCGGCGCTGGCGGTGATCCCGATCGCTTTCGTCCACGACCTGACCATCGCCATCGTCTGCATCACCGCGGCCGTCGCCTTCAGCATGAGCGCCAACGCCGCCTACTATGCCGTCAATGTCGATGTGACCCCGGACCGCGCGGCGACCGCGCTCGGCATCATGGACACCGGATTTGCGCTCTCCGGGTTCCTGGCGCCGACCATCACCGGCTGGGTGGTGGCGACATTCGGCTCCTTCGTCGATGCCTTCCTGCTGCTCGCCGTCCTGGCGGTGGCCTCGGTCGTCGTCGTCCTGCTCTTCCACCGGCCGGACGAGGACTGCGCCGGAGAGGTGAGCACGGCAGCGCTGCCGGAGCCGGCGGTCTGAGGCTGCGCCCGGCACCCGGCAATCAGCCGGCCTGATCAGGAAACGCGGCCGAGGGGGCAACCCCCGGCCGCTTTCCTTTGCGCCGGCGACCGGAGGGGCCCGGCGGACAGGGCAGGGCCTGCCGGCAGGCGATCGCCGCCCCTGCTACCCGGAACTTGCCCGAGTCTTTGTCCCCTCCAATAAAGGCGTTTGTCCGCAATGCTGGTGACCTGGGCAACGCCATCTCGCGCTGCGTGGCGAGAAGGGCACATGCAAGCATCTATGGCAATGAAAGTAGCTGACTCTGCCGAGTAGAGTGCCGACGAGTATTGCATCATAGGACATCTATTAAAAACGACTCCGGCTATCGATTGTGTATCTCTGATGTAGCTTGGCAATTGGTGTACGGACTTGAAAGTGTAATATCAGTCGTATAACCCCAGATGGGTCAGTCATTGACTTAGCAGATTGGATAGGGAGACTTTCTGCCGGCCTCGTATCATCGGAATCCAAATGTAGGGTTGTTGTATGGTCGATATTTGCTATTATTATCACAATCATGCGATTTCGAGGGGATACCATGTATTCTGCAATACTTATGATTGTGGGCGCGCTGTTTTTCGCCAGTGTTCCGCCACCGGCGGTTGCCGCCGAAACCGCCGTCGAATTACCGGAAGCCGGGGTTCAGAGCCAGGGATCGAAGACCCCGGGGGATGGCGGCGGGGTGCTGCCGGAGACGCCGAGCGGTGAGGAAGGGACGGCAACGGCGCCGGAGGCCGTCTACCGCAGCGGCTGCATCGCCCGTCCGGGCGGGCAGGCGGTGATCAACCTGCGGGCCCGCAACGTCGTTCAGTATCGGGTGGTGCCGACGCGGTTCTTCGACGTCACCATGCAGGTCACCTACGTCGGTCTGCGCAGCTTCTTCGTCGATCGGCGCTTCGCCGGTGGAACCGAGAGCGTGTCGATCCGCGGGCCGGGCAGCTTCTGGCCGGTGAAGGTCACGATCCGCGGCTATCGCGGTTCCACCGGCTGCTTCGCCTTCTCGGCGACGCCGTAAGGTCTGTGCTTTCGCCGGGAGCCAAACAGGCCCGCGGCGGCTTGCCTGACGTCAGGAGGGGGATGCCCGCGCGGCTCCCCCTCCTGCTTTATCCATGTTATCGCGCCCGCAGCGACCGGCCACGCCTGCCAGCGGGTCGCCGGCCCGTCGCGGGACGAGCCGGCGGGGGGAAGGTTGGCGGTGGGCGCCGGCTCAGCCGCCGATGCGGCGGGCTTCGCCGGCGGCCGGCTCGTGGCCGCGGCCGTCGCCGTCGATGACGTATTTGCCGGGCAGCGCGCCGCCGCCATGCAATTGCGCCAGCACCAGCAGGGCCGCCGGATAGCCGTCCGGCGTGGTGCGGGCGGTGATGAACGGGCCGTCGGCGACCGCCATGTACGGGCTGCCGTTGCGCGAGATGAAGCCGCCGTCGGGCCCGGTGTACTGCTTGACCATCTGCTCCAGGGTGATCGGCGCCGAGCCGTAGTTGGGGCCGTAGCCGCCCTCGACCGGCACGTCCGTCGTCCCGTCGGTGTAGTCGTCCTGCTCGGAGTGGCCGGTGGCGAGCCGCCCCCACACCAGCGGCACCTGCGTCTGCGGATCGGTCGCCTGGATCAGCACCTGCACGCCGTAGCACACCGCCGCCACCGGGCGGCCGAGGGCGGCGAGGAGCTGGATCAGTGGGCGTACCGAGGTGTTGCCGCCGAGGTCCATGTAGGCGCCGGCACCGCCGACGATGAGCACCGCGGCGTACTGGGTGGCGTCGTGCAGGCCGTCGGCCAGCCGGGTGCGGAACGGCTCGCGCGACGCCTCGCCGTGCTGCGGCCGCGGCGTCGCCGGCAGCCAGTCGGCGAGGTTGCGCGGCTGGTTCAGGCGCTGCCCCTCGGTCGTCGCCCGGTCGTTGTAGCGGGCGCCGAGGGTGGCCTCGCCGGGCGAGACCTGCGGGGCGTTCCACGCCTGGTCGTGGAAGCTGGTATCGATGCTGACGCCGAAGACGAACGGCCGCTCGCCGCGCGGGGTGACGTAGTCGACCTCATAGCCGGCGGTGCGGAACACCTGGTCGGGCAGGGTCAGCTCCGCCGCCCAATACCCATGCTGCGGAATCACCAGCAGCACCTTGCCGGGCCGCTCCGGGATGTCGACCGCAACGCCGGTGAAGCGCTCGACCTCGCTGACGAGGAAGGCCTTATCGAAGCCTCCGTCCGCCATTCGCTGGGCGATCTGGCCGACCGGCGCGTCTGCCGCCATCGCCATCGTCGGGAACTCGACGGCGGCGGCGTGGCTGTCCGCGATCGCCTGGGCAACGTCTTCGGGAGAATCCCCCTTCTGTACCATCACGGCCTCCTGTCAGAGATCGGTCTGCATCGTGGTCGGCCGTTCAGTGCTGCCGTGCCTGCCATCGCCGCCGTGAGCCCGCCGTCATCGCCGGCTTCGGCGGCGACCTGCCGCCGCTGTGGCGCGTCGGGACCAGCCGCCGCGGCGGCCGGCAGCGGCCACCACTCTCCAAACGTTGTAACCTATTTGGCATCGGGACGCTGCCGT
>JBDHSN010000127.1:0-9885 GCA_039808105.1 Rhodospirillales bacterium
CGACATAAATGTCGGTCGAATCAGCGTCGATAAAAACCAGGTCTATCTTGTCGCCCTGCGCGCGCGAGAAATCGGAAACGATGTTGCGGGACGCGGCGCCGGTAACGAGATCATAGAAGTCGAAGGTAAACTTGTCGGCCCCCGCTCCGCCGACATAGATATCTTTCTCACTGCCTCCCCATAGCCAATCGTTGCCTGTTCCGCCATTCAAGCTGTCGTTGCCGGAGCTTCCCTGGAGTTCATCATTTCCACTTCCACCCAAGAGAGTATCACTTCCGCCATACCCGTATAACGAGTCATCGCCCCCACGACCATCCAGCTTGTCATTTCCGCCAAATCCATCGAGATAATTGGCGACACTACTGCCGAGAAGGGTGTCATCCCACAGCGATCCGGTGACGTCCTCGATGCTGATCAGCGTATCGTGGCCGGTCGTGGTGACGGCCGTGCCCGCCGCCAGATCAACCACGATTCCTTTGTTCGCATAGCCATGGGCATAACTTACCTGGTCTATGCCTGTACCACCATTAATAACGTCATTTCCGGCAGAGCCAAGCACAAGTCCATATGCCCCATAGTAACTTGGACCATAAATGCCGGCACTGCCAAATAGGATATCGTCGCCATCTCCTCCCTGCAGCGTATCATTACCCTGCCCACCATCGATAATATCAAACCCCCCTTTTCCTCTGAGCATATCATTGCCAGCATAACCGTTTATGACATCACCGTCGGCGGTGCCATTGATCGTGTTGGGTGCATCAGTTCCGCTTAGTACCGCCATCTTATTGATCCTTGCTCTGTCCATCGCGATGCGGCATGTATGGAGCAGAGTCGATTATTCCCCCACTGCCCCCATGTGAAGGCTTAAGGGACTATCTTTTCGGCGTCAAGTGAACCTCTGCGTATACAATCTACAATTGGTTTTCAGCAGCACTTCTAAAACGCCTATCGCTTCTTACTTTCATTAGCGGGTGTGGCAAGCTCTTCCGTCGCCCGTCTGCTTCGCGGGCGCGCCTCGGCAGACGATCGCACCGTCGCGGGGAACTCGCCGTCCTCCCTCCGGTTGTCCCAGCGATCAGGGCCTTGCGCTTGCCGTTGTCGCGATGCAGCGTGAGGGCAGGGCGGATGGTCGCTAAACGGCTACCGCCAAACGAAGGGAGCACCACGGGACGATGACGCCGCAACCTTCCGCCGCCGTCCGATCGTCCCGGGGTCGGGAGGCTGCCGACGGCGCTTCCGTGCGCCGCTTCGCCCACGACATGCCGTTCGGCGCGCAGCTGCTGGCCGCGGGCGGCGTCCGCTTCCGGCTGTGGGGACCGGAGGCGGAGGTGGTCACCCTGCTGCTCGACGACGGCGCGGCCAATGCCGAGGTGCCGCTGGCGCGCAGCGCCGACGGCTGGCACGAGGCCGTCGTCGCCGCGGCCGGACCCGGCAGCCGCTACCGCTTCCGCATCGGCGACGGCCTCGCCGTCCCCGATCCGGCGTCCCGCTTCCAGCCCGAGGACGTGCACGGTCCCAGCGAGGTGATCGATCCGCGCGCCTATTGCTGGAGCTGCGCCGACTGGCGCGGCCGGCCGTGGCAGGAGGTGGTGCTGTACGAGCTGCACGTCGGCACCTTCACGCCGGAGGGCACCTTCCGCGCCGCCATCGGCCGGCTCGATACCCTGGTCGAGCTCGGCATCACCGCCATCGAGCTGATGCCGGTCGCCGATTTCCCCGGCGGCCGCGACTGGGGCTACGACGGCGTCTCGCTGTTCGCGCCGGAATCGGCGTATGGGCGGCCGGAGGACCTGAAGGCGCTGGTCGATGCGGCGCACACGCGCGGCCTGATGGTCTTCCTCGACGTCGTCTACAACCACTTCGGCCCGGAGGGGAACTATCTCGGCGTCTACGCGCAGAGCTTCTACGATCCCGCCCGACACACGCCGTGGGGCGCCGCCATCGATTTCTCGTCGCCGGGAAAGGCGCCGGTGCGCCGCTTCTTCATCGAGAACGCCCTCTACTGGCTCGAGGAGTTCCGCTTCGACGGCCTGCGCCTCGATGCGGTGCACGCCATCGCCGATCCGTCCTCGCCGGATATCATCGCCGAGCTTGGCGCCGAGGTGCGCGCCCGCATCGCCCCCGACCGGCACGTGCACCTGGTGCTGGAGAACGACGACAACATCGCCCGCTATCTCGGCGGCGGCGCGCCCGAGCCGGAGCACCCCTACGCAGCGCAGTGGAACGACGACATCCATCACGCCCTGCACGTGCTGCTGACCGGCGAGACCCGCGGCTACTACGCCGACTACGCCGAGGAGCCGGCCCGACACCTCGCCCGCTGCCTCGCCGAGGGCTTCGCCTGGCAGGGCGAGCCATCGGCCTTCCGCGATGGCGTCCCCCGCGGCGAGCCGAGCGGCGCGCTGCCGCCCGACGCCTTCGTCTCCTTCCTGCAGAACCACGACCAGATCGGCAACCGCGCCTTCGGCGAGCGGCTGGCGGCGCTGGCGGCGCCGGCGGCGGTCCGCGCCGGCCTGGCGGTGATGCTGCTGTCGCCGCCGCCACCACTGCTGTTCATGGGCGAGGAATGGGGATCGCGGCGGCCGTTCCTGTTCTTCTGCGACCTCGGCGACGACCTGAAGGACGCGGTGCGCGACGGGCGGCGGCGCGAATTCGCCCGCTTTCCCGAGTTCGCCGACCCGCACGCCCGCGCGCGCATTCCCGATCCGACCGCGCCCGAGACCTTCCTGCGCAGCAAGCTCGACTGGTCGGAAGCGGCCGAGCCGGAGCATGCCGAGATGCGCGCCTTCACCCGCCGGCTCCTTCACCTGCGCCAGCGCGCCCTGGTCCCGCGACTGCGCGGCATGCGGGGCGGCAGTGGCCGGGTGCTGGGGACGGCTGGTGCGGCTCTCGCCGTGGCGTGGATCCTCGGCGACGGCAGCCGGCTGACGGTGATCGCCAACCTCAGCGCCGATGCTGCCGATCCGGCGCCCCTGCCCCGCCCGGCCGGCGGCCTGCTTTTTGCCACGCACCTGCCGGAAGGTGATGCCCCGGGGGACGCGCTGGCGCCGTGGAGCGTCGCCTTCCTTCTCGATGAAACCACAATGGAGGGCTGACTTTGGCGGAGATCCCGCAGGCTCCGAGAGCAACCTACCGCCTGCAGTTCAATAAGGACTTCCGGTTCGACGATGCCGCGCGCATCGCCCCTTACCTGAGCCGGCTGGGCGTCAGCCACGTCTACGCTTCCCCCTACCTGAAGGCGCGTGCCGGCAGCACCCACGGCTACGACATCACCGATCACAACGCCTTCAATCCGGAAATCGGCGATGAGGTGGCCTTCGAGGCTTTCGCCGATACCCTCGACCGCAACGGCCTGGGCCAGGTGCTCGACTTCGTCCCGAACCACATGGGCATCGGCCGTGACGACAACGCCTGGTGGCTGGACGTGCTGGAGTGGGGCGAGGAGTCGCCCTACGCCGGCTACTTCGACATCGACTGGAACCCCGCCAAGCCGGAGCTGCGCGGCAAGGTGCTGATCCCGGTCCTCGGCGATCATTACGGCCGGGTGCTGGAGGCGGGCGACCTGAGGCTCACTTTCGATGCCGCTGTCGGCGGCTTCGACATGCGCTACTTCGAGCACCGCTTTCCGATCACCCCGACCGCGTACGACCAGATCCTGAAGCAGGTGCAGCGGCGGCACGGCCGGCCGGGCGGCAACGGCGAGGCCGCCGCCGATGCGGATCCGTGCGCCGCCCTCTCCGATCTGATCGCCGAGTTCCGCGACCTGCGCGACTGGGCCAAGACGATGCGCGGTCCATCCGGACGGCGCGCTGAAGGAGAACGGCTGAAGCAGGAGCTTGTCGCGCTGGCGGCGGCGGGGAACGGGCTGGCGGAAGCCATCGAGCGCACCCTCGCCGAGCTGAACGCGGTGGACGACCCCGATACGCTGGTGTGGAAGCACGAGCTGCTGGAGGCGCAGCCCTATCGCCTCGCCCACTGGCGGGTCGCCGCCGAAGAGATCAATTATCGCCGCTTCTTCCAGATCAACGAGCTTGCCGGCATCCGCGTCGAGATCGAGACGGTCTTCGAGGATACCCACCGGCTGCTGCTCGACCTGATCCGCCGCGGCCGGGTGCACGGCCTGCGCATCGACCACGTCGACGGGCTGTTCGACCCGAAGCAATACCTGCAGCGGCTGCAGGAGCGGGCGCAAGCCGAGCTGGCGGCGCGCGGCAGCAACGGCAACGGCAACGGCGCGAGGCTGTTCTGGGTGGTGGTCGAAAAGATCCTCGCCGCGCACGAGCGGCTGCGCGAGGACTGGCCGATCGCCGGGACCACCGGCTACGAGTTCCTCAACCGCGTCAACGGCCTGTTCCTCGATCCTGCCGGCGAAGGGGCGCTGCGGCGGACCTACGAGCGGTTCATCGACGAGCCGATGCACTTCGAGGACACCGCCTATCACTGCCGCCGGCAGGTCATGGACTTCGAGCTGGCGAGCGAGCTGCGGGTGCTGGCGAATGAATACAACCACCTGACCGAGACCAGCTGGCTGACCCGCGACTATACCCTCGTCGGCCTGCGCCAGGCGCTGCGCGAGGTCGCCGCCTGCTTTCCGGTCTACCGCACCTACGTCGATGCCGACGGCGCCTCCGCGGAAGACCGCCGGCAGATCGACTGGGCGGTCGGCGTCGCCCGCCGGCGCAGCGTGCGGGCCGACAAGAGCGTCTTCGACTTCCTGCAGGCGGCCCTCAGCACCGATCTCGCCGCCGGCCCCGGCCCGTTCAGCCGGCGCGAGGTCCGCCGGCTGGCGATGAAATTCCAGCAGTATACCGGCCCGGTGGCGGCGAAGGGCGTCGAGGACACCGCCTTCTACCGCTAC
The DNA here is from genome assembly GCA_039808105.1 of Rhodospirillales bacterium. Classification (GTDB taxonomy): domain Bacteria; phylum Pseudomonadota; class Alphaproteobacteria; order Rhodospirillales; family Defluviicoccaceae; genus Defluviicoccus. Next base: position 4,862 of record JBDHSN010000127.1, read on the forward strand.
AACCGGCTGATCTCGGCCAACGAGGTCGGCGGCGAGCCGCAGCGCTTCGGCGTCACCGTCGCCGCCTTCCACAAGGCCATGCAGGAGGTCGCCCGGCAGTGGCCGGAGACCATGCTGGCGACCGCGACCCACGACACCAAGCGCGGCGAGGACGCGCGCGCCCGCATCGATGTGCTCTCCGAGATCCCGGTGGAATGGGGCCGGCGGGTGCGCCGCTGGGCGACGCTCAACAGCCGGCGCAAGCTCAAGGTCAATGACGAGCCGGCCCCGACCGCCAACGATGAGTATCTTTACTACCAGGCGCTGGTCGGCGCCTGGCCGGCGGAGTTTTCCGGTGTGGCCCGCCTTGATCCCGATGCCGTCGCCGCGCTGCGCGAGCGCGTCTCGGCCTACATGATCAAGGCGGTTCGCGAAGCGAAGACCCATTCCAGCTGGATCAATCCCAACGGCGAGTATGAAGAGGCGCTGCTGCGGCTGATCACTCATACCCTCGATGCATCGCGCCCCAACCCGTTCCTCGCCGACTTCCGCGAATTCCACGCGTCGGTGGCGATGCCGGGTGTCGTCAACAGCCTTGCCCAGACCGCGATCAAGCTGACCGCCCCCGGCGTCCCCGATACCTACCAGGGCTGCGAGCTGTGGGATTTCAGCCTTGTCGATCCCGACAACCGCCGGCCGGTCGATTTCGACGATCGCATGCAGCGCCTCGGCCGGCTGGAGGAGGCGTTCAAGCAGCAGGGCGACCGCCTCGCGGCGGACCTGCTGCGCGACTGGACCGACGGAACGGTCAAGCTGTTCGTCGTCTGGCGGCTGCTCGGCCTGCGCCGCGCCCTCCCCGCCCTGTTCCGCGATGCCGCCTATCAGCCCGTCGAGACCGCCGGCGCCCTCGCTGACAATCTCTGCGTCTTCCTCCGCGCCAGCGGCGATGCGCGGGTGCTGACCGTCGTCCCCCGCCTGTCGGCACGCCTGACGGTCACCTGGCAATGGCCGGTCGGCGAGGAGGTCTGGGGGGATACCGCCCTGACCTTGCCGGCCTCGCCAGCCGGCGCGTCGTGGGAGGACGTCTTCACCGGCCGGCGCTTTGCCGCCGCGGGCAACGGCGATGACGGCGGCGGGCCGCTCGCACTGGCAGCCCTGTTCGCCGACTTCCCGGTCGCCGTCCTCGTCCAACAGCCCGCCGAAGCCGCCGCCAGCTGAGGCTCTGCGACTGTACCCGCCGGTGCGCCGCGGCTTGCCGCGCTGCGGTCAGCTGCGTGCGTGCGCCGCCGGCCTCGGGCAGCGGCCGCAGCCGCGGTTGGCCGGCAGGGCCGTGGTCATCTTCGCCGGCGGCGGCAGGTCGAGTTCGGCCATGATCTGCACGAACTGCTCGGCCGATACCTCATCGTTCAGGCGCTGGTTGCGGGCCCGCTCCTGGGCAATGGTCGAGACCCGGCGCTGATTGTAGTCGTGGCCGGGATAGACCAGCGTCTCCTCCGGCAGCGCGAACAGCCGGTCGTGAACCGAGCGGAACAGCGCCTCGGCGTCGCCGCCGTCGAGGTCGGTTCGCCCGCAGCCGTCGATGAGCAGCGTATCGCCGGTGAACACCATCGGCACCGGATGCTCCAGCAGATAGCAGTGGTGGCCGGCGCTGTGCCCCGGTGTCGGCAGCGGCAGCAGCAGCACCGAGCCGGCCATCAGCGGCCGGTCGGTGGCCAGCTGCAGGTCGGCGCAGGCCACCTGCTCCATTGCCGGATAGGCAACGCGGCAGCCGGTCCGGTCGCGCAGCTGCCAGGCAGCGGTGACGTGATCGGCGTGCACATGGGTCTCGACGGTGCAGGCGAGGCGAAGCTTGCAGGCGATGAGCTCGGCCAGATCGCGCTCCATCATCTCCACGACCGGATCGATCAGAATCGCCTGACGCGTCGCCTCGCATCCCAGCAGGTATGTGTAGGTGGACGAGCCGCTGTCGAACAGCTGGCGGAAAATCATGGGCAATCCCCGAACAATGCTGCGGCTCGGCGGCCGCGCTGCTCAGATCGAATAGTCGGCATCATAGGACAGACCGGTGAGGATCTGGTCCATCGTGCGGGCCGGCACCTCCTCGGCGCTACCGGTGGTGATGACCCGCGCCGGCACGCCAGCGACGGTGCTGTGCGGCGGCACCGGCCGCAGTACCACCGAGCCGGCGGCGATGCGGGCACAGGCGCCGACCTCGATGTTGCCGAGAATCTTGGCCCCGGCCCCGATCATCGCGCCGCGACGGATCTTGGGGTGGCGATCGCCAGCCTCCTTGCCGGTGCCGCCCAGGGTGACGTTCTGCAGGATCGAGACGTCGTCCTCGACGACCGCCGTCGCGCCGACCACCAGTCCGGTCGCATGATCCAGGAACAGGCCCCGCCCGAAGCGGGCGGCCGGATGGATGTCGGTCTGGAAGACGTCGGATGACCGGCTCTGCAGGTAAAGGGCGAAGTCGCGCCGGTCGTTGCTCCATAGCCAGTGCGCCAGCCGGTGCGTCTGCAGGGCGTGGAATCCCTTGAAGTAGAGGAACGGCTCGATGAAGCGCTCGCAGGCCGGGTCGCGCTCCACCACCGCGGCGAGATCGAGGCGTAGAGCCTCGCCGATACCCGGATCATCGGCATTGGCCCGCCGGAACGTCTCGGAGATCACGCCGGCGGGTGCCACCTCGTTGCCGAGGCGGACCGCGACGCGGTGGAAAACCGCGTCTTCGAAGCAGACGTGATTGAGCACGGATTCGTAGAACAGACGCGCCAGCATCGGCTCTTTCAGCACGGCGCTTTCGGCCTCGTGGCGCAGCCGCAGCCACAGCTTTTCGCGCGCGCCGCTGTGCTCGGCGCGCAAGTCGGCGGCGGCGTCCGCGACCAGGGTCAGGTGGTGGTTGAGCGTCGAGCGGAGCATGCCGCCGCCTCCTCTTTCCGGTATCGGCGCGACCTACGTTGCCGGCGGCGTGCCGCTGCGAATGCGCAGCAGCGCTGCCGCCAGCGCATCGATCTCAGCGAAGGTGTTGTAGAACGCGAGCGACGCCCGCACCGTGCTCTCCAGGCCGAAGCGGCGCAGGATCGGCTGGGCGCAATGATGGCCGGCGCGCACGGCGATACCCTCACGGTCGAGGGCCGCGCCGACATCCTCGCTGCGAATGCCGTCGAGCACGAAGGAGAGCACCGCCGCCTTTTCCGCCGCTGAGCCGACCAGCCGCAGCCCGGGAATGCGGGCGAGCGCGCGGGTGGCGTGCGCCAGCAACTCCTGCTCGTAGCGGCCAATATTCTCCAGGCCGATGCGCTCGACGTAATCGATGGCCGCGCCCAGTCCGACGGCATCGGCAATGCTCCCCGTGCCCGCCTCGAAGCGCGCCGGCGGCGGCTGATACTCGGTCTTCTCGAAGGTCACGTCGCGGATCATGTTGCCGCCGCCCTGCCACGGCGGCATCGCCTCCAGGACATCGGTCTTGCCGAACAGCACGCCGATGCCGGTGGGGGCGAACAGCTTGTGGCCGGAGAGGACGTACCAGTCGCAGCCGAGCGCCTGCACGTCGGTGCGCAGGTGCGAGACCGCCTGGGCACCATCGACGAGCACGCGGGCATCGTACCGCCGCGCCATCTCGATGATCTGCCGCGCCGGCGTGATGGTGCCGAACGCATTGGAGACGTGTGAGAACGCCACCAGCTTCGTCTTCGGTCCGAGCAGGGATTCATAGGCATCCAGCCGCAGCTGTCCGCGGTCGTCGACCGGGACCACCCGCAGTCGCGCCCCGGTCTCTAGGCAAAGTTGCTGCCAGGGGACGATGTTGGCGTGATGTTCCAGCCAGGTGATGACGATCTCGTCGCCGGCGGCGATGTTCTTGCGACCCCAGCTCTGGGCGACGAGGTTGATCGCCTCGGTAGCGCCGCGGACGAAGACGATCTCGTCGACTGACGGCGCGTTGAGGAAGCGCCGGACTTTCTCGCGCGCCGCCTCGTAGGCATCGGTCGCCTTCGCCGCCAGCGCATGCGCCGCGCGATGGATGTTCGAGTTCTCGTGCTGGTAGAAGTACGCCAGCCGGTCGATCACCGCCTGCGGCTTCTGCGTCGTCGCCGCGCTGTCCAGCCAGATCAGCGGCCGGCCATGCACCGTCTCGTGCAGAACGGGAAAGTCGCGGCGGATGGCATTCACGTCGAACGGCGCCGGAGGTGTCAGCCCTGCAGGCGCGGTCGCGCCTGCAGGCGGCAAGCCGCCGCCCAGGAAATAGTACCCGCTCTCCGAAGACGGTAGCCCGGCTGCGGCGGCCGCCGGCCGCGTAGCCAGCAACGCCCGCAACTCCGCCTCCCCCGGCAACGGAATGGAGGGAACCTCCAACCCTGGGATGGACGGCGCGCCAGCCGGGTGGGCAGCCGCCGGTGCAGCAGAGCTGACAACCGGCGGCGTCCCCACCAACAGAGCGGCACCTTGCGATCTTTCGCGAGGCACCGCCGGGCGACCAGGAAACTCAAGCGGCGCGCCTGGCGGAGCGGCGCCGGGCGCGGCGGCGAACATCGCGTTCGCCCATTGCCGCAGCGTCTCTGCGTCCGGTATTGCCGCGGCGGCATCGGCGACGGCCGCGAGGGCCGTCGCAAAGCTTGCCGCAGGTGCCGGGGCGGCCGGGATGCCGCCGCTGCGGTCAGTCATAATCATGATACCGGTCCACCGCGACGTCCTGGAGGACGCCGAGGGCGTCATCGGTCAGCACCGCCAGCGAGCAGTAAAGGGACACCAGGTAAGAGGCGATCGCCTTCTTGTTGATGCCCATGAACCGCACCGACAACCCCATGCTCTGCTCGCCAGGCAGGTTCGGCTGGTAGAGGCCGACGACGCCCTGTTTGGCCTCTCCGGTCCGCAGCAGCAGGATGCGTGTCTTGCCGTCCTCGATCCGGACGTCCGTCGATCCCTGTGCCTGCGCAACGCCGCCCCCGTCGACGAGGGGGTGAGCCTCGGCTACCAGCGTGAGCGTCCCGACCGGGAATGTGGCCGCATCGGCGAGCACCTGTCGCACGTCGTGCAGGGTGGGACAGTAC
>JBDHSN010000128.1:0-9856 GCA_039808105.1 Rhodospirillales bacterium
CAGCCGGGCGCCGATCGCGGGCGGGAAGAAGATGGTCACGTCGCTCATCGGCTGCCCGGCGCGCATCACCCGCCCGTCGGAGGGAAAGGTGCGGCTCACTTCGCGGGGCTTGCACCCTCCGCAGCAGGCGCCGCATCGGCGCCGGCCGCCGGCTCGCCCGGCGATTCCAGCGTGTAGCCTTTGCCGGTCATGCAACTGGCGAACAGCCGGCCTTCGTTCTGCTGCGCCGAGAACTGGTTCATCTGGCTGGACCAGGGTGCGCCGACGTCGCGGTTCATCGTGCGGCTGTTCATCTGGTCACGGCTGAAGTCCTGCTCCGCCCGGACCCGCGCCTGCTGCCGGCACAGCATCCTGTCGGAGGCCCACTCGCTCTCCGGCACGTCGTGGTTGACCCAGACCTTCTGGGTTTCGCACGAGGCGGCCAGCAGGGCGGCCAGCGCCACCGCGGCGATTGGCAGGGTCTTCCCGCCCAGGGCTTGCTTGCGGCTGTGTTCCATGGCGCTCACCCTAGCCGGTCGGCGGCGTCCGGGCAACGCCGCCGGCGCCGCCGGCATCACCGCCGCTCATCGCCGGTTGCCGCCGGCCGGGCGAACGCGGCGACCACCGGCGCGTGGAAGGATTCCGGGCTGCCGCGAACGGCATGCGCGGTCACCAGCTCGTCGCCGAGCGCCTCGTTGTGGATCTCGACGCTGCGATACCAGCCGAGCAGCGGCCGCGAGACGAGCAGGTGGTCCAGCATCTGCGGGCGGCCGTGGTGCACCACCGAGAAGCGGCGGGAGTCGGCGAGCGAGCGCTCCACCGGCACCAGCGTCCGGGCGGCGAGGATGGGATTGCCGGCGTCCTCGCCGTCGCCGCAGATGGTGCGCAGCGGCGTCTCGTGCAGATCGGCATTGAAGTCGCCGCAGACGCAGACGAGGGCATCGGCATCGCCGTCGAACAGCGAATCAACCAGCAGGCGCGTCTCCAGCGCCTGGCCGGCGCGCTTGACGGCGGCGATGAAAAAGCCCTCGGCCCAGCCGGCCATGCTGCGCCAGGTGTGCGAATCCGCCTTGGCCCCGGCGACGAAGGCGGCGCGCGGCGCCCGCAGGTGCACGCCGATCACGTGCAGCGGCCGGTCCCCGCCGAGGTCGAGCGCGACATGCAGGATCGGCCGGTCCCATTCCAGCGCGCGGCTGGCTTCGGCGGTGCCGTTCGCCGCCGGCCGCACCGGGCGATAGTGCGGCGGCGCCACCAGGTCGTGCAGCAGCTGGCGCTGCGTTTCCATCGGAAAGCGGCTGAGGATGACGAGGTTGTGCTTGTCGCGGACGTCGCCGCGGCTGCGGCTTACCGTGCTGAACCGGGCGAAGTCGCGGTAGGGGGTGCCCTCGAGCAGCGCACCCAGCGCATCGAGGCGGCGGCCGCCGCCGCGCTCCGGCCGCTGGCCGTCCACTTCCTGCAGGCACAGCACGTCGGCGCGCAGCCGCAGCAGTTGCGGCCGCAGCACCCGGATGCGCTCCTCCAGGCTGACGCCGTCAGGGTCGGAATCGCCGAGATTCTCGACGTTGAAGGTGGCGATGCGAAAGCCGGCCATCACCGCTGCCTGCTCCGCGCGATCAGCTGCGGCCGGCGAGGCAGGCGGCGAGAAAGGCGAGCGCCTCCGCCGCATCCCACTCCGCCACTCCGACCACCCGGCCCGCCTCACGGCCCTGCGCATCGTAGAGGATCGTCGTCGGCAGGCCGCTGACACCGGCGGCGCGGGCGACGCGGCCGGTCTTGTCGAGCGCGACCGGCAGGTTGCGGATGCCGTTGGCCTCGTAGAACTGGCGGACCACCGCGGCGCCCTCGCGGTCGGCGGACAAGGTCAGCACCTGCAGGCCGGCCGGCGGCTGTGCCGCCAGCCGGTCGAGCGCCGGCATCTCCTTGACGCACGGCGCGCACCACGTCGCCCAGAAGTTGACGAGCAGCGGCTTGCCGCGAAGGGCCTCAAGCGGGCGCTCGCTGCCGTCGGCCGCGACGAAGGGCGCCGCCGGCAGCGCTGCCCCCGGCTTCCCCGGCTGATACTTGCCGAGGGCCGGCGGCGGCGCCGCGCACGCCGGCGACGGCGCCGGTTCGGCGGCGCTTGCTCCCGCCGCGATCGGCGGCACAATGGACAGCATCAGCCCGAGCGCGAGGACAATGTTTCGCATGAGCGCCCTTCCATCCGATCCCGGCGGCCACGATCCGGCGGGCGAGGCCGTTGCCGAGCCGGCCGCCGATGTGAGCCGCATCTGGGGCGGCCGTTTCGAGGCCGGTCCGGCCGCCATCATGGCGGCGATCAACGTCTCGATCGACTTCGATATCCGCCTGATCGAGCAGGACATAGCCGCCTCCCGGGCGCACGCGGCGATGCTGGCCCGCCAGGGGATCATATCGCAAGCCGATGCCGATGCCATCCTGGCCGGTCTCGATGCCGTCCTGGCGGAGGCGCGCGGCGGCCGGCTGCCGCTGTCGCGCGCCCTGGAGGACGTCCACATGAACGTCGAGGGACGGCTGGCAACGCTGATCGGCGAGCCCGCAGGCCGCCTGCACACCGCCCGGTCGCGCAACGACCAGGTGGCGACCGACTTCCGGCTGTGGGTGCGCGACGCCATCGATGCCGTCGACCAGGCGCTGACGGCGCTGCAGGCGGCGCTGATCGCGCGTGCCGAACAGCATGCCGCCACGATCATGCCCGGCTTTACCCACCTGCAGGCAGCGCAGCCGGTGACCTTCGGCCATCACCTGCTTGCCTACGTCGAGATGCTGGGGCGCGATCGCGGCCGCTTCGCCGACGCTCGCCGGCGGCTCAACGAGTGCCCGCTGGGGGCGGCGGCGCTGGCCGGCACCTCCTTTCCCATCGACCGGCGGGCGACGGCGGCGGCGCTCGGCTTCGACCGGCCCTGCGCCAACTCGCTCGATGCGGTTTCCGATCGCGACTTCGCCCTCGAGTTCCTGTCCGCCTGCGCCATTGCCGCGGTGCATCTGTCGCGCCTCGGCGAGGAGATCGTGATCTGGACGTGCGAGCGCTTCGGCTTCCTGCGGCTGTCGGATTCCTTCTCGACCGGCAGCTCGATCATGCCGCAGAAGCGCAATCCGGACGCGGCGGAGCTGATCCGGGCGAAGGCGGGGCGCATCATCGGCGCCCTCAGCGGCCTGCTGATCGTTGTGAAGGGGCTGCCGCTCGCCTACGCCAAGGACATGCAGGAGGACAAGGAGCCGGTGTTCGAGGCCTTCGATACGCTGCAGCTGTGCCTCGCCGCGATGGCGGGGATGATCGCAACCGCGGAGGTGAACACGGCGCGGATGCGGGCGGCCGCCGCCGACGGCTTTCCCGATGCCACCGATCTCGCCGACTGGCTGGTGCGGGTGAAGGGGCTGCCGTTCCGCCGCGCCCACCATGTTGCGGGCGCGGCGGTCAAGGCGGCCGAGGCGGCGGGATGCCCGCTGGCGGCGCTGCCGCCCATCGCCCTGCAGGCGATCGATCCGGCCCTCGACGAGGGCGTGTTCGCGGTGCTGGGCGTCGAGGCCTCGGTGGCCAGCCGGTCGTCGGAAGGGGGCACGGCGCCGGCGCGGGTGGCGGAAGCGGCCGCGGCGGCGCGGCGCCGCTTCCTCGGCTGAGGCCGGCGCCTGCTTCCGGTATTTTCCTATAAACCCGCTTGTGATTATGCTATCCAAGGGATGAACGGGACGCAGACGCGTTGCTGTTCGTCCTGGAAAGATCGCCCCCGGCGTTTTTTCGCCGCAGATAGAGGAGGGTTGCGATGAGTGCATCGTCTCGTTTCGCACACACTCCCGGCCATCGTCCGGTCCGCTGCCAACGGCGAATGTGTTGCCGCTGAGCCGCTGACCGGCAGCCGCCCGCGTTCAAGCGCGGCAGGCGGCCTGCATCACCTTGCTTGCTGAAGCCTGAAGTCCAGGTCCCCGCCAGGGTCCTGCGGGAGTGCTTATGTTCGATTCCTACCTGATCGAGGTCGGCGATGAGATTGCCGGCGTCGTCGTCCGTTCCGGCCAGGGTTTCCGTTTCCACGCCGTCGGTGCCAGCTTCCGGGAGCTGGAGGAGCAGCGCTTCGCCTCGCCGTGGAAGGCGGAACGGGCCGCTGCCCAACTGCAGCGGACGCTGCGGCGCCGCGCTGCCGACAGCCGCTGACCGGGAACGGTGAGTCTGCCGCCCGCGGCGGTGCCCGCGGGCGGCGTCCCTCGCCACCGGCCGTCAGCGCCCGGCGGACAGAACGTGGCGCGAAGGCGCTGGCGCCGCCTGCCGGCGGATCCTATTAAATCACCGGGGTTACTTGCGATTTCGGGAGAGGTGGATGATCGGTGGCTTGATCTCGTTTCTGATTGTCGGCCTGCTGGCCGGCTGGATCGCCGGGCAGATCACCCGTGGCAGCGGGTTCGGCCTGCTCGGCAATCTGCTGGTGGGCGTGATCGGCGCGTTTGTCGGCGGTGTGCTATTCTGGGTGCTCGGGCTGACCGCGCACAACCTGATCGGCCAGGTGGTCACCGCGGTGGTCGGCGCGGTGGCGGCGCTGTTCATCGCCGCCAAGCTGAAGAACAGCGCCTGACGCCGCGGTCGCGCGGAACATCCCGCGCGGCCTCGCGTTCCCTGCGCGCCCGGAAATGCTCGTCTCGTTCATCGTGAGCTACAGGGGAGGTCGTTGTGTCGCTCATCTCCGTCGTCATCGTCCTGATCATCGTCGGCGTGTTGCTGTGGCTGGTGAACACCTACATCCCGATGGACGGGAAGATTAAGACCATCCTCAATGTCGTCGTCGTCATCGCCGTCATCCTCTGGCTGCTGCAGGGCTTCGGCCTGCTGAGCGGCACGGGGGTGCACATCCGGTGATGGGGTGCGTCCGGCGGCGCCACCCGGGGCGCCAGCGGCAAAGCGGGTAACGGAGCGCATATACGGACAGTCTTCGTAGTCTCCGCCCGGCTTCGTGGCTGAAGGCGGTGCCGCTGCTCCCGGGCCTGCTGATGGCTGCTGTCGGGGCGGGATGCGAGCCGGTGCGCTGGCAACGGCCGGACACCAGCGCCGCGGTGCAGGAGCAGGATACGCGCGCCTGTCGCGGCGCCGCCCAGCGCGGCTACAGCACGATCACCGAGCAGCCGCAGTTCCTGCCCTACAGCACCACTGTCCGCGACGACAGCGGCCAGTGGCGCGAGGTGCCGGTGATCCCCTCCCGGCAGGTCGGGCCGCCGCCGTGGCTGCCGTACGCACCGGGACTGGTGGCCGACCGGCCACAGCTCCGCCGCGAGCTGTTCGAGCATTGCATGCAGCAGAACGGCTACCGGCTCGTTCCCGACACGGACAGCGACGCCGACGCTGCAGGCGCGCATTGAACACGAGCTTATGCTCGCGTACCGTGTGTTCGCATGAACGAGCATCCGATCCTGTCCGACGCCGAGCGGCTCGACCGGCTGCGGCTGATCCGCAGCGAGAATGTTGGTCCGATCACCTTTCGCCGCCTGCTCGGCCGCTTCGGCACGGCGGCGGCGGCGCTTCGAGCGCTGCCCGATCTGGCGCGCCGCGGCGGCTGCCGCAGCGTGCGCATCTGTTCTTTTTCCGATGCCGAGCGCGAGCTGGCGGCGGTCCGGCAGCGGGGGGCGCGGCTGGTCGTCCTCGGCGATGCCGACTACCCGCCGCCGCTGGCGGCCATCGAGGATGCACCGGCAACCTTCGCGCTGATCGGCGAGGCGCGGTTGCTGGCACGACCGGCGGTCGCCGTCGTCGGCAGCCGCAACGCCTCGCTCAACGGCCGGCGGATGGCCCGCGACCTCGCGCGCGATCTCGGCCTCGCCGGCTTCGTCGTCGTTTCCGGCCTGGCGCGGGGCATTGATGCCGAGGCGCACGGCGGCGCCCTTGCCTCGGGGACGATCGCCGTCCTCGCCGGCGGCGTCGATGTCTGCTACCCGCAGGAGAACGCCGCGCTCTATGCGCGCATCGCCGAGGCCGGCGTGCTGCTGTCGGAGGCGCCCCCCGGCACCGCGCCGCAGGCCCGCCACTTTCCCCGTCGCAACCGCATCATCTCCGGGCTGTCGCGCGGCGTCGTGGTGGTCGAGGCGAACCTGCGCTCCGGCTCGCTGATCACGGCGCGGATGGCGGCGGAGCAGGGGCGGGAGGTGTTCGCCGTGCCGGGTTCGCCGCTCGATCCCCGCGCCCGCGGTTGCAACGACCTGCTGCGGCAGGGGGCGGTGCTGACCGAGGGGGCGACCGATGTCCTCGCCGGCTTGCGCTGCGCGCCGCGGCCGGCGCCGCCGCCGATGGCGAGAGAGGCGCCGGAGCCGGACCGGGTGGCGGCAGACGGAGGCAGCGGCGGCGAGGAGGCAAGGCGGGCCGTTGCGGAAACCTTATCGCCCGCACCGGTGGCGGTTGACGAAATCATCCGCACCTGCCAATTGTCCCCGGCCCTTGTCTCGACCATTTTGCTCGAATGGGAGCTGGCCGGCCGCCTGGAGCGCCACCCGGGCAACAAGGTCTCCCTGATCGGCTGATCGGAAGGGCACTGCGAGCGAACGCTGCGGCGATAGAGGAGGCGTGCGATGGACGTGGTGATCGTCGAATCGCCAGCCAAGGCGAAGACGATCAACAAGTACCTGGGCGAGGGCTACACCGTTCTCGCCTCCTATGGGCATGTCCGCGATCTGCCGGCCAAGGACGGCTCCGTCCGTCCCGAGGGCGACTTCGCCATGGACTGGGAGATCGACGCCCGCGCCGGCAAGCACATCAAGGCGATCGCCGAGGCGGTGCGCGGCGCCGACCGGCTGTGGCTGGCCACCGACCCCGATCGCGAGGGCGAGGCGATCTCCTGGCACGTCTGCGAGGTGCTGGGCCAGCGCAAGGCGCTGCAGGGGGTCGGCATCAAGCGGGTGGTGTTCAACGAGATCACCCGCAGCGCCATTCTCGACGCCTTTGCCCGGCCGCGCGACCTCGATCGCGAGCTGATCGACGCCTATCTCGCCCGCCGCGCCCTCGACTACCTCGTCGGCTTCACCCTTTCGCCGGTGCTGTGGCGTAAGCTGCCCGGCAGCCGCTCCGCCGGCCGCGTCCAGTCGGTGGCGCTGCGGCTGATCTGCGAGCGCGAATCAGAAATCGAGAACTTCGTTTCGCGCGAGTACTGGACGATCGAGGGCGTCTTCGCCAAGGACAGTGGCGAGACGCTGACGGCGAGTCTCACCCACCTCGACGGCCGCAAGCTGGAGAAGTTCGATCTGCCCGACGAAGCGGCGGCGCGGGCTGCCGTCGCGGCCGCGGAGGCGCGGACGTATTCCGTCGCCGCGATCGAACGCCGGCAGGTCCGCCGCCATCCGGCGCCGCCGTTCGTCACCTCGACCCTGCAGCAGGAAGCCTCGCGCAAGCTCGGCTTCAGCGCCAGCCACACCATGCGGGTCGCCCAGAAGCTGTACGAGGGGGTCAGCATCGGCGGCGAGACCGTCGGCCTGATCACCTACATGCGGACCGACGGCGTGCAGATGTCGGCCGAGGCGATCGCCGCCTGCCGCCGGGTAATCGATGCCGAGTTCGGCAGCCGCTATGTCCCGGAGAAACCGCGCCTCTACAAGACCAAGGCGAAGAACGCCCAGGAGGCCCACGAGGCGATCCGGCCCACCGACCTGACCCGCAAGCCCGCCGACGTCGCCGCCTACCTCGATGCCGACCAGCGACGCCTCTATGCGCTGATCTGGAAGCGGACGCTGGCGAGCCAGATGGAATCCGCCGTGCTCGACCAGGTCTCGGTGGACATCGCCTCGGAGGACCGGCAGGTGGTGTTCCGCGCCACCGGCTCCGTCGTCGCCTTCGACGGCTTCCTGCGGGTCTATCGCGAGGGCCGCGACGATCCGGAGGCCGAGGGCCGGGCAGGGAGTGCCGGCGATGACGGCGAACGGATGCTGCCGGATGTCGCCCGCGGCGAGGCCCTCGACCGGCTCAGCATCACCCCGGAGCAGCACTTCACCCAGCCGCCGCCGCGCTTCACCGAGGCGAGCCTGGTCAAGCGGCTGGAGGAACTGGGTATCGGCCGGCCGTCCACCTATGCCAGCATCATCTCGGTGCTGCAGGACCGCAAGTACGTCCGGCTGGAAAGCAAGCGCTTCGTTCCGGAAGATCGCGGCCGGCTGGTCAACGCCTTCCTTGAGAGCTTCTTCGAGCGCTATGTCGCCTATGGCTTTACTGCAGCGCTGGAAGAGCAGCTCGACGACGTCTCCGGCGGCCGCATCGACTGGAAGACGGTGCTGCGCGACTTCTGGCGCGACTTCTCCGATGCCGTCGATGGCATCAAGGACCTGCGGGTCAAGGAAGTGCTGGATGCCCTCGACCGGCTGCTCGGCCCGCACTTCTTCCGCGCCGGCGAGAGTGGGCGGGATCCACGCGCCTGTCCCGCCTGCGGCGACGGCCGGCTCGGCCTGAAGCTCGGCCGCTTCGGCGCCTTCATCGGCTGCTCCAATTATCCGACCTGCCGCTATACCCGGCCGCTGGTGCCGGCGACCGCCGACGACGCGCCGGCCGCGGGCAACGGCAACGGCGTCCGGCAACTGGGCGAGGATCCGGCGACGGGACTGCCGGTCAGTCTGCGCAACGGACCCTATGGCCCCTATGTTCAGCTCGGCGAGGCGGTCGTTGTCGCCGATGCGGCCGGCGGCGGCGCCGCGTTGCCGGGCGGCGAGGGGGCAGCCGCTGATCCGGTGCCGGCGGAAGGACCGGGCAGCGAGGCCATTGCCGAGGAGGCCTCGGCCGCAGGCGGCAAGCCGAAACGCAAGAGCCGGGCGAAAAAAGCCAAGGTTCCGGAGGCACCGAAGCCGAAGCGGATGTCGCTGCCGCGCGGTCTCGACCCGGAGACCCTCGACCTCGACAAGGCGCTGGCGCTGCTGTCGCTGCCGCGAACGCTGGGAACGCACCCCGAGAGCGGCCAGACGATCAGCGCCGGTCTCGGCCGGTTCGGCCCCTACCTGCGCATGGGCGATACCTACGTCTCGCTGAAGGCGGGCGATGACGTGCTGGAGATCGGCCTCAACCGCGCCGTTGACCTGCTGGCGCAGGCGCGGCCGGCGAAGGCGAAGGGCAAGGAACTCGGCAACCACCCTGACGACGACAAGCCGGTGCGGCTGATGGCCGGCCGCTATGGTCCTTACGTCGAGCACGGCAAGGTGCGGGCGACGTTGCCGGCCGGCGTCGATGCCGAGACCCTCAGCATCGACCAGGCGTTGACGCTGCTCGCCGAAAAGCAGAGCCGCAGCGCCGGCAAGAGCGGACGGGCAGCAAAAACGCCGGCGGCGGGTGGCATCGCTGCGCCGGCGAACAAGCCGGCGGTCGCCGCCAAGCGCGCGACATCATCGGCAAAGTCGGGAAAGGCGGCCGCGAAGACTAAGGCGGCCAAGGCGGAATCGCCGGCGGCGAAGCCCGCACCGCGCCGGAAGGCGGCGGGCTCGGGATGAGGCGGCCATCGCCATCGGCCGGCGGCCGCTGGTGAAAAGCCCGAGAGCCCGCACCGCGCCGTTCCCGACGCGCGAGCAGATCGCCAGCTTCATCCGCGAGTCCGAAACGCGCGTCGGCAAGCGCGAGATCGCGCGCGCTTTTCACCTCGATGCCGAGCAGAAGGTTGAGCTGCGGCGGGTTCTCAAGGCGATGGAGAACGACGGCGCGCTCGGCCGCGACCGCCGGCGGTTTCATCCGGCGGGCGCGCTGCCCAGTGTTGCCGTCATCGAGATCACCGGCATCGATACCGACGGGGAGACCACGGCGCGGCCGTTCAACTGGACCGACGGCCCGCCGCCGCTGATCTGCGTCGTTCCGGAAAAGCGCAGCCGCTCGGCCTACGCGGTCGGCGAGCGGGTGCTGGCACGGCTGCGCGCCACCGCGTCCGGC
>JBDHSN010000129.1:0-9852 GCA_039808105.1 Rhodospirillales bacterium
GCCCGACGATGACCAAGCGCAGGCTGCGGCGGGCGGCCGCATCCTCAGCCCCCGCCTCCCCGCCGTCATGAGCCCTCGACCTCCCCACCGTCATGGCCGTGCTTGTCACGGCCATCCCTGCAGAGCGGATTCCGCCGCATGATACGGCCTGAAGCGGCTGGGTTGGTGCGACCATCACGAGGACATTTATGAGCGGCTCGGGCAAAGGCGTGGATGGCCGTGACGAGCACGGCCATGACGGAAGAGTGGTTCTGGCCCCCGGGACTCCGTTGGCTCCATGCTCCCTTCGGCCACCGATTGCTCCCTGCTGCGCCGTGACTGGCCGGGGCCTGCCGTGCCGCACGGTCGCTCTCCTGCAGTACCGGAAGAGCGACGGGACGGCGGTTGCGCCATGCCCGCCTCCTTTGCCCGACGATGACGAGGCGCAGGCCGCGGCGGGCGTGCCGCATCCTCAGCCCCCCGACCTCCCCACCGTCATGGCCGTGCCTGTCACGGCCATCCCTGCCGCGCGGATTCCGTCACAGGTACGGCCTGAAGCGGCTGGGTTGGTGGCGGCAAATTCCGCTTGGGAGGATCGTTATGAGCAACTCGGGCAAAGGCGTGGATGGCCGTGACGAGCACGGCCATGACGGCAGGCTCACTGGTGCCGCCCCCACTCGGGAAGGATTGGGCGACGGGAGGGCGTTCCCTGCCACCCAACGATGGCGGGCGGCCTTCAGGCGTCGCGGCAGCGGGCAAGGGTGGCGCCGATGCCGCCCCAGATCAGAGCGCTGGCGGCGAACAACGGCTTGCGGATGATGGTGTAGGTGATGCGCTCGGCATCGGCGTCGAACTCGAAGGCGAGCACCACCGGCCCCACCGGCGTGCGCGTCGTCGCCGTGCCGCACGGGTCTTCGCCGCCCTCGAAGACGGTGCCGTGGTCGCGCACCCCTACCGCGCGCATCCGCTCCCAGACGACGACGCTGACCCCTTCAAAGCTGCGCTTTTCCTCCGCCATGGCTGTTCCTTCCGCTCGCCGGGGTTGGTGCGGCGTCCGCCGTCCTGCCGACGGATCGGAACGATAGCCGCTTGCTCCTGAGATGGGGATCGCGCCGCCGCCCCTCAGCCACCGAAAAGGACGGAGCGGCAGGCGGCGGGCAGGTCGTCGAGGGTCGGCCGCGGTGCCGGTGGCGCGGTGCGGAGCTGCTCGCGCGCTTCGGCCGAGAACCACCAGTCGAGCGACGCATCGCAGCCGTCGCCGGCGGGAATCGGCGGCCGTTCGACACACTCGCCGTCACCGGCCGGACAGTGCAGCCCGATGTGGAAGTGGTCATCGTGCCCCCACCACGGCCGCAGCTTGGCGAGCCAGCTGCGATCGCCGCTGGTGCTGTCGCACAGCGCCTGCTTGATCGCCGGGTTGACGAAGATGCGGTCCACTTCCGGATAGAGCGCCGCCGTCTGCAGCAGCCAGGCATGGCCGTCACTCCACGCCGGCGACAGCGCCATACCGCCTTCCGCCACCATCGAGACCGCCGAGACGGATTCCCGCTGGCTGGGCGACAGCGGCTGCGGCGGTGCCGGCAGGAACCAGATGTCGACGTCGAGGCCGGTCTGGTGCGAGCGGTGGCCGCTGCCCATCGGGCCGCCGCGCGGTTGCGCGAGGTCACCCACCAGCAGCCCCGGCCATCCCGCGGCGTGCGCCGAGGCGGCGAAGTTCTCAAGGAAGGCGATCAGCGTCGGATGGCCCCAGAAGCGATTGCGGGAGGGTCGCATCACCTGCCAGCCATCCCCATCTGGCGGCAGCGCCTCGGCGCCGGCGATGCAGCCCTTGGCATAGCCGCCGAACACCTGCGCCGGTGGTTCGCTGGGCGTGGTGACGTCGGCGAAGCCGGCGGCGCCGGCCGGCGGGGCGGCGGCGAAAACCAGCAAGGCGGCCGCAAGTGCCGTGCAAAGCGCTGGACGCAAAACCGTTTCTCCGATCATCGCGGTGCCGGCGCAGGCAGGCGAGGCCGCGAGCTTAAACATGAGCGTTGCCGTGTGCCATGTTTTCGCAGCAATGTGATCGAAATCCCTTTACGCACAAGGGTAGTCAATGCCACTTTTGCCATAATTACGTCGGAAATATGGCACAAACTGCGCGGTTACGCCGAACACAAGGTGAGTCGGGCATGCTGACGAGACGGACAGCGCTGGCCATGCTGGCAGCGACACCGCTTGCCGTCTGCACCGGCTGCCAGGACCGGGTCGGCCTCTATTACCCGCTGATTCCGCGCCTCACCTGGCGATACCGGGTCGTGCTGGTACAGGGCAGCGAGACGTTCACCGATACCGCCGTCGTGACCAATCTGCCGCCGATGTCGATTTTCGACCGCACGCTGACGCCGCAGCGCTCGCAGCTGTTCGGTGCGACCGTCGTCCGCTTTCTCGCCCAGACCGCCAACGGCATCGCGATGTTCGCGCAGCAGCATGGCGAGGAGCCGCCGATCGCCCGCGAGCCGGCGGACTATCTGCTGCGGACGCCGATCACCGCCGGCACCAGCTGGTCGTCCAGCTGGGAGAGCACCCGGACCGCCGCGCCGGTGCGGTTTCCGACGGTGAAGACCATCGCCAGCACCCGGGCGACGGTGATGGTCCCGGCCGGAACCTATGCCGACTGCCTGCAGGTGAAGATCGCCGGACGGACGGAAGCCGCCTCGCCGCTTCGCCGGGCGGCCGTCGAGGTCGCCGGCGAGGAGTGGTATGCCCCGCGAATCGGCTTCATCAAGAGCGTCTTCCGCGAAGTCCTCAACCAGGGCGAGGCCGGCAGCGAGCTGTCGATGGGCCTCGCCATCTTCGACAGCGGCGCCTGAGCCCCGGCTCAGCCGCCCCAGAATCCGGCGCCGTGGCTGCCGGCGACCGCACCGAAGACGGTGACGAGGCTGACGGTCAGCAGCAGCCAGTGCAGCACCACGACCAGCCGGAAGGTCCGCTCCGGCCGCCTCGCCGCGGCGGCCGTGAACCAGCGGTGCAGCCACAGCGGCTCGAGCACGAACAGCATGGCGGTGAACAGCAACCACACCGCCACCATCGCATGCATCCACCAGAACGACGCATCGCCGAAGCGGTCCCACAGGTCCTGTGCCCAGACGAGGTAGAGTCCGCTGGCGCCCACCAGCACGGTCGAGGCCCGCGCCTGGCGGGCAAAGCGTCCCTCGATGGCTTCGAACAGCGGGTAGCGTTCGGCCGGCGTCCGTAGCCGCCGGATCGCCGGCAGCAGCACCGTCGTCACCAGCCCGACGCCGCCGATCCACAGCACCACGCCGACGACATGCAAGGCCCGGGCGATGGTCAGGTCGTCCACCTCGCCTCCTCTTCGTTGTGACTGCACCGACGCCCACCATGCTGATGCGGCGAGCGCGGTCAATGGCGAACGGAACGACGGCTCATCGCGGGCTCGGCACTACTATTACGTGCCAATCTCCCATCAACGCGCGTTTCACAAGAAATCGCTTGCACGTACCCCTTATGCGGGTATATATGACAGTTTATACACGGATTGCGACGGTAGCAGGGGGGCCGTGATGCGCACATCGATCCTGGCAGGGCTGGCAGCTGTGGCGGTCGCAGCACGGGCAGCAACGGCGGCGGCGATGCCGATCGAGCCGCGCTCGTTGACCTGGAACATCGTCAGCGACCGCGAGATGAGCCGCCTGTGTCGTGAGCACGGGCTGCGCCCCAATTGCCAGGGAATGGCGGCATGGGACCGCGAGTTTCGCATGTGCGTGATCTGGACGCGCAGCCCGCGCGGTGCCGACGACCTGGCCGGCTGGCAGGTGCTCCACCACGAATTGCAGCACTGCCAGGAGGGCCAGTACCACGACTAGGTCGCCGCCGCGCCGGTCGATCAGTCGGCTCCCGCCGCGGGCAGCCGCGTCAGCGTGAAGCGTCGGTCATAATAACCCAAGTGGACATCATTTGCGCCACACATCAAGGGCCAGCGGCCGGTGCGATTCTGGCGCTTGCGCTGCTGGCGACGATCGATATGGCCCACGACGGGTAAATACGGCCGCAAGTTCGCCAGATTGCGCCGCTACCGCTGAGGCCAGCCGGCGCGCGCCGTCGGGTGCGGCTGCTGCCGTGTCGTGGCGCCGACCCCGATCCGCGCCGCGACAACCTGCAACCGGATGAGGTTTCGTGATCCGCTTTCTGATTGTCTTTGAGATCGCTCTGATCGCCATTCTCGCTGCACGCTGGCTGGAGGACCGCACCTTTCCGGCTGCTCCCCCGGCTGCCGGCCTCAGCGCCACCATCGGGCCGGCGGTCATCCATGCCCCCCTGCCCGTAGTCGGCCACCCCTTTGCCGGCGATGTGCTGCTGGCGAGCTTGCGGACTTCGTTTCCGCACCCCCCGGGCGGCTTCTCCCTTGGCGAACAGCAGCCCTGACCGGTTGTGAGCCGGTTCCGCGGCTTATTCTGGTCCCGCCGCCGTGCCACCGCCACCCGGTTGCGGCATTTGCGCCGCGACGCTCTGGATCACACCTTCCGCTCCGCCGACAACCACGCGGAAACGGAACTTGGGGGCAACCTTCGCCGCAGAGCGTCGGCAGGGGACGGGGCGTCCTGATATACCCGCATTGGTATATTCACATTGCCATTACACAATCTGACTGATATAGTTGCGCCATTCAATCGGCGAGGACGGCGATGCAGCGGATGATGGTTCTCGTCGAACTGCCGGAGGCCACCGCCCCGGCAGCAGGTCCCTGCCCCCCTCCCCATCCGGAAGACGGCGACGGTGGCGACCGGCGCTGCGGCCGCGAGCGGCGCGGCACCTTCAGCCTCGATACGGCACCGCCGCCGAACGGCGAATGGGAGGCCCGGCCTTACGTCTTCCGGGCGTTCCGCGACCGCCGCGGCGCGGTCACCGCCGCCGGCGCCCCGCCGGCCTCGCGGGCCGCCACCGACCGCGAACCGGCGGCCGGATCTGCCGGTGCCGGCGTCCACGTGGTCGCCGCCTATGGCGATAGCCGCAGCGGCGCCGACGAGCCGGCGGGGCCCGCCGGCTGGATCGACCTCCACTTTTAGGCAGGTCCCGAGTCGGCTGCGACCACTGGTTCTTTTCGCTCTGCCCCCCTAATATAGCCCAAACGGGTTCTTATTGGGGTCTTCTACTATGGCGGCGATTCGCGCTCTCTTCGGCCTGCTGGCGCGCCTGCTGCTGCCGACAATCCCGGAAGTCGTCGTTCTTTCCATTTTCATCAACCTGCTGGCGCTGGCCGTGCCGATCTTCGTCATGCAGGTCTACGACCGCGTCGTCTTCCACGCCGGCCTTGCGACGCTGCAGGGCCTGGTCATCGGCGTCGTCATCGTTCTGCTGTTCGACTGGGTGCTGCGGCAGGCGCGCGCCCGCATCCTGCAACGCCTCGCCCTGCGCATCGACGTCACCATCGGCCGCACGCTGCTCGACAAGCTGCTGGCACTGCCGCTGGCAACGCTGGAGCGCCGGCCGGCGTCGCACTGGCACCTGCTGTTCCGCGACATCGACGTTGTCCGCAATACCCTCTCCGGCGGCCCGGCGCTGATGGTCTGCGACGTTCCGTTCGCCGCCTTCTTCCTCATCCTCACCTTCATCATCGCCCCGCCGATCGGCTGGGTGCTGCTGGCGGCGCTGCCGCTGTTCGCCCTCGTCGCGTGGCGGTCCGCCGCGGTGATGACGGCAACCGGCCGTGCCGAGCGCGACAGCGGCATGGCCCGCGATCAGTTCGTCGCCGAGTTGATCGGCGCGCGGACGACGGTGAAGGCCCTCGCCCTAGACAAAGCCATCCGTCCGCTGTGGGAGGCCCGGCAGGCCGACTGCATCGCCCGCGCCATCACCCGCGGCTCGCGCGCCGACGGCTACGGCAACACCGCCACGACGATGACGATGCTGAGCACGGTCACGATGACCTCGGTCGGCGCCTACGCCATCGTCCAGCAGCAGATGAGCATCGGCGCGCTGATCGCGGCGGGCATGCTGAGCGGCCGCCTCCTGGCGGTGCTCAACCAGCTCGTCAGCAACTGGCGCACCTACACCACCTTCGTCCAATCGGCGGAACGTCTCGGCGAGGTCTTCGCCACTCCCGGCGAGCGGGCGGCGAGCGCACTGGCGCTGGGGCGCCCGGGCGGCAGGATCACCCTCGACGAGGTCAGCTTCTCCTACCCGGACGGCAGCCGCACCGCCATCGAGGACGTCTCGCTGGCCATCGAACCGGGTGGCATCACCGCCATCGTCGGCGCCAACGGCTCCGGCAAGAGCACGCTGCTGAAGCTCATGCAGGGTCTTTATCGGCCGGCATCGGGACGGGTGCGGCTGGACGGCGCCGATGTCGCCCAGTTCAGCCGCGCCGAGATGGCCGGCTGGATTGGCTATGTTCCCCAGGACTGCGTGCTGTTCGCTGCCAGCATCCGCGACAACATCGCCCACCGCCAGCCCGCCGCCAATGCCGAGGCGATCACCCGCGCCGCCCGCCTCGCCGGCATTCATGCCGCCATCGTCGATCTGCCCGACGGTTATGCCACCGACATCGGCGAGGCGGGCCGGCGCCTTTCTGCCGGCCAGCGCCAGCGCATCGCCATCGCCCGCGCCCTGCTGGGCGATCCACCGGTACTGCTGCTGGACGAGCCGACCGCCGCCCTCGACCCGGAAGCGGCGCTGGCGGTGCTGCGCACGCTGGTGCTGCTGGCGGCAGAGCGCACGGTGGTGGTCGTCACCCACAGCCGGCAGCTGCTCCTGCAGTGCCGGACGATCGTCGAGGTGCGCTGCGGCCGGCTCGCCGCCGTCCAGCCGGCCGCGCAGGCGCTGTCGCGGCTGTTCGGCCCGCCGCGCCCTGCCGCGCCGGCATCGGCAGCACCGTTCGGCCCGCCCGCCGCGGCGACCATCCAGCCGGCCGCGGCGATGGTCGGCAGCGGCATCGCGTGAGCCCGCTCGACGTCCTGCTGGCGCAGCACCCGCTGCCGAGCTGGCGCATCGTCGCCTGGCCGATCATCGCCGTGCTGAGCGCGCTGCTGCTGTGGGCCAGCCTTGCCAGCATCGAGCAGGTGGCGGTCGCGACCGGCGAAGTGACGCCGCAAGGCAAGGTGAAGGTGATCCAGCACCTCGAAGGCGGCATCATCGAAAACATCTTTGTTGCGGAAGGCGCGGCGGTGCGGACGGGCGACCCGCTGCTCCGCCTCGACCTCGCCACTGCCGGCGTCAACCGCAAGGAACTGCTCGCCCGCCTCGACAACGCCCTGCTGCACCGGGCCCGGGTCCGGGCGCTGAGTGACGGCGCGCCGCTGCTGCTGCCGGCGGACGCCGCTGCCCGCCAGCCGGATGTCGCCGCCGCCGAGGCCGACGCGTTCGCCGCCCGCAAACGCGAGCTGGAATCGAGTGCCGGCGCCCTGCGCGCCCAGGTCCAGCAGCGCGAGCTGGAGGTTCAGGAGCTGGAGGCCAAGCGGAAGGCGGCGGGCGGCAACCTCACGCTGGCCCGCGAGCGCCTGAAGATGTCGGAATCGCTGCTGCAGGAGGGCCTGACCGCCCGGATGGAGCACCTGCGGCTGCAGGCGGAGGTGGAGAGCCTGGAAGGCGAGGTGCGGACGCTGGACGTCTCGCTGCCACGCGCCCGCGCCGGCGTCAGCGAAGCCGGGCAGCGGCTGCGGGAAGCGGACGACCGCTTCCGCCGTGAGGCCCGCGACGAACTCGGCGAGACCGAGCAGACGATCGCCCGCGTCCAGGAGTTGCTGGCGCCGGCGACCGAGCAGGGGCGGCGCGCCGAGATCAGGAGTCCGATCGACGGCGTCGTCAAGAAGCTGCGCACCAACACCATCGGCGGAGTGGTGACGCCCGGCGAAGCGATCATGGAGATCGTGCCCAGCGGCGACAAGCTGGTCGTCTCGGCGCGGCTCAGCCCGCTGGACCGCGGCTATGTCAGCGCCGGCCAGCCGGCGGTCGTCAAGATCTCCACCTATGACTTCGTCCGTTACGGCAGCCTGCCCGGCACCGTCACCCAGGTCGCCCCGGATGCGTCCGCTGACGCCAAGACCGGCACCCCCTACTTCGAGGTGACCGTGGAAACCAGCCGGTCGTGGCTGGGCGCCAACCCCGGCGAGCTGCCGATCACGCCCGGCATGCAGGCCACCGTCGATATCCGCACCGGTTCGCGGTCGGTCATCGACTACCTGCTAAAGCCCGTCCTCAAGCTGCGCGACGAAGCCTTCCGCGAGCGGTAAAGGCCGCCGCTTCCGGCAGGCGAACGTCGCAGGCTGGCCTTCCGGGCCGCGCCTACAGCACTGGATCGCTTCGCCTCCGGCTCGCGTTGCAGCAGAACCGTCGTCCGCCGTCATGGCGAGCGCAGCGACGCGATCCAGCGGGCCTTGCAACTCTGACCGTTGGCCCACCCGCGCCCCTCGCGCTACCGCCGGACGAACTTGAAGAAGCGGCTGGTGCTGCCGTCCTTGGTCTTGTCCTGGTAGAGGAACGCCAGCTTCCGGTCATCGAAGGTCTGGAAGAACTGCTCCCACGAGATCTGGTCCAATTCCGGCTCCTTCTCGCCGAAGTCGATGCGCAGGATGCCGGCATCGTCGCCGGAGTGGGTCTGCGCCACCGCCGCCGGCCGGCCGTCGCGTGCCTGCACCCACTTGCGGATTTCCTCGTGGTTGGTCGTTTGCCTGGACTCATGGGTCGCCATCTCTCACCTCTTTAACTGTCGGCCAGCCCGCAAGACCCTGCAAACGTCCTGCTGCCGGGCAGTGTTCCGCCCGCCGGCCGGGGCCGGTGCGCAGAGTTCGCTGCGGAGGCCCTGCCGGGAACATGTGCCCGGAAGGCGCGTTGCCGATTAGTTGTTGGCGCGGGGGAGGGTGCGGTGCGCGTCGTCATTACCGGAGGAGCAGGCTTTATTGGCTCCCACGTCGCCGACGAGCTGTTGCGGCATGGCCATGCTGTCCGCGCGCTCGACAACCTCGACGAACAGGTGCATCCGCAGCGCGAGCGGCCCGGCTACCTTGACCCGGCGGTGGAGCTGCAGGTGGGCGACGTTCGCGATCCTGACGCGGTCGCCCTCGCCCTCACCGGCGCCGAGGCAGTCATCCATCTCGCCGCCAAGGTCGGCAGCGGCCAGAGCATGGCCGAAGTACGCACCCACGCCGACGTCAACGAACTCGGCACGGCGACGGTGCTGCAAGCGCTGATCGGCGCGGACGTGCGGCGGCTGGTCGTCGCCTCTTCGATGAGCATCTACGGCGAAGGGCTGATGCTTGACCGCCAGGGCCGGCGGATCGAGAGCGCCGAACGAACGGTGGAGCAGCTCCGTTGCGGTCGCTGGGAGCTGCGCGATGCCGACGGCGATCCGCTGCGTCCGGCACCGACTCCGGAAAACAAGCGGCCGGCGCTCACCTCGCTCGCTGCCCTCGGCAAGTTCGCCCAGGAGCGCATGTGCCTGATCACCGGCCACGCTTACGGCATCCCGACGACGGCGCTGCGCCTGTTCAACGTCTATGGCCCGCGCCAGGCGCTCGCCAACCCCTACACCGGCGTGCTCGCCACCTTCGCCACCCGGCTGCTCCACGGCCAGCCGCCGCTGGTGTTCGAGGACGGCCGGCAGCGCCGTGACTTCGTCCATGTCGGTGACGTCGCCCGCGCCTGCCGGCTCGCGGTGGAGAGCAACGCCGCCGACGGCGTGGCCGTCAACATCGCCAGCGGCACCAGCATCAGCATCGCCGAGATCGCCGAGCGACTGATCTCGGCGATGGGCGCCTCCTCCGTCCGCCCGCGCATCACCGGGCAGTTTCGCACCGGTGATATCCGCCACTGCTTCGCCGATACGGCGCTGGCCCGCACCCTGCTGCGCTTCCGCGCCGCCATCCCCTTCGAGGACGGCCT
>JBDHSN010000130.1:0-9840 GCA_039808105.1 Rhodospirillales bacterium
GACGAGCTCATCGAGACGCTGGGGACCATTGCCCGCTCCGGCACGCAGGCGTTTCTCTCGCAGCTCACCGGCGATGCGCGCAAGGACGTCAGCCTGATCGGCCAGTTCGGCGTCGGCTTTTATTCGGCGTTCATGGTGGCGAAGACGGTGGACGTGCTCACCCGCCGCGCCGGCGACGAGCAGGCGTGGCTGTGGTCGTCGGACGGCAAGGGGGCGTTTACCATCGATCCTGGCGAGCGCGCCGGACACGGGACGACGGTGATCCTGCATCTCGCCGACGACGCCGACGAGTTCCTTGAGGAGTCGCGGCTGCGCAATGTCATCAAGACCTACTCCGACCACGTCGCCTTCCCCATCCGGCTGGGCGAGGGCGACGAGACGCCGCCGCTGAACGCGGCGACTTCCCTCTGGGCGTTGGCGAAAAAGGACGTCACCGCGGAGCAGTACACCGAGTTCTACCACCACGTCGCCCATGCCTTCGACGAGCCCTGGCTTACCCTGCACAACCACGTCGAAGGCGTTGTCTCCTATACCAACCTGCTCTTCGTTCCCCAGCAGGCGCCCTTCGATCTGTTCGACCCGGAGCGCAAGAGCCGGCTGAAGCTCTACGTCAAGCGGGTGTTCATCACCGACGACTGCGAGGGACTGCTGCCATCGTACCTGCGCTTCCTGCGCGGCGTCGTCGATTCCGAGGATCTGCCGCTCAACATCAGCCGCGAATCTTTCCAGCACGACCCCCGCCTCGCCAAGATCCGCGGCGGCCTCGTCAAGCGGGTGCTCGACGAGCTGGGGAAGAAGGCGGCGGATGCGCCGGAGGAGTACGCGCGCTTCTGGGATGCTTTCGGCGCGGTGCTGAAGGAGGGCATCTACGAGGATTTCGAGAACCGCGACAAGCTGCTGGCGCTGGCCCGCTTCCGATCCACCGCGGGTGACGGCCTGACCTCGCTGGACGAGTACCTCGCCCGGATGAAGCCGGGCCAGGACGCCATCTTCACCCTGTCGGGCGAAGAGGGTGACGCGGTGCGACGCAGCCCGCAATTGGAGGGCTTCCGCGCCAAGGGCGTCGAGGTGCTGCTGCTCACCGATCCCATCGACGAGTTCTGGGTGCCGACGGTGCGCAGCTTCAAGGACAAGAAGTTCACCTCGGCCGCCGCTGCCGCGGTCGATCTCGGCAAGATCGAAGCGACCGCTGCCGAGGGCGCCGGGGCGGAGGCCGCCACCCCTGAGACTCCGGGAACCGAGCGGCTGATCGGCGTGCTGAAGACGCTACTGGCCGACAAGGTCAGGGACGTGCGGGTGTCCAGCCGGCTGACCGAAAGCCCCGTCTGCCTCGTCGCGGGCGATGGCGACATGGACATGTACCTGGAGCGGCTGCTGCGCCAGCACCGTCGGCTCGATGCCGACGCGGCGACGTTGCGCATCCTCGAGATCAACGCCGGCCACCCGCTGATCCGGCAGATGGCGGCGCGTGCCGAAGCCGGCGCCGGGGAGGGCGAGCTTGCCGATGCGGCGCTGCTGCTGCTCGACCAGGCGCGGATCCTCGAGGGGGATCCGCTGCCGGATCCGGCGGCGTTCGCCCGGCGGCTGACGGCGGTGATGGATCGCGCCCTCTCCGCCGCCTGACGGTCGGCGGCGCGGGCTGTTCCGCGCGGCAGACGCAAAAAGGCGCCCGGTCATGCCGGGCGCCTTTTCTGTAACGGGGTGTCGCGAGGCCGGCCCCGGCCCGTAGCGGTGCGGCGGTCAGGAGGCCTTGCGCAGGTAGTAGCGCTGGATCTCGTGGTCGAAGCGTCCGGAGTCGGTGTAGCCGTAGCTGGCGTAGCGCTTGGCATCGACCATGGTCATCACCGCGACGGTTCGCATCTCGCTTTCCCGGCGCAGACCTTTCAGCACCTGCACGACGGCGCTGCGGCGGGTCTTGTTCCAGCGGACGGCGAAGACGCCGATGTCGGACAGGGTGCTGAGCACGTAGGCATCGGGCACCGCCAGCAGCGGCGGGGTATCGATGATGATGGTATCGTAGAGCTCGCGCAGCTCGTTGATCACCGTTTCCAGCCGCTTGCTGTGCAGGATGCTGGCAGCGCCGTTCTCCATCACCGTGCCGACCGGCAGCAGGTGCAGGTTCGAGTGCCTGTCCTTCTGACGCACCTGCGAGAGTGTGGCGCTGCCGCCGATCAGCTCGGCGAGGCCGGGCTGACGCGAGATGCCGAACAACGTGTGCATGTTGGGCTTGCGCAGGTCGGCGTCGATGAGGATCACCTTCTGGCCGGTGAGGGCGCGCGCCCGGGCCAGGGAGGCCGCGAGGGTGCTCTTCCCCTCGGCAGGCCGTGACGACATGATCAGCAGGACGTTGGAGCCGCGGCGCTCCCGCTCGAGCAGCAGCAGGCCGGTACTCAGCGAGCGGACCTGCTCGGAGTAGAGCGACGAGGTGTTGGTCGCCAGCTCCGCCAGCACGTCGTTGTTGTTCTTGACGCGCGGCAGCAGTCCCTGGATGTGCAGGCCGGTGTGCTTCTCCAGGTCTTCGCTGCTGCGGAAGACGTCGCTGAGCTGTTCGGCCAGCATGACTGCGGCGACGCCGGCAATGCCGGCAAGCAGCACGGCCAGCGCCAGGGCCACCACCATCTGCGGGAACGACGGCTGCGCCGGCGGCACCGCCGGGCTGACGACGCGGATGTCGCTCTGCGTCTCGCCGGCGCGGTCCAGCTCGCTGTAGGTCTCCTGCGTCCGCTTCAGGAACGTGTCCAGCATCAGCCGGTCGGCGTCGGCCGTCCGCTCGAGGCTGCGCAGCTGGATCATCGCCGCATTGGCGGCGCCGACCTTCTGCTCCATCTGCTTGAGCTGCTGGCCCAGGGCGACCTCGCGCGCCCGCAGCAGGTCGACCTCGTTCTGCAGCTGGCTGACGACCTTGTTGACCTCGACGTTGATCTTGCTCTGGATGTCCTTCAGCTCGGCGCGCTTGACCGCCATCGTCGGGTGGCGCGGACCGAGATCCTGGCCAAGCTGGGCAATCTCGCGGTTGATCGCCGCCTCCTGCAGGGTCAGCTGCTGGATCACCGGCGAGGCGAGCACTTCCGCTAAGGCTTCGGCGCCGCCGCGGTTGAGGATGCCGCGGATCTCGCGCAGCCGGCCTTCCTTGGCCGACCGCTCGGCGGTGGCATTGGCGACAGCGATGTTGGTGTCGGAGAGCTGCTGCGCCGCGACACTGCCTTCCTTGGTTTCCAGCAGCCCGGCGCTGAGCCGGTAGCGCTCGATGGCGCCTTCCGAGGTCTCGACCTTCTTGCGCAGTTCGGCGATCTTTTCGTTCGCCCAGTCGATCGTCCGCCGCGCCGTCTCGTAGCGATACTCGAGGTTGCTGTCGACATACTTGCCAGTCAGAGTATTGACGAACTTGGCAGCCTTCACCGGATCCTGGGAGGTGAAGTCGATCATCATCAGGGTGGAGTCTTTGACCGGCGTGACGTTCAGCGCATCGATGATGTTCTGCGTCGTATAGTAGTGGTCGCGCTCGGCATCGGTCATGCCCTCTGTCGGCACGGCACTGGGATTTGCAGTGTAGGCATTGAACCAGCTCCGTGCCGCTTTGATCGGGCCCAGAACATAGTCGGCGAGGCTGAAACTATCGTCTTCGGCAAACTCCGGGTCGGTGTAGAGATTGAGCTCGGTGGCGGTCTGCTCGACCAGCTTGTAGGATGCGACGATCTGCGCCTGGGTATTCATGATGTCGGTGTTCGGGCCCAGGCCGGGCACCAATGCCTCAAGATCGCTCAGCAAGCTCCGTTGCTTGTCGACCAGTACGACAGACTCAGCCGTGTACTTGGGAGTGATGACGATAAGGATGAGCAGGCACAACGCCAGCACTGAAACAGCCGCTACCAGGAAGGTATACTTCCTCAGCCACAGGCTCTTCAGAAAAGGTATGATCTGTATCTGTTCAGGTGACATGCGTTCTCGACCTCCACGCCGCGCTTGCCTTCGGCACCAACCTATTTCGCTGAACGGCGGCCCCGCGTGGCGCCGTCCTGCCTGCGACCGCCCTGGTTCGTGTGTGCCGGAGGCAGCTTCCTCGCCGGTGCCGGATCATGTTGCGCCCGACACCTGTCCGGCCCGTTCGTCCGGCCACCCTGCAGGGGTCGCCGCCAAACGGACGCTCACCGGTCAATGGCCTCCGCCCGATCATTCGGACACAGGGGGCCTTTTCTCCACACAGGCTGTCCCACCGGGTCGGCCTTCTGGCCATCTGCGTCGCCTGCCGGCGGCCCCTGATGCGAGACGACTGGCATCGCTCGCCCCAGGTCCCGCTCGCCACCATCCCCCGCGACCCGTCACCCGGCATTGTCTTAGCGTCTGCGGGTGGTATATTGCAAGAGGTTGACGCGTTAACCGGGTATCCCGCTTGTCGATGACCGACGCTGCAGTCATGTCCTGGCGGCAAGCCGGGGCGCAGGTCCAGGTGGGGGCACTCGGCACGACCTTGTCCGATGCGCCAGACACATCCGGGCAGCCATTCCGGTTATCGATCACCGTGGCCCTGATCCCTGAAGTGGTGCAGTCGCTGCAATCCATCCCTCGGCACGTCTCACCGCCGTCCGGTGAGATTGTGTTATACGGTCGTCGATTGCCGTGCAACCGTCAACAGGCAAGATTATCCAACCTCTCGATCGTGTGAAAGGGATGGCCCGGTGAAGAGTTTAGAGATTGCATCGCCGGATACCTCCACAGCCGCTCGTGGAAAAATGGTGTATGCAGCGCTCGTTTGCCTGACCTTTGTCGCTGTCGCTAGTTCAGCTCTACTTAAAGTACCGTACCCGTTGCGTAACGATCAAGCCTTGTTCCTGTTATTCGGCTATAATATTGATCAAGGGAGCGTACTGTATTCGGATATCTGGGATATCAAGCAGCCTGGAGTATTTTTATTCTATTATGTAGCGGGAAGATTTTTTGGTTTCACTGATGTCGGTGTTCATATATTCGAGATGTTGTGGAATCTCGGCTTCGCCGCGCTGATCATAGGGCTGAGCCGCCCGCATTTTGCCAGCCGTTGGATTGCCAGCATTGCGCCTTTTTTCATCATCATCCAGTACGCCTATACCAGTGCTTCGGAGCAGACGCAGGTTGAAACGCTTGTCGCGTTCCCGATCCTGGCGTCGGCTTTGCTCGCGATCCGGGCCGCTGATGCCGGGGTCGGCGCTAGCGCTGCGGTGCTGGCGCTGCTTGCCGGCATGTGTGGCGGTATTGCCGCAGCCTTCAAGATCCCGTTCGCCCTGATCGTGACCGTCCTCCACGGCTACGTACTGCTGTGCGCGTCGCGGTCGGGGATGCCGCTGCGCCATGTCATCTTGCGGCTGGGATTGCCGTGGGCGTTCGGCGCCGGACTGATCTGGCTCGCGATGCTCGGCTACTTTGCCAGCAGGGGCGCTGCGGTCGCCTTTCTGCTGACCACCTTCGTCTACCCCTTTACCGGGGCGATGACGCTGGAGCCGGCGCCGTTTCTGCGCCTTTTCATCGGCGGGGCGCAGCTTGCGGTGACGCTGGCGCCGTGGCTGTGCCTGGCGGCCGGTTTTCTGCTGCCGGGCCGGGTGGCGGAGCGGGTGCCGCTGGCGCCGCTGCTGCTGATCTGGATCGGCGTCGAGGTGTTCGACATCATGGTCCAGCGCTTCTCGTGGTGGCCCTACCACTGGTTTCTGCTGCTGGCGCCCGCCTTCCTCTTGTGCATGCTCGGCCTCGACCGGATCGTCGGCGTTCCGTTCGTCGCCGCCGATCTTGCCCGCCGCCATCGCAGCTTCATGCTGTTCCTGCTGCTGGCGCCGTTCACCGTGGTGCTCAGCCAGCTCGGGCAGAACGCCTTCACCGTCGTCGAGGCGGGCTGGCCGCGGGCGTTCGACGGCAGGGCGTTCCGCAGCGCCGTCGATCGCAACTACGATGGCGTTGTCGCGGCGTCGGCGGCGTTTCCCGGCGATTGCCAGCGCGAGCGCATCTACGTGCTGGGGACTCCCGCGATCTACCGCGAGCTCGACTGCAGCTTCGGCTACCGGTATTCGGGCCAGAACCTGCCGTACATCACCGCGGCGCAGCGGACCGATCTCGTTCAGCAGCTCCGTGCGAGCCCGCCCGACTGGATCTTCATCGCGCCGCCGATGGCGAAGCGTCTGGAGCAGCTGCGGGTGGGCGAGCCCGAGCTGACGACGCTGATCGATAGCGAATACCGCCTTGC
Source organism: Rhodospirillales bacterium (assembly GCA_039808105.1). GTDB lineage: Bacteria > Pseudomonadota > Alphaproteobacteria > Rhodospirillales > Defluviicoccaceae > Defluviicoccus. Next base: position 6,209 of record JBDHSN010000130.1, read on the forward strand.
CGCCTACGGGGACTGGGGAACCTGGCACCGCCGCATTGCCGACCATTGATCAAAGCGCGGGGGAAGCGTGGCGGCCACCGCCGACCGCCACGTTCCTGCAACGACGCTGGCCGCCAGCGGCAGGGTTACGCCCTTATCAGTAATAGGCGAGATGATTGAGCCTGCCGTTCTGGCCGGCGGCAAAGCAGTCGATGCGCGTGCTGTTGCGGGCGATGCACGATGGGCGAAGCGGCTTGATGGAGCCGCCGAGGCGGGTCCAGTCGCGCCACTGCTGCGCCACCTGCCGTCTTTCCTGCAGGGCGTTGCCCGAGGTTGCACTGAAGCACCGCACTTCCTGGGTCCCAAAACGCAGGCAGGCAGGCGCGGAGGTCAGGATGCCGCCGTGGTTGATCCATGCCCCCCAGGCGGTGCCGCTGTAGTCGATCTCGCGGAGCGTCTGGTCACCGCCCATGAAGAAGCAGGCGAAGCCGGCTCCTGCCTCGATGCACGATGCGGGGCGTTGCACGGAACCAAGGAGATTGGCGGGCGCAGACCATGTGCCGGCGGTGCCGAGGCGAAGATGGCGTGCCCGTTTGCTGCTGTCGGCGACGACGCAGTCGACACCGGCGGCACGGCCGAAGCAGGTCGGCTCCGCGCCGAAAGTGACCGAGGGTGCCACCGTCTTCCACGCCTTCCAGGCGGTGCCATTCCACGACCGCCACTGCAGCTTGCCTGTCGTCCCCAGGGCGATGCACTCGATGCTGGTCGGGCTGGTCGAAACGCAGGCGGGGCGTCCCTGGATGCTGCCACCCAGGTCGGTCCAGCTGCCCCAGGTCGTTCCCTGTCTGGCGATCTGCGCCATGCGGCCGCCGCTGGTCGAGACGAAGCAGTTGAGCCGGCCGATCGTCGGCGCGCAGGTCGGCGGCGAAGCGGCCTGTCCGCCGAGACCCGCCATCGAGGGCAGGGCCGCGCCGTCGTAGCGCCACCAGCCGAGACCACCCGTGGCTGCGGGAGCGAAGCATTCGGTTTGCGACGCGCCGGTTGCCAGGCACTCGGCGGGCTTGCTCCCCATGGTGCCCGCAAAGGACTCCCAGCTGCGCCACCGCGCCGCCGGGTTGATGCGGTTGATCAGGAAGTTCAAGGCGTCGGCCAGCCGCGGCAGCGGGCCAATGTGGGTGGTTCCGCTTTGTGCCGTTCCGGTGGAAACCAGCGCCTCTCGCATTTCCTCTGCGGTTGCCACCCGCAGTCCGCGCGCCTTCAGCGCGCCCTGCAGCGCCAGAATGGAGCCGGCAACGATCGGCGAGGCACTCGACGTTCCGCTGAAGCCGTAAGTGTAGCGTTGACGCGCATCGCCGGGATCGAACGCATCGCCATAGCCGCTCGACGTCACGCTCGATCCCCATCCCTGCACGTCAAGCCGCGAGCCGTAGCTCGAGAACCACAGGCGCTCATGGGTGGTCGGCGCTCCCGCACCGACGATGATCGCACGGGAGTCGCGGACGGTTCGGTTGAACAGCGATGCACAGCCGGCGCCGTCGAGGTCGACGGCGCCATTGCCGGCGGCCTCGACGACGTTGATCCCCAGCGCGGTTGCGGTGGCGATCGCATCGTAGACCGATTGCGACCACTCAACCGGGCCGTAACTGCTCGATCCGCACACGCTCATTTGCTGTTCCAGGAGGATGACGTCGCCTGGCCGAAGGGCTGCCGTCGCGAGGCTGATGGCCCGCGGCAGATTGTAGCCGAAGGCTACCGTTGCGGCCGGGGCGATGTTGACCTGCGCTCCCGGCGCGATGCCGACGACGCCGTAGCCGTTGGCCTTGCCTGCCAGTTCGCCGAGCACGGCGGTGCCGTGGTTTCCCTGGTCGGCAGGGAAAGGGTCCAAGGCGGGCGATGGGTCGATGTTGGTCGAAGCGGGCAGCTCGAGATCCTCGTGATTGAGGACCCAGCTATACTCGATGTCGACGATGCGGATGCCGGTACCGTCGCCACCGGGCACCGTCAGCGTGTTGAACGCCCCGATCCCCACGGGTGGCGCCCCGCGATAGCCTTGCTGGGCGGTGAGGTCGGGCGTGGGCGGCGCCAGATCGACGGGGGGAGGCGCCGGGATTGGCTCGGGCTCGGCGAACTCGACGAGTGGCAGTGCCGAGAGCTGCTCGAGGACAGCCGCGGCGCGTGCACCCGCCGGCAGATCAACCACATAGTAAAGGCTGAGATCGGCAAGCGCCCGGCCGCTCGCGGCTTGCGCGCGCGACCGCTCGGCCTGGAGCTCGGCACGGGGGCGGGTGTGAAGCGGTCGAAGGTCGTTGGCCGAAACTCCGAGGCTTGCCAGCGCGTTGGCAACGGGAGTGGGATCAATCGACTTCTCCGACCGTAAATGGCCGTCCTGGACAAAGAGTTCAGTGCCCTCCGCGAACTTGATGATGATGCGTCTGGGTGTCTGCCCGGCAGGTATCCGGGCAAGAGCCGCCTTATCCGGAACCTGCCTCATCTCAAGAGTATTGTCGCTGGCCGCCGCATGCGGCGCAGGACCGGCGAGGAGACTGAGAGTGAATACTGTAAGCGCGACCGTTACGCCACGACAATTCATTTCCCTCCGAGAAATACTCGGAGTGATCCAGGTACTCATTTTATGAAAACCCCCTATCACGATATATAAAGTAAAATACCGAGCGTCGTTACTTCATATCAAGCGCTAAATGGTTGGGCCGAAGCGGTCACCGGCGGCAACAAGCCTTCGTTCAGATGTCTGCCGAAAGCAGATATAGGGGCGATGCACCGGCGTGCCCGCAACGCGTCCGGGCCAACCGGGAGGTCAGGCGCGAAAATGCGCACGGAGCCGGTCCGGCGGTGTGTGCTATGCGGACTTCCGGGGCGGGGCAGGCCGCCGCCGCAGGCTGCCCTCTCGCCGACGCTGCCGTTCTCGGAGGTCGGCGGGGCTGGTCACCATCGCCCCGGCCACACCTGCGGCCAGACCTCCCGGGACGAGATCGCCGCCGCCGGCAGCCGGGGAGCCCGAAGGCCGGGCCGGCTGCCAGCGATGCGGCAGGGGCGATGCTGTCGCGAGGCGGTTAGATGTCGGCGTAGACGTGGGTTTCGGCCTTGGCGCCGGGGTGGGTGACGGCGCCGTCGCAGGCGTCGCCGACCTGTTGCGCATACTTCCACAACGCGCCCGACTGGAAGTCGTGCGTCCGGGGCCGCCAGGTGGCGCGGCGGCGGGCGAGTTCCTCGGCGGGGACCTCCAGCTCCATGGTGCCGGCTTCGGCGTCGAGGCTGATGAGATCGCCGTCCTGCACCAGCGCAATCGGCCCGCCCACCGCCGCCTCGGGCCCGACGTGGCCGACGCAGAAGCCGCGGGTGGCGCCGGAGAAGCGGCCGTCGGTGATCAGGGCCACCTTGCCGCCGGTGCCCTGGCCGTAAAGGGCCGCCGTCGTTGACAGCATCTCACGCATGCCGGGGCCGCCGCGCGGTCCCTCGTAGCGGATGATCAGCACGTCGCCCTCGTCGTAGGCGCGGCGGCTGACCGCATCGAAGCAGGCTTCCTCGGAGTCGAAGCAGCGGGCCGGGCCGCGGAACTGCAGCGCGGTGAGGCCGGCGATCTTGACGATGCCGCCCTGCGGGGCGAGCGAGCCCTTCAGCCCGACGACGCCGCC
>JBDHSN010000131.1:0-9812 GCA_039808105.1 Rhodospirillales bacterium
GCTCCGTCCTCCCGCACCACTCTCGGGGACAAAGACTTGACAGCAAGGGTCACCGGTACCAAACTAATTATAGGACGAACAGCAAGTGGAGGGTGCATCGACCGCATGACTCCACCGGACCAATACTAGATTGTCGACCCCTTGGCATCGGCAATCAGTCTTCAAGTCCAGGATAAAGTCCGCTATGAGCGGACGCGAACATGGCTCTTGTTCGCAACAAGACCCTCGACTCCGCCTCAGGGCATGATGGAGCGAGGGTCTTCCTTTTGTGGCGACAGCAGGCGTTGTTCGAATGACCGGTCGCTGCAAGAACACGCTGTGAGCGGATCTGGCGGGAAACGATGACATCTGCCCGCATGCTGGCGCCGACGCAGATGTCGTCGCCGCCACCGGCGCCGACGGGTGGGCCGGTACGCGCCCGGGACAACCTGCTGCCTTTCGATGGCGAGGCGTGGCTGGTCGGCGAAGCCTTGAGCAGCACCGAGGCGGAACGGTTGTTTCGCCGCCTGCACCAGGACGTCGCCTGGCGGCAGGACGAGGCGACCATCATGGGGCGCCGGCTGCCGATCCCCCGCCTGCAGGCGTGGTATGGTGACGGCAGCTACGTCTACAGCGGCATCCGCCTTGCCGCCCAGCCGTGGACCGAGCCGCTGCGGGAACTCAAGGTGCTGGCCGAACGGCTTGCCGGGCAAGCGTTCAACAGCGTCCTTGCCAATCTCTACCGCCACGGCGGCGACAGTGTCGCCTGGCATGCCGATGCCGAACCTGCTCTCGGGCGAAATCCCGTCATCGCCAGCCTCTCGCTCGGCGCCTGCCGCCGTTTCGATCTGCGCCACCGCCGGTCGGCAGAGCGGCTCTCGATTGATCTGCCCGCCGGGTCCTGCCTGATCATGGCCGGCGCGACCCAGCATTGCTGGCAGCATCGGATCGCCAAGACCAGCCGGCCGGTCGGCGCGCGGATCAACCTGACCTTTCGCCTGATCCGTCCGTAGTCGCTCAGCCGCGTCGCACTTCGAGCGGGACCGCCGCTTCCTCGGCCACGGGCAGGCCCGCCGGTAGCGACTGGACGTGCAGATAGCGTTGCGGCAGCGGCACGTGGATGTCGTGCTCGCGGAACAGGTCGAGGATTTCGAGGAAGACTTCGCTGGAGACGTTATGGACGCCGTTGCGAACGTCGGCGACCCAGAAACGCAACTCCAGGTCGAGGCCGTTCTCGCCGAAGCCGATGACCAGCGGGTTCGGCGCCGGCGTTTTCAGCACCCGCGCCGGCCGTCCGGCCGCCTGGCGCATCAGCGACAGCGCCTTGCGCACGTCGGCGTCATAGGCGATGCGCACCCGGATCTTCAGACGGACGTTATCGTTCTGGTGTGTCCAGTTGAAAACCTGATGGGTGATGATGTCCTCGTTCGGGATGAGGAATTGGGTGCCGTCGCGGGTTTCGACCTCGACATAGCGGGCGCCCAGCGCGGCGACCCAGCCGAAGGTGCCGCCGACCTCGAGGATGTCTCCCGGCTTGATCGACTTGTCGAGCAGCAGGACGATGCCGGCAAAAAGGTTGGAGACGGTGCGCTGCAGGCCGAAGCCGACGCCGACACCGACGGCGCCGGTAAAGACGGCCAGCGCCGTCAGGTCGATGCCGGCGGTGCCGAGGGCCACCAGGAAGGCAAGGGTGATCAGCACGATCCGGGCGAGCTTGCCGAACAGCACCTTCGCCGTGGGGGTGAGGTTGGCTACCCGCGACAGCCGCCGTTCGGCGAACCTGCCGCCGATGCTGGACGCCCATAACAGCACCGCGAGGGTAACGATCGCTTCGAATACCGTCAGCAGAGTGATGCGGGCGGCGCCCATCGAGAAGGAGATGTGCTGCAGCAAGCGGATGGCCGGCCCCAGCAGGCCGAGCACGTTCAGCGCCGCGACCGTCCAGGCAGCAACGGCGATGGCGTTGGCGATGGTGGCGTTGGGAATCAGCGCCGAGGCGATACGGATCAGCAGCCAGGCGGCCGCGAGATCGACAGCGATCGAGACGATGTGGTTGGGCCAGCCGAACTGCTGGGCGACCGTCATCGAAATCCACAACGCCGCGGCCCATAGCGCCGGCAGCGACAGCGGCACGATGTTCTGGACGTAGAACGCCTCCTGGTACTCGTCGACGGCGGTGCCGTGGGCGATGCGGCGGAGCCAGGGATCGACCAGCCGGCTGGCCAGCCAGGCGCCCATCAGGGTTACGAAGATCGCTGGCAGCTGCAGCAGGTTGGCCTGGGTCGTGATGTACGTTTCCAGGAAGTCGCGGAAGGCGAGAAAACCGGCGAGCAGACGGTCGGAATTGACGATGGGCTCCATGCGGCCTCCCGATGGGCGCCTTGCCGGCGCCCGGCGGCATGATGCAACCGCCTCTTGCTCCGATCATAGCGCGCCGGCCGCTGCCGCGCATGCATCGTCGGATCGCCGCGCTGACGATGCCATTGACGCTGCAGCAGGAATGACATGTTCTTGAAGAGCGACGGCCTTGCTTGCGCACGGAAAGGAAGTCAGGCGCGACAACCCGCCCGGCCCGCGGCAGGAGGAGGAAACGTAGCATGTTCGAATCCGCCGAGCAGAAGCACGAAGTCGATAAGGCGACGTTCAAGGACGAGGAGGCGAAGCTTCGCGAGGAGCTGCTCGATGCGCAGTTCGATGTGGTCGAGGACAAGGCGTTTCCGGTCCTGATCGTGCTGACCGGCATCGATGGCGCCGGCAAAGGCGCGGCGCTGGCCCGCCTCTACGAATGGCTCGATCCGCACACCCTGCACACCGTCGCTTTCGATTCGCCCACGGACGTCGAGCGCGCCCGGCCGCGGATGTGGCGCTACTGGCTCGAACTGCCGCCGAAGGGCGACATCGGCATCTTCGTCGGATCCTGGTACCACGAGCCGCTGACGGAACGGGTGACCGGCCGGAACAGCGATGACGCGCTCGCCCGCCATGCCGCGTCCATCCAGAGCTTCGAGGAGATGCTGACGAGCGAGGGGGTGCTGCTGCTGAAGTTCTGGCTGCACCTGCCGGAGAAGGACGCGCGGCGGCGGCTGGACAAAGCCCTGCGTGATCCGCTCGGCCATCATGTCGTCGAGCATCGCGGCTGGAAAACGAGCTACGAGGCGGCGATGCGGTCGGTGCAGACGATGCTGCAGCAGACCAACACCGGCGCCGCGCCGTGGATCGTGGTGCCCAGCTCCGATCCGCGCTATCGCGACCTCACCATCGGCCGGGTGGTGCTGCGGGCAATCAGGGAGCGGCTTGCCCAGCCGAAGCCAGCGCCCGCTGCCGGCATTCCCGCCATCGTTCCTCCGCTCGACCGCAAGACCGTCCTCGACGGTCTCGATCTCACCGTCAGGCTGGACAAGGAGGACTACCGCAGCCAGCTCAAGCACTGGCAGGAGCGGCTGACCGATCTGACCGGCCGCAAGCGCTTTCGCAACATCGCCGTCGTCTGCGCCTTCGAGGGCAACGACGCCGCCGGCAAGGGCGGCAGCATCCGCCGCGTGACGATGGCGCTCGATCCGCGTCGCTTCCGCGTCAACCCCATCGCCGCTCCCACCGACGAGGAAAAGGCGCAGCCGTACCTCTGGCGGTTCTGGCGGCGCTTGCCGGCGAAGGGTCACGTCGCCATCTTCGATCGCTCCTGGTACGGCCGGGTGCTGGTCGAGCGGGTCGAAGAGTTCTGCGACGAGGCCGACTGGATGCGCGCCTATGGCGAGATCAACGACTTCGAGGCGCAGCTCCACGACTTCGGCATCGTCGTCGTCAAGTACTGGCTGGCCATCAGCAGCGACGAGCAACTCCGCCGCTTCAAGGCCCGTGAGGACACGCCGTTCAAACGCTACAAGATCACCGACGAGGACTGGCGCAACCGCAAGAAGCTCGGAGCCTACGCCCAGGCGGTGAATGACATGGTCGACCGCACCTCGACGCCGAACGCGCCGTGGACGCTGGTCGAGGCGGAGGACAAGAAGTTCGCACGGGTGAAGGTGCTCCGCACCCTTTGCGAGCGTATCGAAGCGATGCTTTGATTGGATTGGCCCGGCAGCCCGTTCAGCAGGAGATTCGTGCGCAGATCGTGAACCTGAGGCCGATCCGGCCGTTATCGACGGCGTGACGGACGTTCCGCGGCCCAAGCCGTAGCGCGCCGTTGGCAACGCCGCAGAGCGAGGGGAACGTCCATGCGCACGCTACCGGGCCGCGACCTGTCGGCCGACGTTGCATCGCTTGCTGCCGAAAGCGGCGATGTGCCGCTGGCGGAAGCCTATGCCGCGGTCCGCCGGCTCACCGAGGCGCTGGCGGCGCCGCTATCGCCGGAAGACCAGGTGGTGCAGTCGATGCCGGTTGCGAGCCCGGCGAAGTGGCACCTCGCCCATACCACCTGGTTCTTCGAGACTTTCCTGCTGCTGCCCTACCTGCCCGGCTGGCGGGTCTTCGACGAGCGCTGGGGGTTCCTGTTCAACAGCTACTACGAGGCCGTCGGTGCCCGGCATCCGCGGCCGCAGCGCGGTTTGCTGACCCGTCCGTCGGTCGCCGAGGTTGCCCGCTACCGGGCAGCGGTGGACGTGGCGATGGCGGAGTTGCTGTCTGCACCGGCCAGGAGGGATTGCCCGGACGTGGCCGCCCTGGTCCGCCTTGGCATCAACCACGAGCAGCAGCACCAGGAGTTGCTGCTCACCGACATCCTGCACGCCTTTTCCTGCAATCCGCTGCGCCCGTCCTACCGCTCATTCCACGCCGACCCACCGCTCGCCGCGGCGCCGTCGGCGGCACCGCTGGCCTTCGTCGCCTTTCCGGGCGGACTGCGCGAGATCGGTGCTGACGGCCGCGGCTTTGCCTTCGACAACGAGAGCCCGCGCCATACCGTCTACCTGCGGCCGTTCCGGCTGGCCGAGCGGCCGGTGAGCAACGGCGACTGGCTGGCGTTCATCGGTGACGGCGGCTACCTGCGGCCGGAGCTGTGGCTTTCCGACGGGTGGGCGACAGTGCAGGCGGAAGCCTGGCGGGCGCCGCTCTACTGGCAGCGCGATGGCGATGCGTGGTCGGCGATGACCCTCGCCGGGCCGCGATCGCTCGATCCCGTTGCGCCGGTCTGCCACGTCAGCTTCTACGAGGCCGATGCCTACGCCCGCTGGATGGGCAAGCGGCTGCCGAGCGAGGCCGAGTGGGAGTTTGCCGCCGGACGCGTATCGGCCGCCGGCAATCTCCTCGACGCTGGCGCGCCGCAGCGAAGTCCGTTGCGGCCGCTGCCGGGGCCGGCGGCCGGCAGCGGGAAGCTGCGGCAGCTGTTCGGCGACGTCTGGGAGTGGACGCAAAGCCCTTATGCTCCCTATCCCGGCTTCCGCCCGGCGGCGGGCGCGGTCGGCGAGTATAACGGCAAGTTCATGTGCAATCAGATGGTGCTGCGCGGTGGCTCATGCGTCACCCCGGCGGGCCATGTCCGCGCCAGCTACCGCAACTTCTTCTATCCGCACCAGCGCTGGCAATTTGCCGGGCTGCGTCTGGCCGAGGACGTCTAGGATGGACCATGCACTCGACGACACCGTCCTCGAACTGGCCCGGGCCCCGGCCTCGGAGTTGCGGGCGGCGGTGCTGAACGGCCTCGGCCAGCTGCAGAAAACCATTCCCAGCAAATTCTTCTACGATGCCGAAGGCTCGCGCCTGTTCGAGCGCATTTGCGCCCTGCCGGAGTACTATCCGACGCGGACGGAGACGGCCATTCTGCGGGCCCATGCCAGCGCCATCGCCGCGGCGCTGCCGCCACGGGTGGTGTTGGTGGAATACGGCAGCGGTGCCAGTGTCAAGATCAGGCTGCTGCTGGACGCCCTCGATCGCCCTGCGGCGTACGTCCCGATCGACATTTCCGGCAGCCACCTGCGGGCGGCGGCGAGCGTGCTTGCCTTCGACTATCCGGCGGTGACGGTCATCCCGGTGTGCGCCGATTTCACCCGGCCGACAGCGCTGCCGCCGGGGCTGCCGGAAGGCGCCCGCGTCGGCTTCTTTCCCGGCTCCACCATCGGCAATTTCCATCCGCCCGAAGCAAGGCGCCTGCTGCGCAGCTTCCGGCGGCAACTCGGGCCGGGCGGCCGACTGCTGATCGGCATCGACCTGAAGAAGGATCCGGCCATCCTGCACGCCGCCTACAACGATGCCGCCGGCGTCACCGCGGCGTTCAACCGCAATCTGCTGACGCGGATCAACCGGGAACTCGACGCCTCCTTCGACCTTGCGGCCTTCGAGCACCTGGCGTTCTGGAACCCGGCGGCCGGCCGGATGGAGATGCACCTGCGCAGCCGCATCCGCCAGACCGTGTTCGTCGCCGGCCGCCCCTTCCGCTTTGCCGCCGGCGAGACCATCCATACGGAGAACTCCTACAAGTATTCTGTCGAGGAGTTCACCGCGCTGGGCGACGCCGCCGGCTGGGCCACCGCTTCGCTGTGGATCGATCCCGAACGGCTGTTCAGCGTGCTTCTGCTCGCCGACGAGAGCTGATCCTTCCTGAGATCGCCACCGGCCGGCATGGGCAGGGCCGGCGCGGTGGCAATGACCGAGGGGAGGGCGACCGCCCCCCTTGGCGATCCGGCCGGTCGGCAATACAGTGCGGACGAGCTGAAGCAGGGCCATCGGCGCAGCCGACGGCTGCTGGCAGCGACACGGACATCCGACAGGAGAGCCGGCATGGACGCACGTGACGAGCTGGGGAGCAAGGACATGGACGCGCTGCGGCAGGAACTGGCACAGCTTCGCACCGACTTCTCGGTGATGACGAAAACTCTGAAAGGCATGGCCGGCGACGCCCGGACGGAAGCCTATGCCAAGGTGCGCGACGGCGCCGACAAGGCGCGGGTGCAGGCCGGCAAGGCCGCCGATCAGGTCTCGACCTCCATCGAGGAGCGGCCGTTCACCAGTGTGCTGGTGGCCTTCGCCGTCGGCATGCTGATGGGAGTCCTGTTCGGCCGCACGCGTTAGGGCGTGCCGCGGTCGATATCGGTGAACGGCTTTCTTGCCGGCCTCGCCGCCCGGCTGGGAACGTCGCTGCTTTTCGGCCTGCTCGCGCTGGCGCTGGTGCTGGCCGGAGCAGGCCTGCTGGTGGCGGCGTTGTGGCTGTGGTTGGCGACGCTGCTGCCGCCGGCCGGCGCGGCGCTGGCAAGCGCCGCGGTCGTGCTCGCGTTGGCCGGCGTCGTCGCGCTCATCGGCCGGTCGCGGGCCCGCCGTCGCCCGCCGTCGGTGCGGCCGCTGATCGGTCCCGCCACCGGCGGCACGGTGACCTCCGGCATCGCGTCCGCCGTCGGCAGCGAGCTGGGCAGCGCCGGCCAGACATGGGTGCGCAGCCACGTGCCACAGGCGATCGTCGTCGCCGCCGTCGCCGGCTTTGTCGTCGGCTTCAGCCCGCGGCTGCGCGGCAGACTCTGGCGGCTTCTGCAATAGGAGGGATAGCCAGCGGCTTTCTGCCGTCTCGCCGCGAGCGGGCTCGTGCGGTCGATAGGCCGGGCTGCCGCAGCGCCCACACCGGCGCGCGGACGCTGTCCGTCGTGCCGGTCGCGGCAGGCCCCGGCCGGGCACCGCCCGATCGCAGCGGCGTTGTCGGGACCATCGCAGCGGACTACAACAAGCGGATGATCCGTCCTGTCGCCGCGGTCGCGCTCGCCCTCAGCCTTGCCGCCATCGGCTGCGGCGGCACCGACCCCTACATCTTTCAGAAGAAGGAGTTCGACCGCGGCCGGCCGGACTTCGGCAAGCCGGTCACCGACCGCACGCAGGTCACCATCTGCTATAACGGTGCGCGCAGCACCGACGGCCAGGTGGCGCGGCTCGCCGAAGAGGAATGCGCCCGCTTCGGCAAGCGGGCGGAACCGTCCGGCGACGGCTTCGGCGACTGTCCGCTGCTGGTGCCCATTGCCGCCCACTTCGTCTGCCAGCCGGCGGGCGCGGCGTCGGGGGAGGCCGCGGCCACCTCGTCGGCGGCGCCGCCGGCGACCCTCCCGCCGGGTGCAAAGAACAGCAGCGCGCTGCCGATCCCCATCGAGTAGCAAGCCGTCGCGCGATAGCATCGGTTGCAGCGGCAACGTCAGATGCAGCGGTGCCGCTGCGTGATCGCGGTCACTGCTGCGGACAGGGCGCGGCGGTATAAGTCGGCCGTCGGGGGCAACCCCCTCCCCCGGCACCCCCCTCAAGGGGACAACCGGGTCTTCACGGCCCGGTTCGTCCCCGCTGGGGGCCTCCGCCTGTGGCCGTATCGCCCGCAGCCGATGATCGGGCAAAGGCGCCGATGCTCCGCCATCCCACCCCTTGCTCGCCCCGGCTCTCGTCCCTGCCGGCAAGCCGGGGGCCGCGCCGCGCCATCCGCCGGCGGCGGACGTCCCCCCGCTTGCGCCACACTTCGGCGCGCGTGGCCAGAGCGGACAGGATCAGCCGCGCCCTCGACGACCGCGGCTCGGCGGAAAGCGCGAGGTTGCGCTGGCAGGTACGCCGGACGGCCCCGGCCGGATGCTCCTGACAGCAACAGCGCCGGGAGGCGGCGCGGGTGGCGTCGTGCCGGAAATCACCAAGGGCCCGGCTTCCGTCGCCACGAGGCATGCCAGCCGGCGCGGCTTTCTTTTCATTTCTGCATGATATCGGGAAAGTGATTGGCCGGCAGAGCCGCACCCGTGAACTCTCCTCGAACGAATTCCGTAGCATTTGTTCCTGTAACGTCAAGAAGGCGGCGGCAGCAAATAGTTCGGTACTGCCAATCACGATTTGCTGTACACACCGACGTTCTGTTGCAGGGGCTCCCTGGTTGTGCGAAGCAAGAGGGGCGTGGCTCGCAATCAAGGAACGCAAAAAATGAAGATCCTGACAATCGCGGCAGTTCTTGCACTGCTGGCAGCCTGCTCGACAGCATCAACCGGCCAGACGGATCAGCACGCCGACAGGTGTCACCACGCTACTGTTGGCTGCGCCTACACCAACTGAAGCGGGAAAGGCCCGACCCCGAACCCGCGCTCGGGGTCGGCTTCCGCGGTGACCGCCGGTCTTGCCGGCTTGCGCGCGACCCACAGCCGGAATCTGCTTCTCGCTTCCCCCCTCTTCTCCGTGCCCCCCTCACCACGACTGCGGCGAACATAAGCCTTCCACACTCAGGCCATGCCTGGCGCCCCCCGACCGCTCTCCCGGACAGCCAGGGCGCCTGCCGGTGCGCCCTCGGCGCGTGTCTGCGATCTTGTCGGCGCCCCAGTTCTCCGCTAGCCACGGGGGCGCCGTCTGCTTCAGCCCGTGCGGCGTGCCCCTGATCCCGCCGGGCGATGGTCGTAGTGACGCCTACGTCAGCAGACTTGAGCCCTGGGAGGTAAACCCGTGTCGACCACCGAACATGTCGCGCGCAGGTTCTTTCGCAAGACGTTCGAACAGCTCTCCGACGCCGAGCAGCGCGTCGTCGACCAGTTCGTTCAGCGCCGGCATACCTCCCGCGATGTGATCCGCGAAAGCGAGGCGGGCGCGACCTTGGGTCAGCGCGTCGCCGACCGGGTGGCGCTGTTCGGCGGCTCGTGGACATTCATCTTCGTGTTCTGCGGCATCCTGTTCGCCTGGGTCCTCGTCAACAGCATCCTGCTGATCCAGCGGCCTTTCGATCCTTATCCCTACATCCTGCTCAACCTCTTCCTGTCGATGCTGGCGGCGCTGCAGGCGCCGGTGATCATGATGTCGCAGAACCGGCAGGCGGTGAAGGACCGCGCCGACCAGCAGCACGACTATGAGGTCAACCTGAAGACCGAAATGGAGCTGATGCAGCTGCACGAAAAGATCGACACCTTCGT
>JBDHSN010000132.1:0-9752 GCA_039808105.1 Rhodospirillales bacterium
GGCGTGCGCAGCTCATGGGTGACCGTCGACAGAAAGTCGTCCTTGAGCCGGTCGAGATCGGTCAGCCGCTCGTTCGCCGCCTTCAGCTCCGTCGTCGCTTTCTCCAGGGCCCGTGATTTCTGTTCGAGCTGCCGGCTGTACTCCAGCACCTGGCTGGTCTCGTCGAGGATTTGCATGATCTCCTCGACGCCGACCCCTTCGCCCTTGATCGTCGATGCGACCATGACGCGCGCCGAGGCGGCCCCGATCGCGCCCGCCAGCCGGCGCTCGATGAACTGGACGAGTTCGCCGTCGGCGAGTTCGGTGCTGTTCAGATCGATGCCGCGGCGGGCGGCGTATTCGTTGAACACTTCCTCGGTGCGCTCGCGTCCCAGGAAGCGTTCTGCCAGCGAGCGCAGCTCCGGCAGCGACACCGTGTGGTGGAGGAGCGTTGCCGCTGCATTGCCGGCATGCTGGAACACCTCGACGAACAGCGTCGACTGGATGCGTTCGATGGTGCTCTGCCGGTCGAGGAGTGAGACGGCGGTAAACGCGCCGACGTTGGCGAGGAGACTCCAGAACAACGCATGCGCGGTCGGACGGAGAATGTCCAACCCGAACAGGGCGTAGGGCTGCAGCAGGGTGATGCCGAACGGGCCGGCGTCGATGAAGCTCTCCGGCAGCCAGCCCGACCGGGCGAACGACGGCAGCAGCAGCGTGTAGGCCCACAGCACGAAGCCGGCGGATATGCCGGCGATGGCGCCGTGCCGCGACGCTCCTTTCCAATACATGCCGAGGATCAGCGCCGGGGCGAACTGGGCGGCGGCGGCGAAGGACATCAGGCCGATGGAAACGAGCGCGTACGATTCGCCGATGAGCCGGAAATAGAGGTAGCCGATCAGCAGGATGAAGCAGATGGCGCCGCGGCGGATGCCGAGGAGAAGGCCCGAGAGGTCGCGCCGTTCGGCCAGATGCAGCCAGGCGAACCGCAGCAGCATCGGCATGACGAGGTCGTTGCAGATCATCGTCGACAGCGCCACCGTCTCGACGATGACCATGCCGGTCGCCGCCGACAGACCGCCGATGAACGCCAGCAGCGCCAGCGCCGGCTGCTGCTGCGCCATCGGCAGCGCCAGCACGAAGGTATCGGCATCGACCAGACCGGAGCGGAAGTGCAGCAGTCCGGCCAGCGCGATCGGCAGCACGAAAATGTTGATCAGCAGCAGGTAGAGCGGGAAGAGCCACAGCGCCTTGTTGAGGTGGCTCTCGTCGACGTTTTCGACGACCGTCACCTGGAACTGCCGCGGCAGGCAGATGATGGTCAGCATCGACAGCAGGGTAAACGGGACCCAGTCGGTGACCGGTTCTAGCGTCAGCAGCCGCTCGGTCCCCGGAAAGGAGGCGGCGCGGCTGAACAGGTCACCGAACCCGTCGAACATGCCGAAGGTTACGAACAGGCCGACCGAGATGAAGGCGACCAGCTTGACCACCGACTCGAAGGCGATGGCGGCAACCAGGCCCTGATGGTGTTCCGTGGCATCGATGTGGCGGGTGCCGAACAGAATGGCGAACAGGGCCATCAGCGCGGCGATCCACAGCGCGGTATCGCCGAGCAGCGGCAATACCGAAGAGGCACCGGGCGCGCCGACCTCCGGATAGTGCAGAAGCACGACAAAGCTCGCGGCCACCGCCTTAAGCTGCAGCGAGATGTACGGCATGATGCCGATCACGGCGATGATCGTGACGAGGCCGCCGAGCAGGTGGCTCTTGCCGTAGCGCGACGAGATGAAGTCGGCGATCGAGGTGATCCGGTTCATCTTGCTGATCCGGATCATCTTGCGGAGCACGACCCAGCCGAGGGCGAACATCAGCGTCGGCCCGACGTAGATCGTCAGGAACTCGATGCCGCCGGAGGCGGCACGGCCGACCGAGCCGTAGAATGTCCAGGCGGTGCAGTAGACCGCGATCGACAGGGCGTAGATCCAGGGATTGGCAACCATCGTCCGTCCGGCAGCGGCCCGGCGGTCACCCCAGTAGGCGATGGCGAACAGCAGAAAGACGTAGCCGAACGACGCACCGACGATCAGCCACGCCGGCAGGGCGGCGCCGGCCATCAGTTCCGCCCCTCGCGCAGCGGCAGCGGGCGGCCCGGCTCGCCGGAGCGGCGGCGCGGCTCAGCCCGGCTATACGTCGCGAGCGCGATCAGCGCGATCAGCAAGGCCCAGGCGCCCAGCAGAAAGGCGTAGAGCAGCGGGACGCCGAAGACGCGGGTGTCCGGCCCCCGATCGAAGATTCCCATGACGAGCGGACTGAACAGCACGACGCCGAGAACAAAGATGGCGACCAGCCGCTCACCCGTGCGGCCGCTGACGCGACCGCCGCTACGGCTGGGCCAGTGCGCCTTATCGCTGCTCCGCTTGGCCATCTCAGAGGCTCGCCTGGCGGGTCTTGGTCTGCATGATCCTTTCCGAAACGGCGAGCGCCTGATCGAGGGTCTGGATGCCGTGCGCTTCCAGCATGTCCAGCATCTTCAGGAAGCAGCCGGCGGTGACGAGCGTGTCGCCAAGCGCCGTATGGCGGTTGTGCACCGGAATTCCGAACCTTTGCGCCACCACATCGAGACCATGCTTTGGCGTGTAGTCGTGAAGAAAGCACGACAGCAACATTGTATCCAGCACCGCGAGGTCGAACGAGACGCCGGCTTCCGCCTCGTGCAGCTTGAGGAACTTTACATCGAACGCGGCGTTGTGGGCGACCAGAACGGCGTCGCCGGCATAGCTGCGAAACTGCGGCAGCACAACCTGGATCGGCGGCTTGTTCTTGACCATCTCGGCGGTAATGCCGTGGAAGCGGATGGACTCCTTGGGGATGCTGCGCCGCGGGTTGACCAGCCGCTCGAAGGTCTCGCCGGTCAGCATCCGCCCGTTGACGATGCGTACCGCGGCAAGCGAGACGATCTCGTCGCCCCCCGCCGGGTCCAGTCCGGTCGTCTCGGTATCGAAGACGACATAGGTCAGTGACTTCAGCGGCCGTTGACCCACCTCGCCGAGGTTGAGCGGCCGGCGCAGCAGATCGAAGTCATAGAATTCCGGGCGCGGCGGCACCGACGGCCGCGCGGTGCCGCCCGGGCGCGCGGCGGTCGGCAGCGGCAGCCGCAGCCGGGCACGGCCGGGCGGATCGCTGAGGCTCCAGATGTCGGTCTTGTGCCGTTCGACAATGTCGCGCAGCGACAGCCCGCCCAGCACCTCCTCCTGCGGTTCCGTCAGCCAGCCATCCAGCTCGGCCGCTGGCAGGACCTTGCCGTCCCAGGTGATGTCGAGGTAGACCCACCGGCCGCCGGCGATCGCCTCCAGGTCGACCGCGCGGGTGTCGTAGCGGTCGGCAATGCGCACGATGAGCCGGTCGAGCAGCTCCACCAGCGAGTAGCTGTCGCCGTGCAGCCACTGCGGCAAACCCAGCAGGGTGCCGGTGATGTCGCGCTGTTCGCGCAGCCGGTCGGCGAGATGCTGCAGCAGGTTGGACGAATAGATGTCGCTCATCGGCCAGTGGCCGGTGATGACGTCGCGATACTGCGCGGAAAGCGTCTCCAGCCGATCGCACAGGAACTGGCTTTCCTGCAGCAGCACCTTCTTGAAGCTCGCCTGCTCGGCAGCCGCGAGGAGCGGGTCGGCCACCAGGATCTCCGCCGCGGCGCGCAGGTTGCCGACCGGTGCGCGCAGTCCCTCCGTCGCCTCGCGCAGCAGACGGTCGCGCAGCGCCAGCGCCGCCAGCTCTTCGGTATCGTCCTCGAACGACAGCACATAGCCGGCCGCGGTCTCGTCGGCCTCGAGGATGAGGCTCATCCGGCCCTGCAGGATGTGTCGTCCGTCGGTGGTCGAGCCGACCAGGGTCACCGTCGGCCCGCCGAGCGGGCTGTCGTAGCGGCCCTGGGCCAGCCGCGTCGTCAGCCGGTTCAGCGCATGCAGGATCGGCTGCGGTGTCAGGAAGTGGAACAGGGACCGGTCGAGCCCGATATCGCCGCCGATATGCAGCAGCTGCACCGCCCGATTGTTGTAGAGGAGGATGCGGTGGCCCATCGTGCAGACGATGACGCCCTCGTGCAGGTCGAGCAGCACCGTTTCCAGCTGTGTCTTCTGTTGCGCGAGGCTCGCCGTCGCCTGCTCGATCGCCTCGTTGGTGCCGGTACGCGCGATTCCGAGCTGCCGGATGAGCTCGTTGACCGCCGCCGGCAGCCCGTCGAGCTGGTGCACCTCTTCGAGCTCGATGCGGTAGTCCGTCCGCGCATGGACAACCGTCTGGATTCCCTTGACGACCGCTGCCAGGGGCTGGGCTATGGCATAATCAAGGTAGGCCCACAGCATCGCGATCACCGCCACCAGCAGGAAGGCGATGCCGCCGCCATAGACCATGACGATGTCGCGCGCCTCGGTGCCGATGCCCTCCGGCAAATTGCTGCCGATCAGCCACGTGCCGGCAGCGACCGCGGCGAGGGTGACGCCGCCGAGCACGGAGAAGCATGCAATCAGGAACAGCCGGGGGGTCAGCGCCATCATCGACACACCGGGGCGGGGGTCTGCTCTGCCCTCGCTAGAGGCCGGAATTGTCGAGGAGCTGCTTGACCTTATCGGTGAGGTCGCGGGTCGAGAACGGCTTGGTGACGTAGTCGTTGGCGCCGAGGGCAATGCCCTTCTCGCGATCGACCTCGCGCCCCTTGGCGGTCAGCATGATAATATAGATACTGCCCCACGCAGGGTTGGCCCGAATCGTCTGGCAGACATCGTAGCCATCCCGCTTCGGGATCATGACATCGAGAAGAATAAGATCGGGCGCCCGGCTTTCCACTGCCGCCAGTGCTTCGTCGCCATCGCGGGCTATACGAACATCAAAGCCAGCTTTCTTCATCAGAAACTGTAGTGACAGAACGATGTTCGGCTCGTCTTCCACGACGAGAATGGATTTCGCCATTCTCCTTCCTCCCGAAATGCGCTGGCTGGCCGGCACCGACCGTGCCCTGCTCCCGGAACGGCAAGTATAGCACGTTTACGGGCTCGCATTGCCTTTTGGGCGGACGCCTTGTGGTTGTCAACGCCGATCATCGGGAGGGGCATTCTGGTCGGGTGGATCGCCCGGCGGCAGGCGGCGGGTACGGGAGACTGGCGGCAGCTCCTGCCGGCCGGTGATCCGGCCGGATCCCGGCCGCTGGCGCGATCGTCCTCTGTCAGGACACCAGCCACTCCGGAACACCGGGCCGCGGCTGGCCGGGCGATCGGCGGCGCGCCCGCATTGTTGCCTCTCTCACGTCGGCGGGACCGGGCCGGCCCGCTTGCGGTTCCGGCCCTCCGAGCGGTGTGACGCCTGGCCGCCCTTGCGGCCGGCCTGCCGCGCCAGCTCCGGGTCACGCGAGAAGCTGCGATCGGCACTGGCGACACTCTCGCCGCCCTTGCGCCCGGCTTCGGCGGCAAGGGCCGGATCGCGGGCGAACGTCCGTTTCTCCGCCGGGACGCTCTCGCCGCCCTTGCGCGCGATTTGCCGCTGCTTCTCGGCATCCATCGCCGCGAAGCCGCGATGCGCCGCATCGGTCCGATTGGTTCGCGCCATGACGGTCCTCCACTTACCCGGGTAGTGCGGCGCCAACGTCCGGCTGGCGCAAAATGTTCCTGACGACGCGATCTGCCGTTCGGCGGGTTCGCACCGGGTTGGCGAGCGGTGAAAAGCCGCAAGGCGCGCGGCGGCGGCCCTATCGCCGGTCGGCCTCCGGTTGCGGCAGCATCGGTGGCGGGCTAGAAACCTGCCGTCTCCATCCACCCGGCATCACGCGAGGACCAGAGCAATGCCTGCGTATCAGTACGTCTACGTGATGAAGGGGCTGTCGCGGACCTATCCCGGCGGCCGCGAGGTGCTCAAGGGGGTCACCCTTTCCTTTCTGCCCGGCGCCAAGATCGGCGTCATTGGCGTCAACGGCTCGGGCAAGTCGACGCTGCTGAAGATCATGGCCGGCCTCGACGGTGACTTTTCCGGTGAGGCATGGGCGGCGGATGGCGCCAAGGTGGGCTACCTGCCGCAGGAGCCGCAGCTCGACCCGGCGCTGTCGGTGATGGACAACGTGCTGCTCGGACTGGCGCCCACCAAGGCCCTGCTCGACCGCTTCAACGAGGTCAGCGCCCGCTTCGCCGAGCCGCTCGACGATGACGAGATGGCGGCGCTGCTGGAGGAACAGGGCGAGCTGCAGGAGAAGATCGACGCTGCCAATGGCTGGGAGCTTGAGCGGACCGTCGAGATCGCCATGGACGCGCTGCGCTGCCCGCCCGGTGATGCCGATCCCGGGACGCTGTCCGGCGGTGAGCGCCGCCGCGTGGCGCTGTGCCGGCTGTTGCTGGAGCGTCCCGATCTGCTGCTGCTCGACGAGCCGACCAACCATCTCGATGCCGAGTCGGTCGCCTGGCTGGAGCGCTTCCTCCAGGACTATGCCGGCACGGTGATGGTCGTCACCCACGACCGCTATTTCCTCGATAACGTCACCGGCTGGATCCTCGAGCTCGACCGCGGCCGGGGCATTCCCTACGAGGGCAACTACTCGTCGTGGCTGGAGCAGAAGCAGAAGCGGCTCGCCGTCGAGGAGAAGCAGGAAACGGCACGGCAGCGTACGCTGGCGCACGAGCTGGAGTGGATCCGCGCCAGCCCGCGCGCCCGTCAGGCCAAGTCGAAGGCGCGCATCCAGGCGTTCGAGACCCTCTACGCCCAGGCCGCCGACCAGGCGCCGGGCACCGCCCACATCACCATTCCGCCCGGCCCACGGCTCGGCTCGCTGGTCATCGAGGCGGAAGGGCTGCGCAAGGCGTTCGGCGACCGGCTGTTGATCGAGGACCTCGGCTTCCGGCTGCCGCCGGGCGGCATTGTCGGCGTCATCGGGCCCAACGGCGCCGGCAAGACGACGCTGTTCCGCCTGATCGTCGGGCAGGAGGCGCCGGACGCCGGCTCCATCCGCCTCGGCGAGACGGTCAAGCTGGGTTACGTTGATCAGTCGCGCGGCGCCCTCGATGGCCGCAAGACCGTCTGGCAGCAGATCTCCGGCGGCCTCGACGAGATCGAGCTCGGCAAGCGGCGGATGTCGAGCCGCGCCTACGTCGGCCAGTTCAACTTCCGCGGCCCCGACCAGCAGAAGAAGGTGGGCGATCTCTCCGGCGGCGAGCGCAACCGCGTTCACCTCGCGGTGATGCTGAAGTCGGGCGCGAACGTGCTGCTGCTCGACGAGCCGACCAACGACCTCGACGTCGAGACGCTGCGGGCGCTGGAGGACGCGCTGGTGGAGTTTGCCGGCTGCGCCGTGATCATCAGCCACGACCGCTGGTTCCTCGACCGCATCGCCACGCACATCCTCGCCTTCGAGGGCGACAGCCGCGTCGTCTGGTTCGAGGGCAACTATCAGGACTACGAAGCGGACCGCCACCGCCGCCTCGGCGCCGACGCCGACCAGCCCCATCGCATCAAGTACAAGCCGCTGGTGCGCGGATGAGCTCCGAGCGAAGCCGGTCCGGGCGCTTCCACTTCTCCTGGGAGTGGAACGGGCAGCGTGTTGCACCGCCTTTCGGGCGCGATGGCGCTGGCAAACGGCCGTCGGTTCCGCCATCATCGGCGGCGAGGGGCTGGTAGCCCCACAAAGGGGTCGCTTGCGCAAGCGAGGACAGGAGAGAGTCCCATGACCGAAGCGGGAGCCACGAAACACACGTACCGCGAGGCCGTCGGCGTCTTCCACCGCTGGCCGAACCTGCAAGCCGCGGTGGACGAATTGCTGCTGAACGGCTTCGACCGGGCGGAGATCAGCATGCTCGCCGGCGAGAAAGTGGTCGAGCAGAAGCTTGGCCACCTCTATCGCCGGGTGTCCGAACTGGAGGACGATCCGGAAGCGCCGCGCGTCGCGTTCGTCGGCAACGACTCGCTGACCGAAGGCAAGGCCTCGGCGGTGGGGGCGCTGGGCTACGTGGGGGCAGTCGCGGCGGTGGGTGCCGTCGTCGCCTCCGGCGGCGCACTGGCCTGGGCGATCGCCGCGGGTGTCGCGGCAGGCGGCGGCGGCGCCGCCCTCGGTACCCTGCTGGCCCGCGCTGTCGGCCGCGGCCGTGCCCGCGATCTGGAAGCCCAGATCGAGAAGGGCGGCCTGCTGCTGTGGGTGCACACTGCCGATGCCGAGCACGAGAACCGCGCTACCGCCGTTCTGCGCAAGCACGAGGCAGAGGACGTGCATGTCCACGAGTTCGAGGCGGCGGACACGCCGGAGTACAACCCGCTGGACGGATTGCAGCCCGATCCCTTCCTGCCGCGCGCGCGCGTCTAGCGCGGCGAGCCGGGGCGGCGGTTCAGCCAGTCAGACCGCCGCCGTCGCCTTCTCGGCCTGCTCCGCCTGCACTTCCAGCAGCAGGTCACACACCTCACGCACGGCGCCGAAGCCGCCGTTGGCGGTCGTCACCAGATCGGCGAGGCGCAGGGCCGGCGGATGGGCGTCGGCGGGGGCAATCGCCACGCCGCACGCCTCCATGCAGGCGAGGTCGTTGACGTCGTTGCCCATGTAGGCGATCTGCGCCAGATCGAGCCGGCGCTCGGCCGCCATCTTGCGCAGCTCGGCGATCTTGTCGTCGATCCCCTGCACGTGCGGAATGCCGAGCTTGCGGCAGCGGGCGCCGACCACCGGGTTGACCTCCTTCGACAGCACCGTAACCGGCACGCCGGCAGCCTTCAGCAGGCCGATCCCCATGCCGTCGCCGCGGCTGCACAGGACCGCCTCGCGTCCATCCTCGAGCACGAGGACGCGGTTGTCGGTCAGCACCCCGTCGAAGTCGAGCACCAGCAGGCGGATGTCGCGCAGCAGCGCCTTCGCCCGCACCCGGTTGGTTCGCGCTGCCAGGCGTTCGGCCTGCGACCAGTCGGCGCCGTCGGCAAGGCGCAGGGCGGTCGCCTCCGGCACCTCGTAGAGGACGACCCGGCCGGCGGGCAGTTCGCCCGCCTGCTCGAAGATGCCGACCCGGACGACGGTAATCGCCGTCGTCTCGACGTAGCGGCGCTCATTCGCCGGGCCTTCCAGTGGCCGCGCCGCACCGCCTTCGTCCTGCAGCCAGATGGGCTCGTCGAGCGGATAGACGGCGATGAGCGAGTCGGCCCCGCAGCGCAGCAGGTGGGCCAGCGCGCCATCGATCGCTTCGGTATCGAAGAACGGACAGGCGGCATCGAGCAAGGCGACAAACGCCGGTACGTAACCGTCGCTGACGGCGGCTGCCTCCAGCGCCGCGTCGATCAGCGTCGCCCGGTCGCCGTCGGCGGGCGGGGCGATGATGTCGGTACCGGCATCGGCGGCCAGCACGGCGAGGCCGCCGTCGGCGGTGACGAGGCACGTGCGCCCGACCACCCGGGCCGCCTGGGCCTTCTCCACTGCCTGCAGGGCGAGCGGCCGGCCGGCAAATCTGCGGCTGCCGCTGCCGGATGGCGCCGTTACGACGGCCAGAACGTCCATGTCTCTCTCCGGAAATATCGTCGGCGCGGATCCTTACGGCCTCGCCGTTGCAACGTCAATTCGCCGTATCGGCCAGCGGGCAGACGAAAAGGACTGCACGCACGCGGAGCAAGCTCACTTCCTGGCGGCGCGGCGTGCCGTGCAGCGGGCCGGTCGTTGACGCTCGCCGGCCGGGCGGGTACACCTAGCGGCATCGGCGACCAGCCCTTCTGCCGCAGTAGCTCAGGGGTAGAGCAGCGCATTCGTAATGCGCGGGTCGGGGGTTCAAATCCCT
>JBDHSN010000133.1:0-9700 GCA_039808105.1 Rhodospirillales bacterium
GCCAGCTACAAAAAACAGAGAATTAGAATCTTATGGTAGTTGCTGTTGGCGACGGGATAACGGGGATTATCCGCTCGCCCGGTCTTGTCCCCGAACCGCCGGAAAAAAGCGGTACCGCCGCCCTGGTGTGGATAAGGCGGCGGCAAGCGCCGCAAGCCGCGGCTGCGCCTTGGGTTCTTCACGGGCGGGTGAGCCTGAACAACCGTCACATCGCGACACCGCTGGCGGCGATATCCCGGCTTTTCCCAGTCGGGGGATCAGTCTGTCCCCAGCGCGCAGGCGGCGGGAGAAATCGGCGACGAACAGGGACCAACGGCTGTCTGGAGCATATGGACGCAAGAAATCCCCTGCTTGTCCCCAGGCGGCGGTGGATATCCGGAGGCCGGCGATGAGCGGCCCGGCGGCCTCAGGCCGCCTCGTGCTGGCCTCGGCGAGCCCGACGCGGGCGAAGGTGCTGGCCGGCGCCGGCATCCGCTTTGATCAGGATCCGGCGGACGTGGACGAGGCGGCGATCAAGATCGCCTGCCGGCAGCGGGGCGATAGTGCCGAGCAGGCGGCGGTGGTGCTGGCAATGGCCAAGGCGCAGGCGGTGGCGCCGCGCCATCCCGGCCGCCTCGTCGTCGGCTCGGACCAGCTGCTGGTCAGCGGCGAGGACTGGCTGGACAAGCCATCGGGCCGCGCGGCGGCACGGGCGACGCTGGAGAAGCTGCGCGGCCGCAGCCACCGGCTGGTCAGCGGCATGGTGGTGATGCGCGATGCCGCGGCGCTCTGCCGGCACGCGGAGGTGGCCGAGCTGACGATGCGCCCTTACACTGACCGCTTCATCGACTGGTACCTCGATGCGGCCGGGGATGCCGATCTGCAGGTGGTCGGGGCGTGCCGGCTGGAGGGCCTGGGGGCGCAGGCGTTCGCCCGCATCGAGGGCGATACCTTCACCATCCTCGGCCTGCCGCTGCTGCCGCTGCTGAACGTCCTGAGAAGGGAGGGCCTGCTGATTGACTGACCCCGGCGGCAGCCCCCCGACGCTCCGGCCCGCAGGAGAGGCGAAAGACGCGACGGCGCTGTCCACGCTGTCGGGGGCGGCGAAGCTGGCGGGCGTCATCGGCTGGCCGGTCGCGCACTCGCTGTCGCCGCGGCTGCACGGCCTCTGGCTGCACCGCCATGGCATCGACGGCGCCTACATCCCGCTGGCGGTGCGGCCGGAGCACCTCGCCGACGCGCTGGCGGCGCTGCCGAAGCTGGGGTTTCGCGGCGTCAACCTGACGGTGCCGCACAAGCAGCAGGCGCTCGCCCTGGTTCATGACGTCACGCCGGCGGCGCGGCGGATCGGCGCCATCAATACCATCGTCATCGCCGCCGACGGCACGATGACCGGCAGCAACACCGACGTCTTCGGCTTTCGCGAAAGCTTGCGCCAGGCGCAGCCGCAGTGGCAGGGCGGGCAGGGCACCGCCGTCGTTATCGGTGCCGGCGGCGCGGCGCGGGCGGTGGTCGTTGCCCTCATCGAGGCGGGCGTCGCGGAGATCCGGCTCGTCAACCGGACGCCGGCGCGGGCGATGGCCCTGGTGGCCGATCTCGGCGGTCCGGTCCGGGTGGTGCCGTGGGCGGACCGCGCCGCGGCCCTCGACGGCGCAACCCTGCTGGTCAACACCACGACCCTCGGCATGCAGCATCAGCCGCCGCTGGATCTCTCCCTCGACCGGCTGCCGGCGGATGCCATCGTCTGCGATATCGTCTACGTGCCGGCGGAGACGCCGCTGCTGGCGGCGGCGCGGGTGCGGGGCAACCCGTGCGTCGGTGGCATCGGCATGCTGCTGCACCAGGCGCGGCCGGGTTTCGCCGCCTGGTTCGGGCCGCTGCCGGAGATCACGGCCGACCTCCCCGAACTGATTCTCGGCCGGGGTGCCGGACCATGCTGATCCTTGGTCTCACCGGCTCGATCGCCATGGGCAAGAGCACCGCCGCGACCATGCTCCGTCGCCTCGGCGTGCCCGTTTACGACGCCGATGCCGCCGTGCACCGGCTGCTGGGGCATGGCGGTGCTGCCGTTGCCGCTGTTGGCCGGGCCTTTCCCGGGGTGGTCGTGGCGGCGGCCGTCGATCGGCCGAAGCTGGGCGCGCGTGTCTTCGGCGATGCTGCCGCGTTGCGCCGGCTCGAGGGCATCCTGCATCCGTTGGTTGCGGAAGAGCGGCATCGGTTTCTGCGTGCCGCCGCCCGCCAGAGGCGCGATCTGGTCGTGCTCGACATTCCGCTGCTGTTCGAGACGGCGGGCGAGCGCTGGTGCGACCTCGTCTGCGTCGTCTCGGCGCCACGCTTCCTGCAGGAGGCACGGCTGCTGCGCCGGCCGAACATGGACCGGGCGCGCATCGCCGCGGTTGCCTCCCGGCAGATGCCCGATGCTCACAAACGGCGGCGGGCGGACTTCGTCGTCCCCAGCGGCCTTGGTCGCGCCGTTACCTTCGCGGCGCTGCGCCGGATCGTCGGGGAGCTTCGGGAGAAGCCGGGAGAGGTGTGGCGGAATTTCAACAAATTGCGTCGTTGACGAAAAATATAACAAGATTTAGACTTCAGGCATGCGTGAAATCGTTCTCGACACCGAGACCACCGGCCTCGACCCTGCTTCCGGGCACCGCATCGTCGAGATCGGCGCGGTCGAGCTGAACAATCACGTCCCCACCGGCAACATCCTGCACCGCTATGTCAATCCGCAGCGTGACATGCCGGCGGAAGCCTTTGCCGTTCACGGCCTGTCCACGGCGTTCCTGTCGGAAAAGCCGGTGTTCGCCGAGGTCGTCGCCGACGTTCTGGAATTTTTCGGCGAGGCGCCGCTGGTCATTCACAATGCTGCGTTCGATCTCGGCTTCATCAACGCAGAGTTGAAACTGCTGGGCTTCTCGCCGATCCCGGCGAAGCGTTGCATCGATACCGTCGAGATGGCGCGGTGCAAGTTTCCGGGTGCTCCCGCGAGCCTCGATGCCCTCTGCCGCCGCTACCTGATTGATCTCAGTGATCGCAGCCTGCACGGCGCGCTGAAGGACGCCCGGCTGCTGGCAAGCGTCTACCTGGAGCTCTGCGGCGGCCGGGAGCCGGGGCTGTCGTTCGTCGCCATCCCCGCCCGCCGGCTGTCCGGCATCGATGCTTCCGGCTGGACGCCGAGACTGACGCCGCCCAGCGCGGCAGAGGCGGCGGCGCACGACGCGTTTCTTGCCAGCATCACCGAGCCGCTGTGGCGCACCGCCGAAGCAGAGCCGGCGGCACCGGTGAAGGCCGCCGGATAGCGCCGGCCCGCTTCAGGTGAGCATGGTGCCGGCTTCCGGCAGGCCGCTGCCTTCTTCCTGCAGGTGCCGCTGGTAGAGGGCGGCAAAGTCCACCGGGCCCAGCATCAACGGCAGGAAGCCACCGTTCAGCGTCGTCGACGACAGGATCTGGCGGGCGAACGGGAACAGCATGCGCGGGCATTCAATCAGCAGCACGGGCCGCACGTCCTGCGGCGGGACGTTGAGGGTGAAGACGCCGGCATAGGCGAGCTCGAGGATGAAGGCCACGTGGTCGCCCGACTTGCAGTCGGCCCGGGTCTCCAGGACCACCTCGTAGATGTCGGTATCGAGCGGCCGCGCCTGCACGTCCACCTTGATCGAAATGTCCGGCGGTCGCTGCTGCAGCTGGGTAAAGATGGCGGGCGCGCCGGGGACCTCGAAGGACAGGTCCTTGACGTACTGGGCGTTGATGACCAGGGGCGGCCGCTGCTCGGCGGCGGCATCACCGCCATTGCCGCCCTGCGGCCGGTCGCCGGTCGGAGACTCGGTCATTGCTGTCGTTCCGTTCGCAATCTGCCTGATGCGGCGGGACTAGCATGGATCGCCGGGCCGGACAACCGTACCGCCTGGCGATGCGTGCAGCGTCATGGTCGCTGCCAGGGTGACGAGCCACCGGTGGGCCGTTCGCCCGCGTCCTCCGGGGCGGCGGGCGGCGGGATGAGCGGTGGTGTCTCCTCGACGGGGTGATACTCGCCCTCGATCGTCGGGCCGGCGCCGGGGGCGCGGCGAGGAGTTCCGTCCGGCCCGACGGTGAACACCTCGAACCGGCCGGAACGCAGGGCGGCATCGCCGATCAGCCGGCGAAGCAGGCCGCGTACCGGCGGGGTCAGCAGCAGCAGGCCGAGTGCGTCGGAGACGAACCCCGGCAGCATCAGCAGCGCGCCTCCCGCCAGCACACAGGCGCCGTCGAAGACCTCGCGCGCCGGGAATCGTCCAGCCTCCAGCGTCGCCCGCGCCTGCTGAAAGAGGGTAAAACCCTGCGCCCGCATCAGGATGCCGCCGGCGACGCCGGAGAGCAGCACCGCGGCGATGGTCGGCCCGATGCCGATCCGTCCGCCGACGGCGATCAGGGAGGCGATGTCGAGGAGCGGCAGGGCGAGAACCGCTGCCGTGATCAAGAACCGCATGCTTGCCGTGTGCCCTTTCGTACCTTACATCGCTGTATATCGTCTGCCGCGCGGTCAAACCCAACTGGACCGAGCGGCCGTTAACCGGTAGCTTCGATGCGTCCGGGCCGCAGCCCGCCGGTGTCTATCGCGCAAAAGGCGTGCTCAGAGGTGATGGGCGAAGGCTTTCAGTTCCTCGATATCATTCTATTCGCTCTGGTGGCAGGGTTTCTGATCCTGCGCCTGCGCAACGTCCTCGGCCGTCGTGACGGCCATCAGGGACGCGGTCCCGGCCCGTTCAGCCCGCGGCCGAAGTCGGAGCCCGCCGACGAGAAGGTGGTCCACCTGCCGGATCGCAATAGCCCGCCGGCTGACGCCGCGCGGCCGGCCGACAAGCCGGCCGTCGCCGCCGGTCCGAAAGGCCCGCTGGAAGTCGGGCTGACCCAGATCGGCGTTGCCGATCCGCGCTTCGATCCGCAGGAGTTCGTCTCCGGCGCCCGCATCGCCTTCGAGCTGATCCTCAATGCCTTCGCTGCCGGCGACCGGGATGCGCTGAAGCCGCTGCTCAGTCCGGAGGTCTACGGCAACTTTGACGAGTCGATCCGTCAGCGGCAGGCCGCCGGCCAGCGGCTGGAGACCAAGCTGGTTGCCTTGAAGGCGGCCGACATCACCGAGGCGTACATGGCGGGGCGCACGTCGCATGTCGCCGTGAAGTTCGTCACCGAGCAGATCTCCGCGCTCTACGACGCCGGCGGGTTGGTCATCGAAGGAAGCCCGACCCAGGTGACCGAGGTCACCGACTTCTGGACCTTCGCCCGCGATACCCGCTCGCCCGATCCGAACTGGGCGCTGGTGGCGACCGGCACCGCCGACTGACGGCGAATCGCTGTTCGCAACGGCGCTGGCCGCGGGGGCGGCCGACGTCCCGGCTGACGGCGCTGCTGCATTCTCCGGCAACGACTTGGTGCGACTGACGGCGATCGGCGTTGGCGTCGGCGCGCCGGTACCGCATTCTCGCAGCTCAGCCAGCGTTCCGCCGAGCGAGAAGACCATGGTGCCGCGACCGGCCCGCCGCCGCCTTTCCGCCTTTCCGATCCGATCGCTGCTGGCTGCCGCCGTACTGCTGCTGGTGGCAGCGTGTTCGTCGGGCTCGTCCGGCCGCTACCCGCCGCCGGCGCCGCCCGCTCCGCCGTCCGGCCCCGCCACTCTCAACCTCGTTCCTGTCGGCTTCAACAGTCTGCCGGGATGGGCAGCGGACAATCACGCCGGCGCACTTGCCGCCCTGCAGCGCTCGTGTGCCAAGCTGATCCGCAAGGACGCGGCGACGCCGGTGGGCATCTATCCGCAGTTCGGCCGCATCGCCGACTGGCAACAGCTCTGCGCCGCCGGCTACCTCGTCACCCTTGACGATCGGTCCGCCCGCCGCTTCTTCGAACAATGGTTTGTGGCCTACCGGGCGCGCAACGGTGTCGCCGAGCAGGGCCTGTTCACCGGCTACTACGAGCCGCTGCTGCACGGATCGTGGACGCCGTCCGCGCGCTATCAGGTGCCGGTCTATCAGCCGCCGCCGGGCGCCGGGAGCGGGCGAACGGCGCTGCCCAGCCGGGCGCAGATCGAGGCCGGCGCGCTGACCGGCCGTGGCCTGGAGCTGCTGTGGCTCGATGATCCCGTCGATGCCTTCTTTCTCCACATCCAGGGCTCGGGCCAGGTGCAGATGCCCGATGGCTCGATCGTGCGCATCGGCTATGCCGGCAAGAACGGCCACGCCTACTATCCGATCGGCGCCGAGCTGATCCGCCGCGGCGAGATCCCGCAGGAGCAGATGTCGATGCAGGCGATCCGCAGCTGGCTCGGGTTGCACCCGCAGCAGGCGCCGGCGCTGATGCGGATGAACGGCTCTTATGTCTTCTTCCGCCGCATCGACGGCGAAGGACCCATCGGTGCGCAGGGCGTGCCGCTCACCCCCGGCCGCAGCGTCGCCGTCGATCCATCATTCGTGCCTTACGGCGTGCCGATCTGGCTCGACACGACCGATCCGCTGCTCGGGGGCACACCGCTGCAGCGTCTGGTTGTGGCACAGGATACCGGCGGCGCGATCAAGGGTCCCATCCGCGGCGATCTGTTCTGGGGTTCGGACGACACCGCCGCGGCCGGAGCGGGACTGATGAAGCAGGGTGGCCGCTGGTTCCTGCTGCTGCCGCGCAGCGCCGCGGCGACGAGCTAAATCCCTAGTAAAAATGCGCGTTTTACGACGCGACAGCCCGTATCGCTCGCTTGCCAAGCGGTAGCGATGAGGCCATTGTTGTGCGCATGTCTGCCCCGCACCCGACCGTTGGTCTCTTCGTCACCTGTCTCGTCGATACCATGCGCCCGGCGGTCGGCTTCGCCGCGGTGAAGCTGCTGCAGGATGCCGGCTGCGAGGTGGTCGTACCGGCGGCGCAGACTTGCTGCGGCCAGCCGGCGATGAACTCCGGCGACCGGTCCGATGCCAAGTCGCTGGCGCGGCGGGTAATCAGGGCCTTTGCCAACGTGGATTACGTCGTCGCGCCGTCCGGGTCCTGTGCCGGCACCATCAAGACGCACTATCCGGAACTGTTCGACGACGAACCGGACATGGCGGACATGGTCGCCGACCTGACCCGCCGCACCTGGGAGCTGACCAGCTTCCTGACCACAGTGATGAAGGTGGAGCGGGTGGACGGCCGCTACGATGGCACCGTCACCTACCACGACTCCTGCTCGGGCCTGCGCGAACTGGGGGTGCGGCCACAGCCACGCGCCCTGCTGTCCGGCATCGACGGTCTGACGGTGAAGGAGATGGAGATGCGCGATACATGCTGCGGCTTCGGCGGCATGTTCTGCGTCAAGTATCCCGAGATCTCCGGCAAGATGGTCGACGCCAAGGCCGACGAGGTTCTCGCCACCGGCGCCGATACGCTTCTCGGCGGTGATCTCGGCTGCCTGCTCAACATCGCTGGCCGGCTGTCCCGCCGCGGCTCGCACGTGCGCGTCCGCCACGTCGCGGAGGTCCTGGCCGGCGATCTCGAAGAAACACCGCCGATCGGCGCACCAAGAAGCTGACAAGAAAACCACGCCCGGCGGGGGTGACGCCGGGGAGGGAGGCCAGATGCAATCGACGGCACGCGTTTTTCCTGACAACGCGCACCGGGCGATGGGCGACGTCAACTTGCAGGCGTCGCTCGCCCGGTTCAGCCAAGGGTTTCCGGTCAAGCGCCGGCTTGCCATCGACCGGCTGCCGGAATTCGACTCGCTGCGCGATGCCGCTCGCGAGATCAAGAACCACACCCTCGAGAATCTCGACTTCTACCTGGAGCGCTTCGAGGAGAAGGTGACGGAAAACGGCGGACGCGTGCATTGGTGCGTCGATGCCGAGTCCGCCCGGCAGACGGTGCTGTCGATCTGCCGCGAGAGCGGCGCCCATACCGTCACCAAGGGCAAGTCGATGATCGGCGAGGAGATCGGCATCAACGAATTCCTCGAGGAGCACAGCGTCGCGCCGATCGAGACCGACCTCGGCGAATACATCATCCAGCTTCGCCACGAGCCGCCGAGCCACATCATCGCCCCGGCCATTCACCTCTCGAAGGAGCAGGTCGCCGACTCTTTCCGCGAGCATCACGCCGAGTATCCCGCCGACCGTTCGCTGGATGAGCCGCGGGTGATGCTGGACGAGGCGCGGACCGTGCTGCGCCGCAAGTTCCTGCAGGCCGAGGTAGGCATCACCGGCGCCAAC
Organism: Rhodospirillales bacterium; assembly: GCA_039808105.1. Taxonomy (GTDB): domain Bacteria; phylum Pseudomonadota; class Alphaproteobacteria; order Rhodospirillales; family Defluviicoccaceae; genus Defluviicoccus. The sequence continues at coordinate 8,178 of JBDHSN010000133.1, forward strand.
ATGCTGATCGCCGAGACCGGCTCGATCGTGCTCGTCACCAACGAGGGCAACGGCGATCTGACGCAGACACTGCCGCGGGTGCAGATCGTCATCGCCTCGATCGAGAAGGTGGTGCCGACGCTGGAGGATGCTGCCACCATCCTGCGGCTGCTGGCGCGCTCGGCAACCGGCCAGGATCTGTCCGTCTACACCACCTTTACCACCGGCGCGCGCCGTCCGGAGGACCTCGACGGGCCGCCGGCGTTCCACGTCCTGCTGCTCGACAACGGCCGCACCCGGATGCTGGGCAACGAGTTCCGCGAGATGCTGCGCTGCATCCGCTGCGGCGCCTGCATCAACCACTGCCCGATCTACGGTGCCATCGGCGGCCATGCCTACGGCTGGGTCTATTCCGGGCCGATGGGGGCGGTGCTGATCCCCAACCTGATCGGCGTCGACGAGGCCGGCCACCTGCCCAATGCCTCGACGCTATGCGGCCGCTGCGAGGAGGTCTGCCCGATGCGCATCCCGCTGCCGCGGATGCTGCGCAAGCTGCGCGAGCAGCAGTTCGAGGAGAAGCTGACGGCCAAGCCGGTGCGCTGGGGCCTCGCCGCCTGGGCGTTTCTGGCGCGGCGGCCAGCGCTCTATCAGGCGGCGATGCAGATCGGAGTCGCCGCGCTTGCCATCATCGGCCGCAAGCGCGGGCGCTTCCGCTGGCTGCCGATGGCGTCGGGTTGGACCGGTGCCCGCGACCTGCCGGCGCCGCAGGGGTTCACCTTCCAGGAAATGTGGGCAGCGCGCGGAGGACGGCGGCAATGACCGAGCGGCGCAGCGAGATGCTGGCGGCGGTCCGCGCCGCTCTTGGCCGCGACCGGTTGCCCGAGGCGGACGCGGCGGCATTGCAACGGCGACTCAGCGAGCCGCGCAGCAACATCGTCCCGATGCGCGGGCAACCCTCGCCGGCGGAGCGAATCGAGCGGTTCATCTTCGAGGCCGAGCGGGTCCAGGCGACGGTGGTCCGCTTGGCCGGGCTGGACGAAGTGCCGAACGCGGTTGTCACCTATCTGCGCGCGGCCAACATGCCGTCGGTCGTGCGGATTGGTGACGACGAGGTGATGCAAGCGGTGCCGTGGAGCAGCGAGCCGCTGCTGGAGACCGCGACCGGGGCTGCGGTGGACACCGATACCGCCTCCGTCACCAGTGCGTTCGCCGGCGTTGCCGAGACCGGTACGCTGATTCTGCTGTCGGGACCAAAGAGCCCGACGACGCTGAACTTCCTGCCGGAGGCGCATCTGGTGGTGCTGCCGAGCGCGCGCGTGGTCGGCAGCTACGAGGAAGCGTGGCAACGCTTGCGCGGCAAGCTGGGCAACGGCAGGATGCCGCGGGTGGTGAACTGGATCACCGGTCCCTCGCGCACCGCGGACATCGAGCAGACGCTGCTGCTGGGCGCGCATGGCCCGAAGCGTCTGCAGATCATGCTGGTCGATGGGGAATGCCCGCAGTAGCGGTCCGCCTGCTTCCGGATCGCGCCGACACCGCCTGCC